>CAZWAX010000275.1:0-8101 GCA_964631985.1 uncultured Polyangiaceae bacterium | reverse complement strand
GCCTGACCTCGGCGCGCTCGGCTATGACAGCCAGACCGCCGTCTACGACATCTCCGCGCGCACCGTGACGAGGTGCGGGGCGGAGGCCCGTGGGAGGGGTCCGGAGCCCCGTGACAGAGCGTGGTCCCGCTCCTCGATCTCGCGGATGATACGCTCCAGGTGACGGTCGAGACTCCGCATGTACTCGTAGAGCCCTTTGTGGACGAGGGCGAAGCTGACGGCGTCGGCGACGCGCGCCGGGTGCTTCCACAGCGTGGCGCCGATCAGCGACAGCGTGAACCAGGCCCGGCGCGGGCTCGCTGCCAGCACGGTGTCCTTCAGGACGCGTGCGAGCAGGATCAGCTCTGCTTTGCGGACCTTGACGTCGTCGCCGACCTGACGTCCGCGGTTCAGGATGAACTCGAGGGTGCGGCGGCGGAAGTTCCGGAATTCGTAGAGATCCGCGATGAGCGCGCGATAGCCCTGGTAGAGCTCGAGGCGGCTCATGGTCTTCGGGAGGATGTTCGAGAACACGAATTGGTCGCCGACCGACTCCGCGACGAGGCGCCCTTCCTTTGCCATGCGCTCGTGGAGCGGCGTCTTCGGCATCGCCTGCAGCATGCCGGTCATGGAGACGGGGATGCGCGCGTCCTGGATGAAGCGCAGCTGCTCCGTGAAGATCGAGGCGTCGTCGTGGTCGAAGCCGACGATCATGCCGGCTTGCACCTGGATGCCGTACGACTGGATCTTGCGGACGTTCTCGACCAGGTCGCCGCGCATGTTCTGGGTCTTCTTGGTCTCCTGCAGCGACGCCTTCCGCGGGCTCTCGATGCCGATGAAGATCGTGGTGAAGCGCGCCGCCCGCAGCAGCTCGAGCAGCTCCTCGTCCTGGGAGACGTTCAGCGAAACCTCGGTGTTGAAGTACATCGGGTGGCCGTGGGCCTCGCTCCATTCGGCGATCGCTCGCAGGAGCTCCTTGGCGAGCTTCTTGTTGCCGATGAAGTTGTCGTCGACGAGGAAGACCTGCGTCGCGCCGAGGCGGTGGCACTCGGCGATCTCGGCCATCACCTGCGGGACCGACTTCACGCGCGGGCGGCGGCCGTAGACGACGATGATGTCGCAGAACTCGCAGTTGAACGGGCAGCCGCGGGCGAACTGGATCGTCATGGCGTGGTAGCGGTCGACCTCGAGGAGGTCGAAGCGCGGGGTCGGCGAGGTGGTGAGATCCGGTTTTTCGGACGGCCGGTACTCCTCGTACCAGTGGCCGGCTTCGTAGTCGGCGAGGAACTTCGGCCAGGTCTCCTCGGCCTCGTCGACGAAGAGCACGTCGCAGCGGCCGCGCAGCTCCTCGGGGCAGAGCGAGGCGTAGGGACCGCCGATCACGACGAAGCGGCCGCGGCGGCGGAACTCGTCGACGATCTCGAGCATGCGCTGCTTGTGGACGATGTAGCCGGTGACCCCGACGATGTCGGCTGCGACGTCGAAGTCGATCGGCTCGACGTTCTCGTCACAGAGCGTGACCTCGTGCTCGGGACCCGTGAGGCCGGCGACCGTCGGCATCGAGAGGTTCGGAAAGATGCAGGACTTGCCGAGGCTCGGCAGGATGTTGTCGTAGGTCCAGAAGCTCTCGGGGTTCCGCGGAGTGACGAGATGAATCTTCACGACGCCTCCCTTCCACAGTCGACGCAGGCGGCTATCGACTTACGCTGCGCGGCACCCAGGGGGTCGGGTCGGACCGGCCTTCCTTCTGGCCGGTCGGGCGGGGGGAGTCAATCAGACAAGGGGGAACTCTCCCCCTTCACGAAACGCGGCAAAGCCGCGCTTCGTACATCCCCCGGCTCGCTTGTGCTCGGAGAGTGCTCGCGCTCGGCCTCGCGCTTTGCGCTCGGAGGCTAGGGCGATCGTCGGCTCGGCCGCGCGCTGCGCGCGCGGAAGTGGGTGTGTCTTGGGTCACGCGCCGAGCTCGTCGAGCAGCGCCTGTGCGTCGATGAGGTCGCGCGTGTCGAAGCCTTCCGTGAACCACTCGTAGGCGGGCGCGAGGAGAGTCCGTGCCTGCTCGCGGTCGCCCTGGCGGGCCCAGAGGCGCGCGAGGCCGATCGTGACGCGGAGCTCGAACGACTTCGACTCCTGAGCGCGCGCGGTGGCGAGCGCGCGCTGGTAGGCGGCGACGGCTTCGGTCGGCTCGTCGGCCGCGAGGCAGATCTCGCCCTGCACGCGATGCAGCTCGGGGTCGAAAAACGTCTGGCCCGATTGGGCGGCGAGCGCCAGGCCGCTCGCGATCGCGTCGCGGGCGTCGCGCCATTGGCCGGCGGCGCGGTAGGCCTTGCCGAGGAGCACCATCATGGCGGGCGCTCCGCCGCGGCTGCCGGTCACGGCCATGAGCGACAAGCCCCCGAGCAAGTCGGCGAGCGCCGCGGTTTCGCCGGCCTGCACGCGGGCGGCGGCGTGGAACGCCTGGCCGACCCCGAGCCAGAACGGGAACCCCTGCGCCTCGCTGAGGGCGATCGTCTCCTCGGCGCGCTCGCGCTGGCGCGCGCCGTCCTGACGGAGCGTGTGCACGACGGTCTCGAAGAAGAGGGCGTGGGCCACGCTGAAGGGATGCGCGAGCCCGCGGGCCCGCACCACGGCCTCGCGCGCGCGGGCGAGCGCGCGATCGGGGTAGCCGAGCACGAAGAGGTCCCAGGCGCTCGCGGAGAGGGCGCGGACGCCGGGGTTGCCGGAGGCGAACAGATTGGTGCGCGCGAGGTCCGGTTCCGCCAGGCTGATGGCGGTCTCGAGGTGCGCCAGCGACGATGCGAACGTCCCCCGGTAGACCTCGGTGAGCCCGAGGTCGCAATGTGCCTTCACAAGGAGCCCCGGGTCGGCGATGCGCTCGCCGATGGCGAGAGCCTGCGCGCCGAGGGCGCACGCGCGCTCCGTGGTTCCGGAGTTGTGCGCGAAGACGCCGAGCCGGCTGAGCGCGTGCCCGAGCCCGAGCTCGTCGCCGACGGCTTGGCAAAGCACGCGCGTGCGCTCATGGGCGGCCTCGACCTCCGGGCTCGTGTACCCGAGCGCGACCGTGCGCGACTCGGCGAGCGTCACCTGCAACGCGGCTTCGCGGGTGTCCCGTTCACGACTCGCGGGCTGGGTCAGCAGCACCGCGATCGCGTGCTCGAAATGGCGGATCGCCTCCGCGTGCGCCGACCGCGATTGCGCGCGTTCCCCCGCCCGCTGATGGCAATCGACGGCCTCGGTGACGCGTCCGGCCGCCTCGGCATGGCGGGCCACGAGCTCGGGCTCGGCGGCGGCGCGCTCGGGAAACTGCTCGCGCAACACGTCGACGACGCGGCCGTGCAGGGCCTGACGGGACCGCTTGAGCAGCGACTCGTACGCCGCCTCCTGCACCAGCGCGTGCTTGAAGGTGTAGGCGGCGTCGGGCGGCTCGCCGCGCACGAAGAGGATCTCGGCCTTCACGAGGCGTGCGAGCCCGCGGCGGAGGGTGGCCTCGCTCAACCCCGCCACCGCGGCCAGCAGGGGATAGGCGAGCTCCCGCCCGAGGACCGCCGCCCGTTGGGCGACGTCCTTCCCGGTCGACAACCGATCGAGCCGCGCCATCAACGAGTCGGCGAGGGTGGCGGGAATCGCCTCCGCGTCGCGCACCGCGCCCGGTCCCAGCACCGACTTCGTCAGCTCCTCGATGAAGAGCGGCACCCCATCGGCGCGGGTCACGAGCGCGTCGGCGGTCTCCGCCGGCAGCTGCGTGCTGCCGATCGCCAGGATCATCTCGCGCGCCTGGCGCTTGGTGAGACGGGCGAGGCGGAGCGTCGTCGTGTTCTCGCGCGCGGTCCACGGCGGGAGGAACTCCGGCCGCGCCGTCATGAGCAGGAGGACGCGCGCCGTCGCGCTCTGCGTGACCAGCCGTCCCAGCACCTCGAGCGACGAGGCGTCGCACCAATGCAGGTCCTCGACGACCACCACCATGGGTTGGACGGCGCTGTGCGTGAGATTCCATTGCGCCATGAGGTCGATCGTCTTCCGGCGTTGCTCGTCCGGGCTCATGGCGAGCGGGGTCGGCAACGGCAGGCCGAGGAACTCGGCGACGAGCGCGACGGACTCCGCCGAGGCGAGCTTGCCGAGGCCGCGCTTCAGCCGCTCGCGCTTGGCATCGATCGTGTCGCCCGGGGTGAAGGCGAGTGCCTGCCTGGCGAGCTCGATCAACGGATGGAACGGCGTGCCCTGGGTGTAGGGCGTGGCGCTGCATTCGAGCCAGGTGTGTGGGACGGCGGCGACACGCTCGCGCAGCTGATAGGCGAGACGCGACTTGCCGACGCCGGCCTCGCCGATCACGAGCACGTTCTGGCCTTCGCCGTCCTGGGCGCGCTCCCAACGCTCGACCAACGTCGCGAGCTCCACCTCGCGGCCGACGAAGCGGGTCAGCCGGCCCGCCGTGACGTCGAGCCGGCTGCGGACGCCGCTCGGCCGGACGATCCGGTAGAGGGTCATCGCGTCGCGGATCCCGCGGAGCGTCCGTGGCCCGCGCTCCTCGACGACGAAGAGCCCCGCGACCAATCGCAGCGTCGCGGCGCTCACGAGCACCATCCCGGGGTCGGCGGCGCCTTGCAGGCGCGACGCCACGTTCGGCACCTCGCCGAGCGCGAGGGTCTCGGTCCGTCCCGGGCCGCCGAGCGTGCTCACCACTACGGGGCCGGTGTGAAGACCGACGCGCACCGCGAGCCGGGTGCCGCCGACGTCGAGCTTGGCGGTGGCCTCGACGAGGTCCAGGGCCGCGCGCACGGCGCGCTCGGCCGCGTCGTCGTAGGTCTTCGGCCAGCCGAAATACACGAGCAGGCCGTCGCCGAGGTACTGCGCGACGTGTCCGCCGTGCCGTGCGACCACCTCCTCGGCACGTGCCTGGTGGGTCCGCAGCAGCTCTTGCCAGTCTTCGGGATCGAGCCGCGCGGCGAGGTCGGTCGAGCCGACGATGTCGGAGAAGAGGACCGTCACCTGGCGGCGCTCGCCGGCGTCGGGCTGCGGGAGCGCGGGGCCGGGCGTGAGCGGCGCGCCGCACTCGCTGCAGAACTTCATGGCGGGATCGATCGCGGCGCCGCAGGCGGGACACTGGCGTACGAGCGGCGCGCCGCACCCGCCGCAGAAGCGATTGCCGGCCGCGTTGGCATGGTCGCAACGCGTACACTTGGCGCGGGGGGCGGGGACGAACGACGAACGGCGCCGAATCACTGGGAGCTCCTGGTCCGTGGCATGACGATGGGCCGGAGCATAAGAAAGACGACGGTTAACGGACATGCGCGGATGGTTAAGAACGGCGGGCGCGAGGGTTAACGGAGCGTCCGCGGATGCCTGACGAGGTCGTCTTCGGTCCGTTCCGTCTCGACCTGGCAGCGGCACGCCTCCGTCGCGACGATCGCGACGTCGACATCCAGCCCCGGCCGCTGGCGTTGCTGTGCCATCTCGCGGCGCGTCCGGGCGTCCTGGTGTCGCGCGCCGAGCTTCTGGCCGCCGTGTGGGATGGGATCCGCGTCGACCCGGGGGTGGTGAAGGTGGCGGTGCACACGCTCCGCGACACCCTCGGCGACGACGTCGGCGCGCCGCGCTGGATCGAGACCGTCGGACGTCGCGGCTACCGCTTCGTGGACGGCACGGCGGCCGCCGAGCCCGCGCGTCCGTCGCGAGCGCCGGCGGCCTCGTGCGTGGGTCGGCGCGCGGAGATCGCCGCCTTGCACGCCGGCCTCGATCGCGCGTGTGCCGGTCGCCGTCAGACCATCTTCGTGACCGGCGAGGCCGGCATCGGGAAGACGACGGTGGTCGACCGCTTCGTCACGGAGGCCGCGCCCCGCGCCCGCATCGCGCGCGGCCAATGCCAGGAGCGTCATGGGGCGGGGGAGGCGTATCTGCCGATCCACGACGCCCTTCGCCGGCTCTGCGACGGTTCCGAGGGGGGCGAGATCAAGGCGATCCTGCGGCGCTGCGCGCCGTCGTGGCTGGCGCAGCAGCCGTCGCTCACCTCGGAAGCCGAGCGGACGACGTTGCAGCGAACGCTCCACGGCGCCACGCAGGAGCGGCTGCTGCGCGAGCTCGCCGAGGCGATCGAGGTCCTGTCCGCGGCGCGTCCGTTGGTCCTCGTGCTCGAGGATCTGCACTGGAGCGACGCGTCGACGGTCGAGCTCGTCACCCGGCTCACGCAACGACGCGAGGACGCGCAGCTCCTGATCGTCGGCACCCATCGCCCCATGGAGTCGACCGGCGGCGCGCATCTCCTCTACGACGCGACGCGGGAGCTCGGCGCCAAGCGGCTTTGCACCGAGATCGTTCTCGCTCCCCTCGGCGAGGCCGAGGTCGTCGCCTACGTCGCGCCGTGCGTCGCGGCCGGCGACGCCGTGAACCTCGGCCGTGCGGTCCACCAGCGGACCGCCGGCAACCCGCTGTTCATGGTGAACGTCGTGGACGAGCTGTGGGCCGAGGGGACGGTCACGTTCGACGGCGGCGTCTGGCGCCTCCGCGCCGATCCCGACGCCGTCGCGCAACGCATCCCGAGCGCGCTCCGCGGCCTGATCGAGAAGCTTCTCGGCCGGCTGGCGCCGACGGAACGCGAGGTGCTCGAGGTCGCGAGCGTCGTCGGGCGGGTGTTCACGACGGCGGCGGTCGCGGCCGCGCTCGGCGAGACGGCCGATGCCGTCGACGAGACCTGCGAGGATCTCGTCGTCGCCGGCGGCCACCTCGTCGAGGCGCTCGGCCTCGCCGAATGGCCGGACGGAACGGTGAGCGGACGCTACCGATTCCGCCACGCGCTCTACGTCGACGTCCTCCGGGATCGGATCGTGCCGACCCGCCGCGGGCGCATGCACCGTCTGGTCGCCGAACGGGTCGAGGCGGGCCACGGCGCGCGGGCGCCCGAGCACGCGGCGCTGCTCGCCGAGCATTTCGAGGCCGGCCACCAGCGCGAGAAGGCGGAGCGGTACCACGATCTCGCGGGCGAGGCGGCGTTGCACCAGAGCGCCTACGGCGTCGCGCTCGGACATTTCCAGAAGGCGCTGGATCTTCAACCGCCATCGGGGGATCGCGGGCGCGCGCTCGCCCTGCACACCAAGATCGGGATGGCGTGTGCCGCCGCTCGCGGCTACACGGCTCCGGAGGCGGAGTCCGCTTTCGCGCGCGCCGTCGCGCTCAGCGAGGGCATTCCGGAAAGCGCCGAGCTCTTCCACGCGTATCGGGGGCTCCGCGAGTTCTTCCAGGTACGCGGGGAGATCGCTCGGGCGCGGACCTTCGCCGAGCACCTGGCGCGCCTCGCGGCGGCCCACGACGACGCCATGTTCGCGACCGAGGCCGAGTTCTCGATGGGCTCGGTCTGCTTCTACGCAGGCGAGCTCGGCGCGGCGCGCGTCCGCTTCGAGCGCGCGCTCGCGGTGGCCGAGCGTGCCGAGGCGGCGGACGCCGCGATCATCCATACCCACGATCCCGTGGCGACGACGCTCTCCGAGCTCGCGCTGACGCTGTGGCTGCTCGGGTATCCCGACGAGGCGCGCGCGCAGGGCGCGGCCGCCGTCGCGCTCGCGGAGACCCGCCTGCATCCCCTCGGACGCGCGCACGCGTTCAGCTTCGATGCGGTGCTGCAGCAGGTCGCCGGCGACGTCGCGGTCGTCCGGGAGCGTGCGGCCGCCGTCCGGAATCTTGCGATCGAGCACGGATTCCCGCACTGGCTCGCCATGAGCATGCTCCTCGACGGTTGGACGAGCGTGCGCGACGGCGACGCCCACGGCGGTGCGGAGCTCTTACGGATGGGGATCGCCGCGACCGAGGCGATCGGAGCCCGGCTCGGCCTGTCCTATTGGCGTGTCAGCCTCGCGCAGGCGCTCGGGGCGAGCGGTCGCGTCGACGACGGCCTCGCGGTGGTGGCGGGCGAGCTTCGCCGCATCGGGGAGAGCGGCGAGCGCGCCCACGAGAGCGCTTTGCACCGGACGCGCGGGGAGTTGCTGCTGTCGGGCTCGTCAGGCGACGCCGAGCGCGCGGAAGCCGAAGCGTGCTTGCGGCGCGCGCTCGCCGTCGCCCGCCACGGCCAGGCGCGCGCCTACGAGCTCGCCGCCCCGCTCCCGCCGGCGCGGCCCTGGAACCGCCCGGGCCGGGCGCG
>CAZWAX010000274.1:0-8214 GCA_964631985.1 uncultured Polyangiaceae bacterium | reverse complement strand
GGCGTCATCGCGTCGCCTCGTCGGCGCGATGCGGCGCCGCTGGTGGCGCCGGCGGCGGTCCGGCGGATGGCGGCGGCGCGCCCGCCGTGGGCTTCACCGGCACGAGCTCGACCGTCGTCCGCTCGGCGTCGACGAGATAGGTCCGGGCGACGCGGTGCACGTCCGCGGCCGTCACCGCTTCCACCCGATCCACCTCCTTGAACATCTCGCGATAGTCGCCGAAGACGATCTCGTAGAACCCGAGCTGGTTGGCCTTGCCCGAGACCGAGCTGAGACCGCGTACGTAGTCGGCCTGCAGGATGTTCTTGGCCTTGCGGAGCTCCCGCGCCTCGGGCGCGTGCTCACGGACCTTCTGCACCTCGACCTCGATCGCCTGGGTCAAGGCCTTCACGGTCTTCCCCGGTCGCACCTGGCCCGAGAAATAGAAGATCTCCTGATCGATGCCCCAGTTGAAGCTCACGTCGACGTCGCCCGCGAGCTCCTTGTCGCGCACGATGGCGCGATGAAGGCGCGAGCTCTGGCCACTGCCGAGAATGGCTTGCAGCACGTCGAGGGCGGGTCGATCGGCGTGACGCGCGTTCACCGCCTTGTAGGCGATCGCGACGGCCGGCAGCTCGGCGACCTTGTGGTAGGCGAGCGTCTTCGGACCGTTCTGGGGCGGCTCGACGTTCACCACGTTCGTGGGCGGGGACTGCGCCGGGATGTCGCCGAAGTAGCGCTGGACGAGCGCGAAGCCGTCCGTGGGCGTGACGGCGCCGGCCAGCACGACGATCGCGTTGTTGGGCGCGTAATAGGTCCGGAAGTACGCCTTGGCGTCCTCGAGCGTGATCGCCTCGATGTCGGCCATGAAGCCGATCGGCCCCCAGCGGTACGTGCTCGCGTTGTAGGCGGCGAGGTAGAGCTGCTCGTACATCGTGCCGTCGGGGTCGTTGTCGGTTCGCAACCGGCGCTCCTCCTTCACGATCCCCCGCTCCTGCTCGAGGTTCTGCGGCGTGATCGCGAGCGCCCGCATGCGATCGGCCTCGAGCCAGAGCACGCGCGCGAGCGCGGGCGGCGGGAAGCTTTCGAGGTACACGGTGAAGTCGCGGGTCGTGTAGCCGTTGGTCGATCCGCCGTTGCCCTCGATGATCTCGTCGAACTTCCCGGTGGTGTTCTCGCCGCCGTTGAACATCATGTGCTCGAAGAGGTGCGAGATGCCCGTGATCCCCGGCCGCTCGTTCCGCGAGCCGGTGCGGAAGAAGATGTAGAGGCTCACGACCGGGAGATCGGCGTCCTCGTGCACGAGCACCGTGAGACCGTTCGCGAGCGTGGTCTTCTCGACCGGCACGTCGACCGCAGCCGCCGGGCCCGAGAAGATCACCAAAAGACAGACGGCAACTACGAAGCGCTTGGCTCGCATCGTCCTCCCCACAGGTTCGGGCCCGCGCAGCACCCGTCGAGTCGCGGGATCATGCCGTGCGGTCGGGGCCGTGCCAACCCCACTTCGACCGCGATCGGGCGCGCGTCAGGAGCCCGACGGCGGGCCCCCGTCGCCGGTGCGTCGCTGCTCCGCCCGCTGCAGGAGCGCGCGTAGCCCGTGGATGTCGACCGGCTTCACCAGGTGATGATCGAAGCCCGCGGCGAGCGCCGCGCGCTTGTCCTCGTCGCGCCCGTAGCCCGTCAGCGCGACGAGCACGCAGGCTCGGAGCGTCGGGTCCTGCCGGACGTGCCGGGCGACCTCATACCCGTTCATGCCGGGGAGCCCGATGTCGATGAGCATGAGGTCCGGCGTCTGGGCACGCGCCGCCTCGAGCGCCCGCACGCCGTCGTGCGCGACCCGCACCGGATGGCCGAGCAGCTCGAGGATCATGACGAGACTTTCGGCGGCATCGTCGTTGTCCTCGACGATCAACACCCGGCTCGCACGCGCCTCGTCCGCGTGCCGGGCACGCGTGACCCGGGCGTCGTTCGCCGCCGGAGGTGGCGCCGTCGGCAAGCGCACGACGAACGTGCTGCCGCGGCCGAGGCCCGCGCTGTCCGCCGCGATGCTGCCGCCGTGCAGCTCGACCAGCCGCTTCGCGACGGTGAGGCCGATGCCGAGCCCGCCCTGCGCCCGATCCAACGACTGCAGGCCTTGCGCGAACAAGTCGAAGATGGTCGGCAGGACGTCCGCCGCGATGCCCACCCCGCTGTCGCGCACCGTCACGACGGCCTGGTCGCGTTCGCGGACGGCCTCCACGCGAATCCAGCCCCCGGGCTCCGTGTACTTGGCCGCGTTCTGCAGGAGATTGACGAAGACCTGCTCGAGCCGCGCCGGATCCGCGTCCAGGTGGGCCGGCGTATCGGAGATCGCGACCTCGAGCCGGAGGCCACGGGACTCGATGAACGGGAGCGTGTGATCGAGCGCGTGCTGGAGGACGTCGGCGAGCGACGTCCGCTCCTTCCGCAACGGAATCCGTCCCTGCGTGATGCGCGCCACGTCGAGGAGATCGTCGATCAAGCGCCCGAGCTGATCGGTCTGGCGGCGCGCGATCTCGAGCGCGCGTCCCTGCTGGGCGGGATCGAGACTCGCGACCGTCACGGCGTTGCGGACCGCGGCGAGCGGATTCCGGAGCTCGTGGCCGAGCATCGCCAGGAACTCGTCTTTCTGGCGATTGGCCTCCCGCAAGACCTGCTCGCTCCGATGCTGCTCGGTCACGTCCGTACAGATGCCGACCCATTCGCGGATCGTGCCGTCGGCGCGGCAAATCGGCGTGGCCCGCGTCACCACGTCACGATGCTCCCGCAGCGGCGCGCTCCACACGCGGCCCGTCGCCTCGTAGGCGGTCCCGTCGCGGCACGCGCGCTCCCAACTCGCGCGCATCCCGTCGCGGTCGTCGGGGTGGAACGCCTGGAACCAGCCGAAGCCGCGATGCTCGTCCCACGATTGACCCGTGAGGTTGCTCCAGGCCTCCTGCGGCGCGACGAACGCGCCGTTGGGATCGGTCATCCACTGAACGTCCGAGATCACCGAGACCAACGTCCGGTACCGCTCTTCCGACGCGGCGATGGCCTCACGCGCGCGCACCTCGGCCGAGAGATCCTGGAAGTAGCACACCACCCCAAACCGCCCGTCCGGCGTCGGGATGCGGTGGATCTCCCACTTGTAGGCCTCGGTCGTCCCGCGGTCGCGCCGCTCGCGGATCTGCTCGGGCGCCGCGAAGGGTTCGCCGGTCGCGAGCGTGTATCGAAACCGCTGCACGATCTCGTCGGCGAAGTCGCGCGTCCAGAGGATGCGAATGACCTCCTCGAAGTCGCGGCCGACCAGGTTCTCCATGTCCCCGAACACCGGCAGGGCCACGGGGTTCACGTGCTGCAGACGGAAGTCGGCGTCGACCACGTAGACGCCCATCGGCGCGCGGTTCAGCAGCGTCTCGAGCTGCGCCGCCCGGCGCTGCTCCTTCTCTGCCGCCAGCTTTCGATCGGTGATGTCACGGGCGATCTTGGAGGCCCCGACGATGCGGCCCGTCGCGTCGCGCATGGGCGACACCGTGAGCGAGATGTCGATCAAGGTGCCGTCCTTGCGGCGCCGGACGGTCTCGAAGTGATCGATCCGCTCGCCGCGGCGAACCCGCTGGAGGATGCCCGGCTCCTCCGCGTACCGATCGCGCGGCAGGATCAGCATGATGGGCTGTCCGACCGCCTCGTCGGCGGTGTACCCGAACAACCGTTCCGCCGCGCGATTCCAGCTCGTGATGACGCCGTTCACGTCCTTGCTGATGATCGCGTCGTCCGACGATTCGACGATCGCAATCAGGCGCGCGCGGGCCTCGTCCTCGGGGAGGGGAGCGGGGTTGCGGGCGATCGACGCCTCGGGGTCTGCCACGGGCGCATCATCGGGAAGCACCGCGTCGAACGCAAATGCAATGATCGTCGCATCGCCGCTACTCGAACCCGAGCATCCTCGCCGTGACCAGCGGCTGCAGCGTCGTGCGGGCCTCCGCGTCGAGCGCCGCCCAGGCGGCGCGAAGCTCGCGCCACACCCGCACCTGGAACGTCTTCACGACCGCGCGAAAGGGCTTCCCGAGGAGCGTCCCATCGTAGAGCGCGCGGCCGCGGTCGAACGCCGGCTCGTTGAATAGGGTCTCGCCGCGTTCGCGGGCGGCCTCGTAGGCACGCTCGTTCTGCTCCATCAGCGGCACGAAGGTCCGCGCGACGACCTCGAGGAGACCGGCGAGCTCGGGGCCGAGGCGCGGGGTGCCGCGCGTGCCGGCGTGGCGGCGGTCGTGGATGGCCTGCAGCCACGCGAACGTCGTGGGGGCGCGGCGGCGGATGTCGTCCGCGGCGCTCGGGTCGGCCAGGTTCATCGCGAGCTGACCGTAGATGCCGGCATCGGCGAGGGTGAAGGCGTCGCCGAGCAGGAACGGCCGCCGCGTCAGCACCGCCTCGATGCTGGCGAGAAACGCCGCCCACGCCTCCTCGAGGATCGCGTGGGTCGGCGGGAAGCCCGGCAGCGCGGGCGGCGTCCGCGCGGGCGGCACCCCGGCCGAGAACCCGGCGGGCGCCACGCTGAAGAGATACGGCAGGCGCCGCACCTGGCGCTCCGAGAAGCGCCGCTCCATGATCCATCCCGCGCCGGGCGGAAGCACCCGGCGAAACTCGCGAGCGAGCCGCGCGCCGGCGTCGTTGGTGGCCGCCGACATCACCCAGCGATTGTGATGCACCAGATAGAGGCCGAGCTCGTCGAACGCCTCGTCGATCAGGTGCGCGACGAACGCGACCGCCGGGTCGGTCGGGACGAGGCGGCCATGGGGCGCCGGGTGGCAGTCGTCGATCCACTGCGCGAGCGCCGAGGAGTCGTAGAGCACGCGCCGGTCGTCCACGATCAGGAAGGGGACCAGGGGGTACTCGTCGAGGGGGTCGAGCCGGGGGTGACGCTCGACCTTCCCGCTGCGCTTGGCACGCTCGACCAGCCAATTGGCGCGCAGGTTCCGGATCCGCCCGCCCTCCGCGGGAAGCCACGCGTAGGGCAGCCCCGCCCAGTCGCAGCAGGCGCGGAGCTTGAGGGCAAAGGGGGAAAGCTCGGAGCCCCAGACGGCGAGGCGCGGCGGCGGCGTCACGGCGCGGCTGCGTATCACAGGGCCGACGACATGGGGATCGCCAAACTTTTGTCACCCCCCATGACGTTTTTCGCTTGACGCGGCGAAGGGCGCTTGCGACTCCTAGTGGGTCTCGAGCTCCACGGAGGAGGACCACGATGCGCCCCCCACGACCCCTCGCCCGAATGGCGATGCTGTGTGCTTCGCTCTTGCTGACTGCGGCGGCGTCCGCCGAGCCCCCGCAGCAGGACTGGACGCGCACGGAGACCCGTGCCGACTGCGCGAGCTACACCCCGCTCCGCAGCCCGTTCTTCGGCGAGACCCACATCCACACGAGCTTCTCGGGTGATGCCGCCTTCGTGCGCGTCCGCACGACACCACGCGACGCCTACCGGTACGCGACCGGCGAGCAGATCGGTCTCCCGCCCTACGACGCGATGGACCAGCCGACGCGCTTCGCGCAGCTCCGGCGGCCGCTCGACTTCACGTCCGTCACCGATCACGCCGAGTTCCTCGGCGAGATCCGGACCTGCTTGACCTTCGGCCTCCCCGGCTACGACGACCCCATCTGCCAGGCCACCCGTGACGAGCTCGCGAGCCCGCCCGCCGGCATCACGGCGCCGATTCCGCTCGTGGTGATCGCGTTCCAGCTCAGCATCCAGGAGCCGAGCCCGCTGCGCCTCGACCTCTGCGGCCCCGGCGGCACGAACTGCACCACGCAGGCCGCACTCGTCTGGCAAGACGAGCTCGACGCCGCGGAAGAGTTCTACGACCGCACCGCGGCGTGCGGCTTCACGACCTTCCCCGGCTACGAGTGGACCAACAACCTCGACGGCTGGAACCTGCATCGGAACATCATCTTCCGGAACGCCGAGGTCCCGGCGCTGCCGACGAGCTACTACGAGGAGCCGCTCGTCGAGGGCCTCTACGGCGCGCTCGAAAACGACTGCCTCGACGCGCCCGGCAACTGCGACTTCGTCGCGATCCCCCACAACTCGAACGCGAGCGGCGGCTTGATGTTCCAAACCGTGAACGGCGACGGCTCACCGCTGACCCGGGCCGATGCCGAGCGGCGCGCCGGCCACGAGCCGCTGATCGAGATGTTTCAGCACAAGGGCAGCTCGGAATGTCAGCCGGCGACGTCGCCGAACGACGAGTTTTGCGGCTTCGAGCAACTGCAGCGTCGGCAACTCTTCGCGCCGACCATCCAGTCGCTGGACCTGCCGGCGATGAACTTCGTGCGCAACGCGCTCGGCGAGGGGTTGCGCCTGAACGACGTGCTCGGCGCCAATCCCTTCGCGCTCGGCTTCATCGGCAGCACCGACGGCCACAGCAGCCTCGCCGGCGGCGTCGTCGAGGAAGACTTCGGCACGACCGGCCACCTCGGCGTCCGCGACGGCAGCACCGAGAACATCTTGTCCAAGGTCGCGCCCGGCGGCATCGTCACCAACGGCGGCGGGCTCGCCGTGCTGTGGGCCGAGGAAAACTCCCGCGACGCGCTCTTTGCGGCCATGCGTCGCCGCGAAGCGTATGCCACCAGCGGGACGCGGCCGATCGTGCGCTTCTTCGCCGGCCGTCCGCCGAAGGACGCGTGCGCGAATCCGGCATTCGTCGAGGAAGGCTATACCCACGGCGTCCCGATGGGCGGCGAGATCGGACCGACGCTCGGCCGGCGGAGCCCGCGCTTCTCGGTGATGGCGACGCAAGACCCGGGCGGCGGCGGCGAGCCGAGCACGCCGCTGCAACGCATCCAGATCGTGAAGGGCTGGGTGGATACCGACGGCGAAGTGCACGAGAAGGTCTACGAGGTCGCCGGCGATCCGCGCAGCGACGCCGGCGTGGACACCGCCACGTGCACGTCGACCGGCACGGGCGCGGCGTCGCTCTGCGCGGTCTGGGACGATCCGTCGTTCCGCCCCGAGCAGCGCGCGTTCTACTACGCGCGCGTGCTCGAGAATCCGGTCTGCCGTTGGAGCACCCGGGTCTGCAACTCGGTCGGCGTCGACTGCAGCAACATCCAGGCGGTCCCGCAGATCTACCGTGAATGCTGCCTCGGGCTCGTCGCGCCGACGATCCAAGAGCGCGCCTGGACCTCGCCGATCTTCTACCAACCCGAGGGGCTCGGCACGAAGGGTCAGATCAACTTCGGGACCGCGCTGAACGGCGACCGCCTGCGGCTGCAGCTCACCATCGGCCGGGTCCCGTCCGAGCTCGACGTCGCGACCAACGGCCTCACCGTGACCGTGCGCGACGACGACCTCGTCTACACCGCCACGCTCCCCGCCGGCGCCCTCACCGAGCGGACGCCGGGTCGGCTCTACACCTACGACGATCCGGCCGGCGCCATCGACGGCGTCAAGAAGGCACGGCTCCGCATCAATCGCCGCGGCACCGGCACGCTGACGTTGGACACGATTCGCCTCGACCTCTCGAACGCCGACCCCACGACCCGGCGGGTGAGCGTGCAGGTCGCGAGCGGCGCGTATGATCGGACCGACAGCCGCTACTGGGAAGGCGGGCGCGGAAAGCTGAAAGCTTCGCAGTAGTGCGGACACGATTCACCCGAGCGCTCGGCGCGGGGCTGCGGCTCCCGGCGCTGCACTTCCTCGTGCTCGGCGCGGGACTGGCGGCCTTCCAGGGCGCGGGACCCGGCGCCGATCCGCTGCCGCCGGTGGCGCGCGAGCCGATCGTGATCACGGCGGCGCGCGTCGCCGAGATCCGCAGCGACTACGAGCGCTCGGTGTCCCCGCCGACGCCGGCCGAGCTCGACGCGCTCGTCGCCCGCGCCGCCGACGAGGAGATGCTGTACCGCGAGGCGCGCCTCCTCGGACTCGACCGCGCCGACGGTGCCGTCAAATGGCGGATCGTCGAGAAGATGCACTTCCTCTATGGCGACGAGGCCGGCGACGCCGACACCGCCTACCGCCGCGGCCTCGCCCTCGGGCTCGACGAGGACGACACGGTGGTACGGAACGCCCTCGTCACCAAGATGCGGCTCCTCGCGAAGGCGGCGAGCCGGAGCGACGAGCCGACCGGGGAGGATCTCGACCGCGCGCTCAGCGACCATCTGGCGGCGCACGCCGCCACCTATCGCCGGCGCGAGGAGCTGATCCACCTCCGGCTGCTCGGCGACCGCGGGGCGCGCACGCGGCCGCCA
>CAZWAX010000273.1:0-8227 GCA_964631985.1 uncultured Polyangiaceae bacterium | reverse complement strand
CCCGGCCCCGAGAATGCGAGCACGTCCCTCATCAGATCGGCGCCCATGCCGGCCTCATCCTGGTCGACCGCCACGGGCGGATCGGCGTCGCCCATACGACGCCGGCGATGCCGTGCGCGTGGCGCACCGACGGAGCGGCCGCTAGCATCGGCGCCGAGGTCCCGCATGACCAAAGCTGACGACACCGACGCCCTCGACCTGACGGTCGCGGGCACCTGGCGGAAGGACGACGACCCGCCGCTCTCGCGCTGGACCCTCCGCACCGGTGGCCGACGCTACGAGGTGTGGGCGGACCAACCCACGGCCGATGCGCTCTTCACGCTCCTGCAGGCGTTGCCCGCCGCCGTCGAGCGCCTGAGGCGCGAACGTGATCGGCTCGCGGGCGAGGTCGAGGAGCTCGCGAGCGAGCGCGACACCCTGAAACGCGCCCGGGCAACGGCACCCTCCCCGCCGCGGGCGTTGCACGCGGTCCCCGCCAAGGCCGAGCGCACGGCGCCGGCCTCGCTCGACGACGTCCCGCTCGCGATGATCGGCACCTTCCGCATCGACGATCCCCGCATCAAGGCCGCGGCCAAGAAGGACCCGCTGATGGCCCTCGCCGTCCAGGTGGCGAAAGCCTCCGAAACCGACGCCAGCGAGCTCGACCACGCCCGCCTCCGCGCCATGGCGACGGCCGTCAGCCGCGGCGACCTCACCACCTTCTGGGCCGCCAGCACGGAACGCTCGAAGAAAAAGCTCGGCGGACCGTGACGTTCGGACCGGCAGATCGCTCCGCCAACAGCGCAGGACCTCGGGTGCACCCGCGATGCGAGGAGGGCCCCGCCGCTAGCCGGCGCGGACCACGCCGATCGCGTCCATCAACCGCCGCGTCTCCAAGGTGAGCTGTTCCTCGCGGAAGAACTGCCGCCACGTGTCGGCCGTCTTCGCCTCGATGCGATCGTGGGTGTGGAAGTTGGGATCGCCGAGGCTGGTGTTCATCACTTTGCGGGCGCCGCAGGCCTCGAGCATCGCCGGCTCGACCGCCACGCCGAGCGCGGCGCAGAGCCCCGTCACGACCGGCTCGGGATCGCGCACGAGATCCTCGAACTTGATGACGATCTTGTGCTCCGCGGGGACGTTCGCGAGGAACTCGCGGATGATCGTCTGCTGCAGCACCCACTTGACCTCGCGCCCCCGCGCCACCGGCAACATCCCGTTCGCCGTCCGTGCGACCTGATCGACGACGAAATCTTGCAGCGTCCGGCCGATACCCTTCAGGTCCTTGGTGTGACGCTCGCGGAACTTGAGGCGGACGTGCGACTCGATGACGCCGAGGGGATGGCGGATCAGCCAGACGTAGAACGGCTGCAGCGGTCGCGAGCGCCGGAGCGTGTCGCCGTCGTTGGCGTAGGCGGGGGTCTTGTCGAGCAGGAACTGGTCCGGACGAAGAAACCCGAAGAGCCAGCGATAGGCGTCGAGGATGTCGAGCCCGCGGCAGGCGGCGTCGATCTCGGCCACGGACTTGGGTTGGCCGAGCAGGTCGAAGAGCTCGACCACGCTCTCGATCGCCACCGCCTTCTGGGCGCGGAACTCGGCCCAGGTGGGATAGCGCATGAGGAACATCTCCTGCGGGGAGACGATGCGCGTGTTGGCCCCCAGGACGACGCGGGTGAGCGTCGAGCCCGAGCGCTCCGAGCTGAGAATGAGGATGAGCCGACGTTCGTCCGACGCTGTGGGCATGCCGATGCTTGGTCCTATCTTCCTATCTATAGAGAGGGGGTCGCCGACCCGAAATCCGGACGACTCTAGCCGGAGAGCCGCCGCCCCTTCAACGCGTCAAGTCGGAAGGTCCCAGAATCGCTGGATCCGCTCGAGCGTCCAGGTGACGGCGAGGCCTCCCATGGCGTACGCGGGGAGGCGGCGGAGCCCCGGCCATGCGGCAAGCGGTCGCCGAAGCACCGCCGCGAGCGCCACGAGTCCGAGCACGAGCGCCAACTGCCCGGCCTCCACCCCGAGGTTGAACGCGACGAGCGCGAGCGGGATCTGGTCGGGCGGCACCCCCGTCTCGGCCAGCGCCCCCGCGAACCCGAGCCCGTGCAGCAAGCCGAAGGCAAACGCCATCACCCAGGGGTATCGACGCGTCAGCGTCGGCGTCTCCCCGCCCGGACGCGCCAGCTCCCGCGCCAGCAGCACGATGCTGAGCGCGATCAGCGCCTCGACGGGCTCCGACGGCAGCCGCACCAGCCCCAGCACCGCGGCGGCGAGCGTCAGGCTGTGCGCCACGGTGAAGGCGGTGATGGTCGCGACGAGCGCCCGCCTCGTCCCGACCAGCAGGAAGAGCCCCGCGACGAACAGCACGTGATCCCAGCCGTACAGGATGTGCTCGACGCCGAGCGCGAGGTAGCGGCGCGCGACGCTCGCGGCCGGGGCGCCGGTGAGCAGCAGGCCGCCATGCGACTCCGCCGGAACGACGAACGGCGCCCCGTCGTTCCGGAGCACGCCGCTCACGGCGTACCCGTCGTTCCAGATGACGCGCACGATCGCATCGACGCGGCTGCCGGCGATGCCTGGCACCGCGATCGCCTGGCCACGCAAACGGGTGGCGCCGCAGGCGACGCGAAACGCCAGACGTTCGTCGCTCGTCCCGAGGCGCGCGATCTCGCGGCAGCTCGCCGGCAACGCCGGGACGAGCTCCGGATCGCCCGGCATCATCGCGCCGGACTCCTTCCCCGGCGGCCGCCAGACGACGTCGAACACGCCGGCCTCGCCCTCGCGCAGATCGAGGAGCGCGGGCTCGAAGGTGTGGGCCGCCGCCGCACCGACCCTGGCCAACGCCAACACCAACGCGAGCATCCTTGCCTGCGTGGCCCTCACGGCGCCGGCTCGATACGGACGGCGTAGCGGGCGCGGAGCGCGGCGAGCGCGGCGCGGGCGGCTTCGGCGCGCTGCTCCGCCTCGAAGTCTTGCGTCAGCTCACGCCGCACTTCGGCGACGATCGCCCGGCGCCCGCCGCTCCGTTCGAGCACGCGCACGAGATGCAGGCCGAAGCTCGAGGCGTGCGGTCCGGACCATGCGTCGAGCGGCACCGTCTGGAGCGTGCGCGCGAGCTCCGGGCCGAACACGCCCGCGAGCTCGCCTTCGGTCTCCGCCCGGAAGGTGCGCCCGCGGAGGAAGGGGTCGCCGAGCGTCGCCGGATCCTCGCCGGCGGCGAGGCGCTCGTCGAGCTCGGCCGCCACGGCCGGCGCATCGTTCGGATGGAGCTGCCGGCTGACGAACACGTGCTCGAGCGAGAGCCGGCTCGCGAGCATGTAGCGCTCGGGGTGGCGCTCGAGCAGCGCCTGCAAGTCGGCGTCGGTCGGGGGCGGACGGGCTTCCAGTCCCTGGTTCAGGAACTCCATCTTCTGCACCAGGCGGCGGCGGACGATGATGTCGCCACGATCGAGACCGAGCGCCAACGCCTCGCGCAGCATCACCTCACCGTCGACGTAGCGGTCGACGATCGCGCGCTCCTCGTCGGCCGTCGGCGGCCGACCGTGCCGCCGCAGATGCTCCTGCTGGAACGCCCGTCGCATCGCGGTGGTGACCGTGACCTCGTTCGTCGTCGCGGGCGGCGCGACCGCGCGATGCAACGCGAAGATCGCGACCCCCAGGACGACGAACGAGAAGAGCGGATCGCGGAACGTGCGCCCGACGAGGCTCAATCAGCCGGCTTTCGCGCGCCGACGCGTGCCCGTCACGCGCCGGGCCGATACCAGATCGGCGACGTCCAGGCGCGCTCCTGCACCGTCTTCTCCACGTCGGGATCGGTGCACGAGGGCGGGCGATCGACCGGCGCGAGCGCGTTGCACGTGATCGTGCTCCAGCGACACGTCGGGTTCTCGAGCACGCGCACGTAATAGACGGCGTGCTGGCTCGCATCGAACCCCGGGTCGGTCCAGACCGTGCAGAGGGTGTCGTCCCCGGGGCCGCTCGTCGTGCAGGTGTCGGTGTCGACGGCCGCGCCGTTGTCCGGATCGCCGGCGACGTCGAAGACCTCCTGATGCCAGCCGGCGGCGTCGGTCCACCCCTTCACGACCTGCACCCGCTGCAGCTGCGTCCCGGGCCGGGCCAGCGTGCCGGGGTCGCGCGCCGCCGAGATCAGGAACGACGGCGCCGCCGCGGCGGGCGCGTCGAGCACGCTCCCCATGGGCACGCCCGCCGCGTAGGCGTCGGCGATCATGTCGGGATCGGTGCAGAGCCCGGCCGGGAGATTCCATCCGCCGAAGAAGCGGACGGCGATGCGCGGGCCGCTCGTGCCGAACACCTCGCGGCGGCGGAGCGCGTCGAAGAGGCGCGGCCGCGAGTTTTCCTCGGCCCACACGCCGACGATGCCGCCGGGGCTGAACTGGATGCCGCCCCCAGTGAGGACGCCGTTGCCGAGCTGCTTCGCGGGCGTGTCGTCGTCGGTGCCGCGATGACCGACGAACGTCGTCTCGTCGACCATGCCCGGCGTCCCGTTGTGGGTGTCGGTGCTGGCGATGATGCCGAGGCGATACGGGTTCACGCCGAGCCGGGCGTCCTCGGCGAGACCCGCGAGCAACACGTTCCGCACGAAGTCGAGGCGCGAGAAGCAGCCGAGGCGCGTCACGCCGCCGCCCCCGGTCCCGTCGCCGCAGTCCAGGAAGGGGCGCGGGTCCTTCTCGAAGTCGCATTGCTCGTCGGAGGCGCCGATCACGCCGGAGAGCCCGTTCATGCATTCCGAGTCGCCCTTGTGCTGATAGATCTCGACCAACGGCTCCATGGCGCCGCGCTGCGCGGCCTGGACGCGTTCCGCCGCGACCGAGCGCGCCCCCGGGTACTCGACCTCGAACATGTTGCCGTTGCTCTCGTTCGAGTTGTGCGGGATGGCGAGCACGTCGCAGCCGCTCGTGGCGTCGCGACAGCCCGCGTCGAGCTGGCTCCACAGCCCCTGCGGCGTCCGCTCCTCGAAGTAGCTGGTCGGGAACGGCACCCGGTCGTTCCCGAAGATGACGTTCCGGTGCTGCGTGCTGCCGCTGCGCGCGCTCGTGTACTCGTAGCCGACGAAGCTCGTGAAGCTGCAGGCCGACGTTCGGTCGTACGCGTCCTCGGCGGCGTCCTGCACGCTCTGCCAGATCTGCGTGGCCTGGGTCAGGCACTCCTGTCCGCCGGGTCCACAGACGTCGGGGAAGCGGGTGGGGTTCGCCGTGACCAGCGACAGCCCGAAGACGCGGACCGCATTGTACTCCTCGCCCCGATAGGTCACGCAGGTGCCGGAAGCGTAGTTGGGCGCGCCGGGCGTCGTGCACTCCTCGACCTCGCCGAGATACTCGGAGTGATCGGTCACCGCGACGAAATCGAGCGGCCGCTCGAGCTGCACGGTCCGCGTCCCGACCCCGCCCAGGTCGAGCGGCGGCAGCGCCACCGGCGCGCCCTGCGCGAAGGCGTACGCCTCGGCCGGGGTCGTACGGACGTCGAACGCCTGGGCATCGAAGGACAGCGACGTGTGGACGTGCAGATCGCCGAAGTAGAGATTGCGGAGCGGGTTCTGGTCGGCGCAGGCAGCGCGGACCTCGACGTAGGGCCGGAGCACGGTGGCGCCCGACGCGCGGATCTCCTTCGCGACCGCGGCGCCCTCGACGCGGCTGCGGTTCAGCTTGAGCTTCGCCGCCGGCGCACAGACGGTCGCCAGGACGCGTGAGTCGCGATCAAGCGTGGTGCTCTTACCGGCGACCCAGACGTCCGCGGCGAGCGGTTCGGCGATGCCGTCGACCGGGGCGAGCTGGGCGCCGACGCCGAGCTTCATCACCCCGGCCACGTGGATCTGCGATGGTCCACGGAACCGCACCTCGCCGTGGCGGCCGACCCGGAGGCTGCAGAAGACGTAGCTGCCGCCCGTGAGCTCGAGGGTGGCGAGCGCGCCCGGGCTCTTCACGACGACGTCGCCGTACACACCGGGGGGCAGCACCGTCCGGCCGGCGCGTACGACCAGGCGCGCGGCGTCATTGCAGGCGGGGAAGCTCGACGGATACCCGCACGCCGTCGGGACGTCGGCGATGATCGGGGTCGGGGCCGCGCCCGCCCCGGTGCAAGTTGGACCCGCGCCGATCGCCGTGTTTGCGTACAGGGCGCCGCACGCCCCGCCGGTTCCGAGATCGGCGCGATCGGCGACGATCTGTGCGGTCGGCGCGGCGAACGTCCCGCGGGCGACGAACGCGCCCGCGTTGACGCCGAGGTCGCCGTCGCCGGCGCGGAGGTTCCGCACCCGCATGCCGTCCGTGGCGAACAGGCTATAGGCGTCGAGCGACGAGGATACGGCGCCGAACGCGACCGGGGTACCGGCGAGCGCGGCAAGCAGCACGGACACGCAAAGCGTCGGGCGAAGAAGGTACGACACGTGGGGGCCTCCTGGGCGGCGCTGGATGACGGCCGGGGACCCTTACCACAGGCAGAGCGAACCTGTCAGGCGATTTTCGACGCGGGGTGGCGTCTCCTTCGACCTGGACGGCCCCCGCGCGCCACAGCAGACGCTACGGTCGGAGCACGACCTTGATGCACTCGTGCTGCTTCTTGGTGAACATCGCGTACGCTTCGGGCCCGTCGTCCAGCGACAACCGGTGCGTGATGACGAAGCGGGGGTCGAGCTCGCCGCGTTCGATGCGCGCGAGGAGCGGCCGGAGGTACCGATGCACGTGGGTCTGCCCGGTCTTGATCGTCAGCGACCGGTTCATCACCGACCCGAACGGCACCTTGTCGATGAAACCGCCGTAGACTCCCGGCACCGACACCGTGCCGCCGTTTCGGCACGCGGTGATCGCCTCGTGGAGCGCGTGCGGACGATCGGTCTCGAGCATCATCGCCGTCTTGGCGCGATGGTAGAGGCCGCGCACGCCGGGCGCATGCGCCTCGAGCCCGACGGCGTCGATGCAGGCATCGGGCCCGCGACCGGCGGTGAGCTCGTGCAGCGTCCCGAGCACGTCCTCCGCCGCGAAGTCGATCGTGACGGCACCCTGCTCCGCCGCCATCCGGAGACGTTCGGGCACGTTGTCGATCGCGATGACGCGTGCCGCGCCGAGCAGCAGGGCGCTCGCGATCGTGAATTGTCCGACCGGGCCGCAGCCCCAGACGGCGACGATGTGCTCCGGCCGAATGCTGCAGTTTTCGGCGGCCATCCAGCCCGTCGGGAGGATGTCCGAAAGGAACAGGACCTCCTCGTCCTCGAGCTCCCCCGGAACCTTGATCGGACCGACGTCGGCGTAAGGGACGCGCGCGTATTCGGCCTGGCCGCCGGCGTACCCGCCCGTCAGGTGCGAGTAGCCGAAAATGCCGCACGGCGAATGTCCCCACGGCTTCTCCGCCATCCAGGCGTTCGGGTTCGAGTTCTCGCAGAGCGAAAAGTCGCCCAGGTCGCACGCGAAGCAGCGCCCGCATGCGATCGGAAACGGCACGACCACGCGGTCGCCGACCTTCAGCCGCTCGACACCGCTGCCGACCTCTTCGACGACGCCCATGAACTCGTGGCCGAGGATGTCGCCCCGCTCCATGCTCGGGATGAACCCGTCGTAGAGGTGCACGTCGGAGCCGCAGATGGCGGTGGCCGTCACTTTGATGATGGCATCGCCCGGCCGGAGGATGCGCGGGTCGGGCACGTTTTCGACGCGCACGTCGCGCGTTCCGTTCCAACAGAGCGCTCTCATGACCGACCTCCCTGCTCGACCAGCTCGAGCGTCTTGCCGACGAGGCTCCGGCGTCCAGTCGGTTGGCCCTCGGTGGTGGGGATCTCGCCCGTCTCGAGGAGCTGCTTCAGACGTCGCAGATCGGCTTGCAGCCGCTGCCCCGGATCGGTGCCGAAGAGCGTCGCGAAGAGCGCACCGATCCGCCCCGCCGGCGGCTCGTACGCGATCGAAACGCGAACCTCGGTACCGCGCCCGCCCGGCGCCGGGCCAAACGTCACCCGGCCCTCGTTCGGTACGTCGGCGTTCGCGACGGCGGTCCAGGCGATCCGCTCGCCCGGAACGTCCTCGACGATCTCGGCCCCCCACTCGACGGTCGTGCCGAGCGCCGACACGGTCCAGTGCGAGGTGCGCTGCCCGGTTTCGATGACGGCCGTCAGGTGCGGCATGAAACGCGGCAAGTTTTCGAGCCGGCGCCAGTAGGCATAGACGTCCTGCGGCGACCGGTTCACGGTGATCACCGCCGGCCGGGTCGGCTGCAACGGCGCCTCGGCCTCGTGCGACGCCGTGGCGGCGGC
>CAZWAX010000272.1:560-8229 GCA_964631985.1 uncultured Polyangiaceae bacterium | reverse complement strand
CGCCGTCGCGCGTTTCGACGCCGCGCTCGCGGCCCGCGACGAGGCGGCCCTCGCCGCCACGCTCGCCGTCGTCGATCACGCGAACGGCGCCGAGTACGGCCGTGACGGACTGCTCCGGTCGTTTCAGCAGCTGCTTCGGATGGACGATCCGACGATACGCCACGAGCCGCTGGCGACGCTCGGTGAGTCGTTGGCGCTCGTCCGGCAACGCATCGGTGGGCGGGGCGGGCGCCTGGACGTCGGCCCATACGAGCGCGACGAGATTTGCCTCTACGACGTGGACACTGACGGGCGGTTTCGACACGTCGAAAGCTTCGCGGCCGAGCGTCTCCGCCCCGCGATCGTTCGTCTCTACGAACGCTACGCCGCGAGCCTGCCCGAAGGCCCCGCACGCGTTCGCTCGGAGAGCGTCGCGCGCTCGCTCGCCGCGTACGACGGTCCCCTCGACGCCGATCGCATCGCGAGCGGCCACAGTCCGTCCTTCGTCTGCGTCGACCAACGGATCTTCAGCACCTGGTCGGCGGAGGGACGAGAAGCGTGGCGGAGACACTGGCAAGAGCAGGGCGAGCTCGCCGCGGCCTTCACGCCCCGTGACGAGGACGTGCTCGCGCTCGATCCGGGTGCGTACGTGCTCCGCACGACGTTCGGGGGAACGGGCCGCGCGAGCGGCGGGATCATCGAGAACGTCGTCATCTCCGTGAGCATTCACGGGGCCGACGGCTTGATGACGCGCCTCGAGCTCTTCGAGCCCGACCAGGAAGCCGAGGCGCTCGCGTGCTTCGAACGACTCACCGCGGACGCCGCGCCGCCCCCCGTCCGGCGCCGCGTCCGTCCCAATGCCGCGACCCGAACGTTCGCCGCGATCGAAGCGGCGTTCGCGCGCCGCGACCTCGCCGCCGTCGACGCGCTCCTCGGCGACCCGCTCGAGACGATCGAGCACCCGACCGCTACGCGCTACGGCCGTGAGGGCCAGCTCGAGTCGAGCCGGCGCATGATGCGGATGCCGGACCTGGACTTCCGGATCGAGCCGCTGGCGACGCTCGGCGATGCGTTCTGTCTCGCCCGCCGCTTCGTCACCGCGAGCGGCACCGCGGGGGGCCGCTTCGACGTCGGCGCCTTCGAGATCGAGAGCATCGTCGTGAGCGCGGTCGACGCGGGCGGGCGCCTCACGTCGTCCGAGGTCTTCGCGAGCGATCACCTCTGTCAGGCGCTCGCCCGGCTCTACGCGCTCTACGCCGAGTCCCTGCCCGACGGCCCGGAGCGTACGCGCGCGGGCGGGATCGCGGCCACGCACTCGGTTTGGGATGGGCCGATCGATGCCGATCGCATCGGAAGCGCCTTCGCGGCGTCCTATGTGTGCGTCGACCACCGGAGCCTCGGGACCTGGTCGTCGCAGGGGTGGGAGGAGTCTCGGCGGCACTGGCGCGGGCAGGCCGAGCTCGCCGCGGGCTTCTCCCGGCGGGACCAGGACATCCTCGCCTTCACGCCCGCCGTGAACGTCACGCGAAACACGTATTACGGGACCAGCCGCGCGAGTGGCGGGCCGTTCGAGAACGTGTTCCTTAGCGTGAACGTCTTCGACGCCGCCGGCCTCTCCGAGCGGGTCGAGCTGTTCGAGCCTGACCAAGAGGCCGCGGCGCTGGCGCGCTTCGACGAGCTCGTCGCCGGCACGGAGCCGGAAGCGCCGCCACGACGCCGCGTACAGGCGAACACTGCGACCCGGAGCCTCGCCCGCTTCGAGGCGATCCTCGCCGCCCGCGACCGCGACGCGCTCGGCGATGTCTTCGACGAGTCCCTGCACTTCACCCACCACCCGACCGGCACCACGTACGGCCGCCGCGAGATGCTCGCGACGTGGCGATCCATCATGAAAGCCGACCGCCTGAGCTTCCGGTCGGAAGCGCTCGCATCGGTCGGCGACACCCTGGTGCTCGAACGGCATCAGCTTTCGCTCGAGGGGTTGAGCGAATCCCACGTGGCGGGCTTCGGGCTTGCCGAGTTCGACGAGGTGGTGGTGATCGAAACCGACGCACGCGGACGGTGGGTTCGTGCGGAGCTCTTCGAAGCCGACCGTCTCGGCGATGCGATCGCCCGCCTCTATGTGCGCCATGCCGAGCGGCTGCCCGACGGCCCGGAACGCGCCCGCGCCACCATGACGGCGCGCGCGGCCACGACGATGCTGACCCGGTCGCAGGAGTACCGGGTGGAGGACGTCTGCACGCCGGACTTGGAGACCATCGACCACCGGGCGGTCGGCATGGGAACCGTCGTCGGATCCGACCTGTGGCCGCGCTGGCGCGCCGCCTCCGAGGAGCTGATGGAGGACCAGCGGTACCGCATCGAGGACGTCCTCGTGCTGAGTGCCGATGGTCTCCTGCGGCGGACGACGGAGATGGGGACCGTCCGCGCGAGCGGCGGCGCGTTCGAGAACAGCATCTGGATTCTCTCGATCTTCGGCCCCGACGGCCGGCAGGCGCGCATCGAGCTGTTCGACGTCGGCCGCGAGGCGGAGGCGCTGGCGCGCTACGACGCGCTCGTCGGGCCGTCCGGCGATCCGACGGTGCGGGCGCCGTCCGATGCTTGCTTTGCCAACGCTGCGACACGCAGTGGGGAACGCTTCGTGCGAGCGATGACCGCACGCAATTGGCACGCCGTGGCGGATCTCTTCGCCGAGAGCCTCCGTTGGGAAGATCGCCGGCCGTTCTTCCAGCTGCAGCTCGGGAAGGGAGGGTGCCTGGAGCAGCTCCGAGTGCTCTTCGACGTCCCGAACGGGCGGTGGACCGCGACGCCGATCGCGACCCGCGGCGAGCGCCTGACGCTTTCGCGCCTGATGCTCCGAGGCCAGGTCGCGGACGGCGGCGGCGCCCTCGAGATCGAGTATCTGTACGTGGCCGAAGTCGGTGACGACGGACGCCACCTAGCGATCGTGCTCTTCGAGGCCGCCGACCTCGATGCGGCGTATGTCGAGCTCGACGCCCGCTACGACGCCGGCGAGGGCGCCGCCTACGGTCGCGTGGCCAGCTCCGGGAGCTATGCCCGCGCTTATGCGCAGCGCGACTGGGACGCGATCGCCGCGATGTGTACGCCGACGTTCGCGGAGCACGACCACCGGGCCGTGGCCCTGCTCGGGACGCGTCACGGTCCGGCCGCGTGGGCGGAGACGGAGCGCGCGCTCGTCGACCTCGCGCCGGACAGCATCGTGCGCTTCAATCACGTCCGGTCGAACGCGCGGGGCGCCATCAGCCAGCTCACGTTCCACGGCGCGGACGGCGGCTACGAGATCCCCTTCCTTTCCGTCACCACCCTCGGCGCGGGGGGGAAGCTCGAACGCAACGACCTCTATGACCCCGAGCAGATCGACGAGGCGCTCGCCCGCTTCGCCGAGCTGGCGGCGCCGGCGCCGTCCGCCGAGCCCTTCGCCAATGCGGCGAGCGCGACGGTGGCACCGGTGATCGCCGCCATAGTCGCGCACGACTGGCCGCGTTTCACGGCGCTCTTCGCGGACGACTTCCGGATGTCCGACCGCCGCCGCGTGGTGCAGCTCGAGCTCGACCGCGACCAGTACGTCGCCTTCACCCGCGAGGTCGCCGACGGGCGGACGGTTCGTGCGCGGTCCGCGTTGGTCGGCACGCGGGGAGCGCGGCTCGCGCTCACGCGTTCCACGTTCGAGTTCAGGGATGCGGACGTCGGTCCGAGCGAGATCGCGTTCCTCCTCCTCACCGAGGTGGACGAGCGCGGACGCATCGTCGCCTACGTGCGCTGGGACGTCGAGGACGTCGCCGCCGCCTACGCCGAGATCGATCGCCGCTGGCGAGCGGTCGCGCAGTCGGTGCACCCGCGTGTCGTGGCGTTTCAGGTGGCGTTCACGCGCGCCCTGGCGGCCCGCGACTGGGATGGCATCGTGGCGCTGCTGGCGCCGACACTCGCCGGGCACGACCATCGTCTGGTCGGCTGGGACGTGCGCCACGGTCCGGACGCCTACGTCGAGGTCGTGCGCGCGATGGTCGATCTCGCGCCCGACGCGGACGGGCGCCTGGACCATGCCCGCGCGGGCGAGCGGGGCTTCCTCGCCGAGGTCGTGTGGGTCGGGACGCGCGACGGCGGCGCCTTCGAGAGCCCGTTCGTCTGGGTCGTCGAGCTCGACGACGCGGGTCTGGCGACGCGGTTCGACTTCTACGATCCGCATCATCTGGACGCGGCGCGGGCGCGCTTCGCGGAGATCGATCGAAACGCGCCGCAAGCGGCGCTTGCCGCATGGCCCGCGAGCCCCGAGCCCCGGCATGATCCGTTCGCGGCGCTCGCGAAGCCGAACCTAGCGAGCGCGTGGTGGGAGCTCTCGCTACCGGCGTACGACGCGGGCTTCGCAACGGGGAACTGGGACGCGATGCGCGCGCTCGTCGCACCCGGGTACGGGACCGTCTTGGACGACCGGCGCCGGCTCGCGCTCGTGAGCGGCGACGCCGAGCTGTTCATCGCCGCGCTACGTGAGCGGGCGGCGATGGGCGCGCGGCCCCTGGCGACGCTCGTCGGCACCGCCGGCGAGCGGATCGCCATCGAGAGGATCCTCTGGTCGGGCGGCCCGCCCGACGGCCGCTTCGAGATCGAGTATCTCGGGGTCTTCGAGGTGGACGCGGCGGGGCGTTTGATCGCCATGGTAATTTACGACCTGGACGACGCTCGCGCCGCGCAGCGCGACGCGTGGGCGCGCTGGGCGGCGATCGAGCCACACGTGGCGCCGCGGGTGGAGATCGTTGGCGCCGCCGTCGATGGGTTCCAGGCGCGCGACCGTGAGCGCATGCGGACGATCTTCGCCGCCGACGCCGTCGTCGAGGACCATCGCCGCACCGGCTTCGGGCGCATCGAAGGCGCCGCCGCCTACGTCGAGGCCGTCGCGGTCCTCTGGGATCTCGCCCCCGACCATCATCTGGAGCTCGGCTGGTTCTGGCCGGTCGTCGAGCGCCATGGCTTCATCGTCACGCTCGACCGGTTCGGCACCCTCGCCGACGGTGGCGCCTTCGAGAGCGCGGCGCTCTGGCTCTGCATCGCGACGGGCGGCCGCATCACGCGCGCCGAGCTGTTCGAGCTCGACGATCTCGACCGCGCCGTTGCTCGCCTCGCCGAGCTTAGTCCGGATCCGCTCCGCATCCCCCCGAACGCCGCGACGCGCTGGCGGGACCGGTGGTATGCCTGCGGTGCGGCGCGCGATTGGGTGGGGTTGGAACGACTCTACGCGCCGACCGCGACGTTCGACGATCGGCGTCGCTTGCTGCGGGTCGGCGGCGACCGCGCGATGGCGATCGCGAGCGCGCGGTACATCCACGAATCGGGGCAGGTTCGGATCGAGCGGACGCCCCTCGCGACCGCCGGCGACCGCCTGGTGCTCGAGCGTGTCAGCTTCCATGGCGGCGAGCCCGGCGCCGACTTCGCGATCGACCTCCTGTCGATCACCGAGGTCGATGCGAACGGTCTGGCGCTCGGCATCGTCAATTTCGACCTCGACGATCGCGCCGCCGCGAGCGCCGAGCTCTTCGAGCGCTACGCCGCGGGCGGTGCCGAGGGCGCGCCGCCCGTGGCGCTCGACCTCATGCGCGCCTGGAACGCGCATGACCTCGAAGGCGTGCGCGCGATGCTGCCAGCGGACTTCTACCTCGACGATCGCCGCCGCACCGGGGTCGGCCGCCTCGACGGCCGCGACGCGTATCTCGCCTCGCTCGCCGCGGTGTGGGACCTCAGCCGCGACCTCAGGACCGAGACGCTCTACTTCATCGCCGACGAGCCGCACGGGCGGCTCTACGTCTCCCGCTGGTTCGGCACCAATGCCGAGGGTGGCGAGCTCGACGCCGTCTACGTCTGTCTCGGGCTTGCCCGCGGCGACCGTCCGGTCGGCCTCGAGATCTTCGAGATCGACGACCTCGCCGCCGCGCGGGCGCGCTTCGAGGCGCTGCGTTCCGATCCGTCCTGACGGGTACGCGTATCTCTCAGGCGGCTGGCTTCGACGACCGCCTCGTGTGAGAGGTCTGGGTTCGCGATGTTGCGGGATCGCAATGGACCTTGACGAGTGATGTCATGACAGCAAGTGTGGAGGCATGAGCCAATTGACCCTCCGGATTCCTGACGAGCTCGTCGGTCGTCTCAAGGTTGCTGCCACGGAACGCGGCCAAAGTGTCAACCGGTGGGCGACGGACGTGTTGTCGGCTGCGGTCGATCCGGCGTTTGCCGGGGACGGCGCGGAGGCGCTGCGCGAACGGTTGGCAAGGGCGGGGCTGCTGATCACGATGACTCCGGGCAAGCGGCGACGTCCCAATCGGACCGCCGTCTCCCGTGCTCGGGCCGTGGCCGGTCGTGGGCGGTCGCTGAGCGATCTGGTGTCGGAATCGCGCCGGTGAGCACGTTCGTCGACTCGTCGGCGCTGGTGAAGCTCTACGCCGACGAGGCTGGCACCGACGCGGTCCGTCGACTGTCGCCGATGGTCGTCTCGTGTCTCGTTCGCGTCGAGGTGCCAGCCGCCATCTGGCGGAAGCATCGCAATCGCGAGTTGAGTGCCGCCGACGCCAGCCTCCTGACCGAAGAGTTCGAGGCCGATTACTTCGGCAGCGGTCGCGGGGGTGCACGCTTTCTCGTCACCGGGATCGTGGCGTCGGTGCTCGACGCTGCCGCGGCGTTGATCGCTGCCCGTGGCCTCCGAGCGTACGACGGGATTCAGCTCGCCAGCGCGTGCGCCGCTCGGCAGGCGGACCCGTCATGCGACACGTTCGCCTGTACCGACCGGGCGCTGCGGAATGCTGCGGCGGCAGAGGGTTTCACCATCGTGCCGTGAGCGGCCAACGATCGGAGCGCCCCACGACGATGTGAGCTGGCTTCGTCCGTACGGATCGGCTAGTACGTCCGAACATGGTCAAGACGCTCACCCGCACGGGGAATAGCCTGGCCCTGGTCCTCGACCGCAGCATTCTCGAGGCGACGGGCATCGATGCCGACACCAAGCTCGAGGTTTCGACGGACGGGGACGTGATCGTCGTCTCGCCCGTCCGGCCCAAGAAGCGGACGGAGCGCCTGCGCAAGGTGCTGGACGATCTCGATCGGGAGCACGCAGGAGCGTTTCGTCGACTGGCCGATTGAGGCCGGGCGATGCCCACGTCGTTTCTTACGCTCGACGAAGCGCTCGCGATCCACGCGCATCAGATTGCCCGCTATGGCGGCGCCCTCGGCCTACGCGACCGGGGGCTCTTGGAGTCCGCCTTGGCCATGCCGGCGGCGACCTTCGGCGGCGAGTACCTGCACCCTTCGCTGCATGAGCAAGGGGCAGCGTACCTGTTCCATTTGGTGAAGAACCACCCGTTCGTCGACGGCAACAAGCGGGTCGGCTTGGCCTGTGGCCTCGCGTTTCTGCGATTGAACGGGATCTGCATCCGCGCCACCGATGATGATCTCGTCGATCTCGTGATGGATGTCGCGACGGGGCGTCGCGCAAAAGCGGATGTCGCGGTCTTTTTTCGTGAACGTGCCGAACCCGAATCGTCTCGACGCTAGACCGACACTGCCCGCATGCTCTGCGCCGCCTGCCACCACGCCAACCCCGACCACGCGAAGGTCTGTCCCGAGTGCCGCCCGGAGGTCGTGGCCGCGCCGGAGCCAGGCCTCCCCGCCCCGCCCCGGGGATCACCCGTGG
>CAZWAX010000272.1:0-550 GCA_964631985.1 uncultured Polyangiaceae bacterium | reverse complement strand
CATCGCTGCAGGAACAGGCGTCGCCGGCCTGGCTCGGTGGCGGCGCGAAGGGCGTGGCGGGGCCGACGCCAGACATGGCGGCCCGCCGCCGGGGATCATCATGGCATCGACCGCGCCCTACACCCGATAATACGACCGGTACCACTCGACGAAGCGCTTCACCCCCACCTCGACCGGCGTGTCCGGCCGATAGCCGACCGCGTCGACCAGCGCCTGCACGTCGGCGCTCGTGTCGGGTACGTCGCCGGGTTGGAGCGGCAGCAGGTTCATCTCGGCCTTCTTGCCGAGCTCCTGCTCCAGCACCTCGATGTAGCGCAGCAGCGGGACGGGCTTGCCGTTGCCGATGTTGAAGACGCGCCACGGCGCCGAGCTCGTCGCCGGATCGGGCTCGTCGCTCCGCCAGGTGGCGTCGCGGACGGTTGGCTGATCGGCGGCGCGGATCACGCCCTCGGCGATGTCGTCGACGTAGGTGAAGTCGCGGGTGTGCTTGCCGTGGTTGAAGACGTCGATCGGTTTTCCTTCGAGGATGTTCTTGGCGAAGAGGAAGAGC
>CAZWAX010000271.1:0-8262 GCA_964631985.1 uncultured Polyangiaceae bacterium | reverse complement strand
GAGAGCGACCGCCAGAACGAGCGTCGGGAGCACGACGCCCGTGACGCCCTCTGCCGGCGGCCAGGCGTAGTCGAGCACGAGCCCGTGCGGCCACGCGACGAGCCGGAGATAGCGCAGGATCACGCCCGGCTGGCTCCGCGCGAACTCGGCGAGCGACACGTCGCGCATCGCGAAGCCCGCCGTCTCCGCCGACTCGTGGTCCTGCCCGGCGAGCAGCGCCACCAGGATCGCCCAGGTCGCGAAGAGGCCGACGTAGAGCCCGCGCCGCGCCCGCCAGGCGCCGGCGACGCTGCCGGCGAGAAACGCCCGATCGTAGAGCAGCACGACGATCGGGGCCGTCACCATGACCGGCTTGCAGAGCATACCGCACGCGCATGCCACGACCGCCGCCGCGTACCAGGCCGGCGAGCGCTCGGCCGCGGCGCCGCGCGCCACGCAATAGAGCGTCAGCAGGTAGCAGAGCCCCATCAGCGACTCGGCGCGCTGCACGACGTAGGTGACGCTCTCGGTCTGCAGCGGATGCACCGCCCATACGAGCGCGACGGCGAGGGCGGTGCCGGTCGCGAGCGACCGCGCCGCGATTCCATACAGCGCCAGCGCCGCCCCCAGATGCACCAGTAGATTTACGACGTGATAGCCGACGACGTTCGGGCCGCCCACGGCCCAGTTGAGCGCCAGCGAGAGCTGCACGAGCGGCCGCGTCGTCCCCGCGACCGTTCGCCACGAGAAGGTATGGAGCGTGGCGGTGTCGAGGATGCCCGTGTCGTCGAAGACGAAGGGAACGCCGAAGCTCCCGTGGTAGGCGACCAGCACGGCGAGCGTGATCAGCGCCGGCGGCACCGCCCAACGCAGGCCGTGCGGCTTCGGCGGCGTCCGTGGCGCGGGTGCGGCCGACGAGCGCGGCGGGGGACGGCGCGGCATCCGCGCGAAGGTGGACGAATCGGGGTCGGTTTACCAGGAGACGCGCGGCGTAGCTTCTACAAAGCGACGGTTCCCCCGCCGTCCGGCCCGCTCGAATCCCCAACGACGGCGCGGTGGCGGTGCACGGCACCGTGCTTGCACTGCGCCGCTTCCATCATGGCGCGGAGCGCGGAAGCCCTGGCGGTGCAAGCGACCAATGCGGTCGTCGCCGAATCGATCGCCGCGGCGCGCGAGGCCGGCCTCCGCTACGTCACCGACGCCCTGCCCGGCATTCGCCGGGAGCGGACACCGATCGGGTTTCGCTACCGCGCGCCCGACGGCGCGCTCGTCCGCGCTCGGGCCGAGCTTCGCCGCATCCACAGTCTGGTCGTTCCGCCGGCGTGGGAGCAGGTGTGGATCTGTCCGTCGCCCGACGGCCACATGCAGGCGACGGCGCGCGATGCGCGCGGGCGGAAACAGTATCGCTACCATCCCCGCTGGCACGAGGTCCGCGACGAGGCGAAGTACGGCCGTCTGCGTGCGTTCGGTGCCACGCTGCCGCGCATCCGCGCCCGCACCCGCCGCGATCTCGCGCTTCCGGGTATGCCGCGCGCCAAGGTGCTCGCCGCCGTGGTGCGCCTGCTCGCGACCACGCTCATTCGCATCGGCAACGAGAGTTATGCGCGCGACAACGGCTCCTTCGGGCTCACCACGCTCCGGACCCGCCACGCGGAGGTCGCGGGGGCGCGCATCCGGTTCCGCTTTCGCGGCAAGTCGAAGCAGGACCATCTCGTCAGCATCGACGACCGGCGGCTCGCGCGGGTGGTGCGCCGTTGTCAGGAGCTCCCCGGGCAGACCCTCTTCCAGTATCTCGATGCCGACGGCGCGCCGCAGACCATCGGCTCGGCCGACGTGAACGCGTATCTGCAGGCGATCACCGGCGAGAGCTTTACGGCCAAGGACTTCCGTACCTGGGCCGGCACGCTCGCGATGGCGAAGGCCCTCGCCCCTCTCGAGGCCCCGGTGTCCGAGTCCGCGGCCAAACGCGCCATCGTCGCGGCGATCGCCGACGTCGCCGCGCGCCTCGGCAACACGCCGGCGGTCTGCCGCCGCTGCTACGTGCACCCCCGCGTGCTCGACGCCTATCGCGCCGGCACGCTCGCGGCGTTCGCGCGGCGGCGGCCGCGACCGGGGCGTGGCCTTCGCACCGACGAAACGATGCTGCTCGCGTTGCTGGGCCGCCGCGTGTGAATGGCAAGTGCAAGTCGCGCTGCGCGTGCCTCCGCACGCGTAGCGTGCGGCCGAGCGAAAGCGAGCCGGGGGATGTACGAAGCGCGGCTGTGCCGCGCTTCGTGAAGGGGGAGAAATCCCCCTTATGAATCAATGACACGCGCCACCATCGCCGGGTCCTCCATCGGCATGAAGTGCGTCCGGTCGGGACGGGGCAGGTCGCGGGCGTTCGGGAAGCGGCTCGCGAGCGCGGGCCAGGTCGGCGAGTAGTGGAAGTCGGCGAGGTCGGCCGGCGTGCGTGGGTCCATGGCGCGCAGCACCGTGACGGGTACGGTCACCGCCTGGACGTGCGCGTGGATGGCGGGGTTCCCGAAGACCGCGCTGTAGACCGCGCCTTCCATCTCGGGCGAGCACGCGAGCTCGAAGCCGGGCGGGTCGACGCAGGGGACGAGACCCCACGTGCAATAGTTTCGGAGCGCGGCCGGGGTGAAGCTCGCGAACGACGGACGCTCGCGGAGGCGCTCGATCATCTCGTCGATCGAGGTGAAGTGGCGGCGGCGCTTGGCGGCGGGGTGCGTGTTGCTTGCGACCTCGACCCACGCGCCGTCCTCCGCGGAACCGCGGGCGACGTAGCTCTCGGGGGAGAGGATGGTCGGGTCGACGAGCACGAGGCGGCGAAAGCGCGTCGGCTCGAGGGCGGCGGCCTCGACCATCGCGTGGCCGCCCGCCGAGTGCCCGACGCCGACGACGTCGTGGAGGTCGAGCCGGACCACGAGCTCGGCGAGGTCGCGGCCGAACTCCTGCCAGCGTATGCGCGGGACGCGGTCGCTTCGGCCGTGGCCGCGCTGGTCGATGGCAATCGTGCGACGGCGATCGAAGTGCTTCACCACCTGATCCCAGCAGCGCCCGTGGAAGCCGGTCGCGTGCACGAGCAGGATCGGGTCGCCGCCGTACCGGCGACCCCATTCGAAGTAGGTGAGAGAGACGCCGTTCACGGTCACGGAGGCTTCGACGGGCGCGCGCACGGCGGCGACCATGGGAGAAGCCCGACCATCATGCAAGCGGCGACCGCGGCCGCGACAGCGGTTGCGTCTCTATATATAAGCGCCCGCGATGAGCGACCCCGCCACGACGTTCCGTCACCCGCGCCCCGGCCTCACCCACGACAACCGCTTCTTCTGGGAGGGTGTCGCCGCCCGGAAGCTGCTGATCCAGCGTTGCGCCGGCTGCCGCCGACTGCAGCACCCCCCGGCGCCGATGTGTCCCGCCTGCCACGACTTCACGATGGAGGCGATCGAGGCCTCCGGGCGCGGCGTGATCCACAGCTTCGTGGTGGCGCATCATCCGCCGGTGCCGCCCTTCGCCTACCCGAACGTGATCGTGCTGGTGGAGCTCGCCGAGGGGACGCGCCTGGTCTCGCGGCTGGTGGGGGTCCCGCCCGACGACGTGACCATCGGCATGCCGGTGCGGGTCGACTTCGAGACCGTCGACGGCGACCTCGCGCTACACTGTTTCCGTCCGGCGGAGGCCTGACGTGGGGGCGCGGACGAGCCGAGCGACGTTTCCGGGCCGGACCGCCATCGCCGGCGTCGGCGCCACCGAGTTCTCGAAGGACTCGGGGCGGAGCGAGCTCCGGCTCGCCTGCGAGGCCGTGATGGCCGCGCTCGCCGACGCGGGGCTCGCGCCCGCCGACGTCGACGGCATCTCGACCTTCATGATGGACAACAACCCCGAGATCGAGGTCGCGCGCGCGATCGGCGCGGGTCCGCTCCGCTTCTTCTCGCGCATCCACTACGGCGGCGGGGCGGCGTGCGCGGTCGTGATGCAGGCGGCGCTCGCGGTCGCCTCGGGGGCGGCCGACGTGGTGGTCTGCTACCGCGCGATGAACGAGCGCTCGCAGCAGCGCTTCGGGATCGGCACGACGCCGACGGCGACGATCGCGACCACCGAGACCGCGCACTTCGGCTGGTACGCGCCGTTCGGCCTGCTGACGCCGGCCTCGTGGGTGGCGATGCAGGCGCAGCGCTATCTCCACGACTACGGCGCCACGACCGAGGACTTCGGGCGCGTTTCGGTGGCCTGCCGTCGGCACGCGGCCACGAACCCGCAGGCGTGGTTCCACGGCCAGCCGATCACGCTCGCGGACCATCAGGCGTCGCGCTGGATCGTCCGGCCGCTCCGCCTGCTCGACTGCTGCCAGGAAAGCGACGGCGCCGTCGCGGTCGTCGTGACGACGCTCGAGCGCGCCCGCGATTTGCGACAGCCGCCCGCGGTCATCCGCGCGGCCGCGCAAGGTGCGTCCCGCGATCAGCAGATGATGACCAGCTACTATCGCGACGCCATTGGCGATCTCCCCGAGATGGCCGAGGTCGCGCATGAGCTCTATGCGCAGTCGGGGCTTGGGCCGACCGATTTTCAGACCGCGATCATCTACGACCACTTCACGCCGTTCGTGCTGGCGCAGCTCGAGGCCTTCGGCTTCTGCGGCCGCGGCGAGGCCAAGGACTTCATGCGCGACGGCGCCATCGAGATGGGCGGCCGTTTGCCGATCAATACCCACGGCGGCCAGCTCGGCGAGGCCTACATCCACGGCATGAACGGCGTCGCCGAGGGCGTCCGGCAGGTCCGCGCCACGGCCGTGAACCAGGTTGCCGGCGTCGAGCACGTGTTGGTGACCGCCGGGACGGGCGTCCCGACGAGCGCGATCGTGCTCGGAAAATCCTGAGAGACCAGCGCCCACCCCGGCCGTCGCTTGCAACGCTGGGTCGCAACGGGCACCGTGATCGGTCATGGCGCGTCCGGTAGTGAATGACGGCGGCATGCCGCCCGTCGATGCGCTCCGCGGTGTGGTGGCGAAGCTGCGTGCCTTCCCGGCCCTGGTGCGCCATCGCGGCCAGGACTATGCGCGCAGCGGTCGCGTCGGACGGCTGATCTTCGAGGACGATGCCGTCCGCGCGAAGGTGCACGGTTCGAAGATCTACGACGCGTCGTGGGCGTGGCACCTGGTCGAGTCGAGCGTGCCGGCCTGCTCGTGCCCGGTCGGACCCTACTGCAAGCACACGTACGCGCTCGCGTGTTGTCTCCTGGCGTCGGCCCATGCCGAGCACGGGTTCGTCGACGCGCGCCTCGCCCAGTTCCTTCCGGCGGACCTCGTGCCGAAGGCGGCGGACGCGGTCGTGCCGATCGCGTCGGGCGGGGCCACGACCGAGCGGCGGCGCGACACGCCCCGCCCGGCGCCGTCCTCGGCGCTGGAACGTCTGCGCTCGGCGCCCGCCGGCTGGCAGCGCGAGCACGCGCTCGAGCGCCTGCTCGCCGGCAGCCCGGCACGCGGTCTCAGCGGCTACCTGCCGCCGTTTCCCGAGATCCTCGAAGAGCCCGACGTCGAGGTCATGTGTTGGCGGCTCGCGCAAGAGATCCAGGCGCGGGCCGAGGGGTGGCTCCCCCGCGAGCTCGGCGTGTATCGCGACCGTCCCGATCTCGCCGCGCGGTACGCGGAGCGGGCGCGCGCCGCCCTGCTCGACGAGCTGGCGGCGTGGGCGCGCCGCAAGGTCGCCGTCACGCCGCGAAGCCTGCGCCTCTTGTTCGGGCTCGTCGAGCGTCCCGGCGGCGGCAGCGTCGCCGTAGAAGCGCGCGTCACCAGCACCCAGGTCGCCGACGAGCCGCGCTCGATGGTGCAGCTCGTGCAGCTGCGGGCGCAGGCGCACCGCACGCCCGGCTTGCTGCCGGCCGATCAGTCGGCGGCGCTCGACTGGCTCTGCGACCACAACGTCGGCGGGCGCCACGACTACTACAACGGCCAGAGCGGCGTCGCCCCGGCGCTTCTGATGCGGCTCCTCGAGCGCGTGACCAACCTGCCGTTCGTCGTGTGGCGCGACGACCTGCCGCCGACGCTCGCCGCCCGTGCCGGCGTGCGCGGCGGCGACCCCGTCCGTCTCGAGCCGGCGCTCGCGCGGCTGTTGCCGATGTCGGTCACGCGCGACGGCGAGGTCTGGGTCGAGCTGCGCTTCCTCTGGTCCGATGGGCGCGAGCGCCGCCTCGACGACGTCGTCTACCTCCGCGACCCCGGCGGCTGGTCGCCGTCCGGGCGCGTCAGCCTGGTGCTCACCGACGGCGCATTCTCCGTCGTCGGCGAGGAGCCGCCGGAGTCGGTCCTCGAGCTCTTCACGACGGCGGGTGGCTTGCCGCTACCCGAGGAGTCGCGTGCCGCGACGCTCGGGCTCCTCGCCACGAGCTTCCCGCATCTGGAAGCCCCGCTCGCGGCCCACACCCGCGCCCACGCGGTGAAGCCGGTCGTGGCGCTCGACCTCCGCGCCGACGACTGGCTGCAGCTGCGGATCTTCGCGCGCGCGCTCGACCCGGCGGGTGACGTCGCGTTCGAGTACCTGCCGAACGAAGGCTGGGTCCGCACGTCGCTGCGGACGCTGCCGGGCGGCGAGGGCGGGACCGACGTGGTTGCGTTCACGGCGGGAGGCGAGCAGGCGATCGCGGATGCTGCCGGGCAGAGCTCACCCTCGGCTGACACGGCGGCAGCGCCCGAGTCGGTTCCAATGGACGTGTGGATCGACGTGCCGCGCGACGACGACGTCGCGCCCATCATCGACTGGCTCGAGGAGACGGATGCCGGCCGCGGGGCTCGCAACGGAAAGGCCCTCGCCGACGTCGCCGAGGACGCGGGCGAGCAGGGGTGGTGGCTCTACTGCAGCCGGCGCCGCATGGAGAGCTTCGCCGAGGTGTGGGAGACGCGCCCGCCGGGCGTCGATTGGTACGGCTCCGCGCGCGCGCGCCGCTTGTTCGCGGGCACCGAGCGCGTCACGCCGCGACTGCGCATCGAGGCGAGCGGGGTCGACTGGTTCACGGTGTCGGCGGCATGGGAGGCGGAGGGCCGCCGGCTCTCCGATGCCGATCTCGCAAAGCTCCGCGCCGCGACCACGCGCTACGTGAAGCTCGACTCGGGCTGGGTGCGGCGCGACGTCACGACGAGCTTCGACGAGATGAGCGGGCTCCTCGCCGATCCCGGCATCGAGCTCGGCGACGACCCGCAGCAGGTGACCGTGTTGCCACCGGCCGGCGCCGATCCCGACACGCTCGCGACCCTCGAGCGCCTCGGCACCGATCCCGCCACCATCGCCGCCGCGCAGATGTTGCGCGAGCGGGTGGCGAGCTTCGCCGGTCTCCCGGCGGTCGTGGCACCGCCCGACTTCACCGGCGAGCTCCGGCCCTATCAACAGGCCGGGCTCGACTTCCTGGCCCACGCCTCGTCGCTCGGCGTCGGTGCGATCCTCGCCGACGACATGGGGCTCGGGAAGACGGTGCAGGCGCTCGCGTGGCTCGCGCATCTCCGCCGGCTCGAGCCGAGCGCCGGCCCGAGCCTGGTCGTCTGCCCGGCGTCGGTCGTGCACAACTGGGCGCGCGAGGCCGAGCGCTTCGCGCCGTCGCTCCGGGTGCTCCTGCTCACGAGCGGGGAGAGCCGGCACGCGGCCTGGGGCGACATCGCCGGCGCCGATCTCGTCGTCACGAACTACGCGCTCCTGCGGCGCGACGCCGAGCGCTGGCGCGCCACGGCACTTCGCGCGGTCATCCTCGACGAGGCCCAGAACATCAAGAACCCGAATGCCGCGGTGACACGCGCCGCCTTGGGCCTGCAGGCGAAGCACCGTCTCGCGCTCACCGGCACGCCGCTCGAGAACCGCGCGCTCGATCTCTGGAGCATCGCGTCCTTCGCGAACCCGGGCTACCTCGGGACGCGCGCGGCCTTCAGCGAGCGCTTCGACGCGCCCGAGGCGCCGCCGCATGCGCGCGCGCTCTTGAGCGCCAAGCTCCGGCCCATCTTGCTCCGCCGCACCAAGCGCGCCGTCGCGCCCGAGCTGCCGCCCCGCATCGAAGAACGCCGCGACTGCGAGCTCACCAAGGGCCAGCGCCATCTCTATCTCGCCGAGCTCAAGCGCAGCCGCGCGTTGGTCGAGGCGCTCGCCGCGGCGCCGGGCGGGGTGGAGCGCAGCAAGATCACCGTGCTCGCGGCGCTCACGCGCCTCCGTCAGATCTGTTGTCACCCCGCGCTCGCCGGCGGCGACCCGGGGCTCGGGTCGGGCAAGGTCGAGGCGCTGCCCGAGATCCTCCAGCCGCTCCCCGCCC
>CAZWAX010000270.1:0-8305 GCA_964631985.1 uncultured Polyangiaceae bacterium | reverse complement strand
TTTGGCAATGGCATCGGCGACCACCTGGCGAACGGGCTTGCCGGGTCCCTTGACGTAGTCTTGGTCGAGCAGGCACACCTCCGCGGCGTACTTGTCGACCTTGCCTTCGACCATCTTCGCGACGACCTGGGGTGGCTTCCCGGACTGCGCCGCCTGGGCGGCGTAGATCGCGCGCTCGCGCTCGAGCTCCGCGGCCGGGATCTCGTCGCGGCTGACATACAGCGGTCGTGCCGCGGCGACCTGCATCGCCAGACTACGCACGAACTGCTGGAAGTCGTCGGTCCGAGCCACGAAGTCGGTCTCGCAGTTCACTTCGACCAGCACCCCGATCTTTCCGCCGGCGTGGATGTACGACCCGACGACGCCCTCGGCGGTCGCCCGACCCGCCTTCTTGGCTGCGGCCGCGAGCCCGCGCTCACGCAGGTACCGGACGGCCCCCTCGATGTCTCCCCCGCTTTCCCGCAGGGCCGCTTTGCAATCCATGAAGCCGGCGCCGGTCTTCTCGCGCAGGTCCTTCACGTGCTGAGCACTGACCTCACTCATCCGATATCGCCCCCCGCCGACTCCTCGATGGCGGCGCCCTCGTCCAGGCTCGGCACCTCGATCTCGTCTTCCTCGGCGCCCTGCCCGCGCTGACGCTCTTCGGCGAGCGCGCGGCCCTCGATCCCGGCATCGGCGATGGCGGTGCAGAACAAGCGGATCGCGCGGATCGCGTCGTCGTTCCCTGGAATCTTGTAGTCGATCACGTCGGGGTCGCAGTTGGTGTCGACCGCTGCGACGACGGGAATGCCGAGCTTGTTGGCTTCCTTGACGGCGATCTCTTCCTTCTTCGGATCGACGATGAAGAGGGCGTCCGGAAGCTTCTTCATCTGCTTGATACCGCCGAGCGACATCATGAGCTTGTCGCGCTCGCGCGAGATCATGATCAGCTCTTTTTTGGTGAGAGCCTCGGTCATCACCGGGCTCTCGAGCGTCTCTTCGTGCTTCCGGAGCCGGTCGATCGACTGCTTGATGGTCTGGAAGTTGGTGAGCATGCCGCCGAGCCAGCGGTTGGTCACGTAGAACATGCCGCAGCGGTCGGCTTCTTCGCGGATCGCGTCCTGCGCCTGCTTCTTCGTACCGACGAAGAGGATGGTGCCCCCGTCGGCGACGAGCTCGCGAACGTACCCGTAGGCGTCGCGGAACATGCGCACGGTCTGTTGCAGGTCGATGATGTAGATCCCGTTGCGTGCCCCGAAGATGTACGGCTTCATTTTCGGGTTCCAGCGACTCGTCTGGTGGCCGAAATGCACACCGGCCTCCAGGAGCTGTTTCATCGTCACTTCGCTCATACGAGTGCTCTCATGCGGACTCCTTCACGCGCGAATCTCTGAAGATTGATTACCAGACCTGCCGGGGAACCGACCAGGACCGAACGGCCGCGAACGGGTTCCTATAGCAAGAAGGAAATAGGGGGCGCAAATACGGGGACGAAGGGAGGGGCTACGAGTTCATGGACTCCATGAATTCGTTGTTGTCCTTGGTGCCCTTGATCTTGTCGGTCAGAAACTCCATCGCCTCGACGGTATTGAGCTGGGACAGGAGCTTCCGCAGGATCCACACCCGGTTCAGGACCTCGCGCGACAGCAATAGCTCCTCTTTGCGGGTTCCCGATCTATTGATGTCGAGCGCCGGGAAGATCCGCTTGTCCATCAGGCGCCGGTCGAGATGGACCTCCATGTTGCCGGTCCCCTTGAACTCCTCGAAGATGACCTCGTCCATCCGGCTGCCGGTATCCACGAGCGCCGTGCCGATGATGGTGAGGCTGCCACCGTCCTCGATGTTGCGGGCAGCGCCGAAGAATTTCTTCGGGCCCCGGAGGGCGTTCGAGTCGACGCCCCCGGACAGGATCTTGCCGCTCGGCGGCACGACCGAGTTGTAGGCCCGGGCGAGACGCGTGATCGAGTCGAGGAGGATCACGACGTCCTTGCCGTGCTCGACCAGCCGCTTCGCCTTCTCGATCACCATCTCGGCGACCTGCACGTGACGCGTGGCCGGCTCGTCGAACGTCGAGCTCACCACTTCGCCCTGTACGGAGCGCTGCATGTCGGTGACTTCTTCCGGCCGTTCGTCGATCAACAACACGATCAGCACCACTTCTTTGTGATTCTGGGTGATGCCGTGCGCCAGGTTCTGGAGCATGACCGTCTTGCCCGTTCGCGGAGCGGCGACGATCAGACCACGTTGACCTTTCCCGATCGGCGACACGAGGTCGATGATGCGGGTCGTGTACTCGTCGGGATTGTGCTCGAGCCGGAGGTGCTCGTTCGGGTAGAGCGGCGTCAGGTTGTCGAAGAGAATCTTCTCGCGCGCCCGCTCGGGCTCTTCGTAGTTGATCGCTTCGACCTTCAGCAGCGCGAAGTAACGCTCGCCCTCCTTGGGCGGCCGGATCTGACCCGAGACGACGTCACCGGTACGCAGGTTGAACCGGCGAATCTGGCTCGGAGAAATGTAGATGTCGTCGGGACCCGGGAGGTAGTTGTAATCCGGCGCGCGGAGGAACCCGAAGCCGTCCGGCAGGATCTCGAGCACGCCCTCGCCGTAGATGAATCCGTTCTGCTCGGTCTGCGCCTGCAGGATGGCGAAGATCAACTCCTGCTTTCGCATGGCGGAAGATCCGTCGACGTTGAAGTCGCGGGCGAGCTGCGCCAGCTCGTTGATCTTCTTCTCCTTGAGCACTTTCAGATTCAGGCCGCCCGGAGCTTGTCCCCCACCGTTGACGGTCGGAGCAGCGGGCACCGCCGCGGCAGCCGGAGCAGGCGCGACCGGCGCCGTTTCGGCTTCAGCGATCGTGCGCTCTTCCTGTGGTTGCTGGACGTCCTGTGGTTGCTGGACGTCGGCCCGCGCGCGGGTTCGTACCATTTGGGATGCTCCTCTACCGGGGCTCTCTGGGATGGTCCGCTGACTGGGATGTGTGATCGTGAGTGTTGCCCTCGCGGGCACTGAAGATGTCAGGGAAGCTCTGAAGGCGGGATGTTGCGAATCAGACTAGCAGTGGCGTTTCTCGCGGCGCCACCCACCACGACGACAACCTCCGACCCCGCTTTCCACTTCTCTGGCTCTTCGATCGCCGGCCTGCCCTGCCCAAGCTCATCGAACAGCGGACCACCACGTCGACTCGGCTTCGTATTCAGGGTGCTATTTCGAGGAGTGACTAGCGTTGGATGTGAGAGCGACCAGATGCCTCTCTCCCTCCCCACCTCAACAACGACTCGGCGCGGACGGTAAACGAAGGGCATAGCGATGTCAATAGAGAAGTCGCCGCGAAGCCAGGATCGGCGCACCTTACAGCGTCACTATCGTGACGACTACGTATCGCGCGTCGCACGGAGCGCGTTGAGGAGCGCCATCATGTCCGGCCAGAGCTCCGCGGTGAACGTCATCGCCACCTCGCGTGTGGGATGGACGATGCACAGCGACGCCGCATGCAGCGCATGCCGGCCGATCAGCGCCGTTTCGTGGCAACGCGGACGTCCGTAGACGGCATCACCGAGGATCGGATGGCCGTGCGCAGCAAGATGCACACGGATCTGATGCGTCCGCCCCGTTTCCGGCGACGCCTCGACGAGAGTGGCCCCCGCGAAGCGCTCGACGACCCGAACGTGCGTCACCGCGGCGCGCGCGACTCGCGCCCGGATCGACATCTTCTTCCGATCGGTCGTGTGACGCCCGATCGGTGCATCGATTCGGAGCACGTCTTGTCGCATGCTGCCCCGGACGATCGCGGTGTAGCGCTTGCTCACGGTGCGCGCCGCAAACTGTCGGCCGAGATGCTCGAGCGCCGTCGTGGTCCGCGCCACCACCATCACCCCCGAGGTGTCGCGATCGAGACGATGGACGATCCCCGGGCGCGTCGCCGCGTGCCCCGGCATCGGCCCCCACCGATGCAGCAACGCGTTGACCAACGTCCCGTGCCAGCGGCCGGGCGCCGGATGCACGACCATGCCCGGTGCCTTGTTCACGACGAGGAGCACCTCATCCTCATAGAGGACGGTCAGTGGCAGCGCCTCCGGCTCGGCGACCGTCGTCGCAACGGCCGGGACGTCGACGTGCACGTCGTCACCGGCGCGCACGAGTTGACCCGCTTTGCGCACGCGGCCGTCGATCGTGACGTGCCCGGCGTCGATCAAATGGCGCACCTGCGACCGCGAAAGCTCGAGTCCGCTCGCCGCGACGAAGCTGTCGAGCCGGACCCCGGCGGTGTCGGCGGTCACGGTGAGGACATGACGGCGCATCGCCGTCGATCTACCGCGGCTTCACGAACGCTCGAGCAGCGCGCGGGCGTCGGCAGCATCGCGAGCGATCTGGGCCACCAACGCTTCGACCGACGGAAACGCGATCTCGCCGCGCAGCCGCTCGACGAAGGCGACGCTCAGCCGTTCGCCGTAGAGGTCGGCGTCGAAGTCGAAGAGATGCACCTCCAGGGTACGGGGCGCGACGCCGAACGTCGGGTTGGTGCCGATGTTGGCGACGCCGTCGATCCGGCGCTCGTCATGGAGCACGCGTACGGCGTAGACCCCATCGGGCGGCCACATGCCGGCCCGCACCCGGACGTTGGCGGTCGGGAATCCGATCGCGGCACCGCGCTGTCGCCCACGCTCGACCCAGCCGCCGAGCCGGTGCGGCCTTCCGAGCAGCGTCCGTGCGAGCGCAACGTCACCGGCCGCGATCGACCGGCGCACGACCGAGCTCGACACGTCGTGACCGTCGACCCGGACCGGCCCCACCACCTCGACGGTGAACCCGAACCGCCCGCCCAACGTCGTGAGCAATGCCGCATCACCGCGACGATCGTGACCGAAGCTGACGCTGTGCCCAACGACGACGCGGCTCGTCCCGAGACGCTCTATCAGAAACCGCTCGACGAACTCCTCGGCGGAGAGCGCGGCGAACGCCGGCGTGAAATGCTGCAGGATCAACACGTCGATCCCGGTCGCCGCCATGAGCGCGATGCGATCCCGGAGCGCGGTGATCAACGCCGGCGCGCGATCCGGACGCAGCACCGCGACCGGGTGCGGATGAAAGGTCAACGCAACTGCTTCGACGCCCCCGGCACGGGCAGCATCCACCACGCGCGCCAGGATGGCCTGGTGTCCGCAGTGTACGCCGTCGAAGTTTCCAAGAGTCAGCACCGGCGCGGTGAATCGCCGCGAGCTCGTGGCGATGTGGCGAACGACCTCCACTCAGAGCGCCTGGAGCTTCTCCCGGGCCTGAGCCGCCTCCGGCGAGGACGGGTAGTCGTTGACGACCTTCTGGAAGGCGAGCTTCGCCTCGCTCTTGTTCCCCATCTGCTGGAAGGCGAGGCCGATCTTCAGGACTGCAGCCGGGGCGCGGTCACTCTTCGGATGCTGCTGGCGCACCTGATTGAAGTTGAGGATCGCCTGATAGTAGTCGGCCAGCATGTAGTACGACTCGCCGATCCAGTACTGGGCGTTCGGCGCCAGCGGCGACTCCCGGTTCGTGCGCAAGAAGTCTCGGAGGGACTGGATGGCCTTGTCGTACGCACCCTGGCGCACGAGGGTGATGCCGCGCCGGTAGTCGTCGGGGATCTCTTTCGCCTCTTCCTTCGAGAGGTCCGAGGCGGCGATCTCGGGACGCGGCGGCGCCGGGGTCGTGGTCGGTACCGGCACCGGGCTCGTGACGCTGCTATCGATGATCGTTCCCTCGATCGGGCTCGCGGCCGGCGCCGGGCGATTGCCTTCGAGCGCCGCCACCCGCGTTTCGAGGTCGTCGAGCCTCGTCGTGACGCTGCCGGCACCACGCGACGAGTACCGCACCTCGTCGACGCCCCCCCGCACCTTGGCGACGTCCCGCTGCATCGAGTCGACGCCTGCACGCGTGTCGGCCATTTGCGTCCGGAGACGACGCTGCTCACGCGCCAGCTCCTGGACGTCGGCCTGCGTAGCGCAGCCCGCGACCCCGAACGCGAGGACTAGAGCGAGTGGAACGACTCGGCGTGCGATCATGTGATCCGCGGTGCGCGCGCGCCGCCCGGTCGCGACCTACTCGGACGGCGGAACGAAGTGCACACGCCGATTACGCGCGTAGCACTGTTCGCTCGCGTCGCGACAGAGCGGAAGCTCTTCCCCGTAGCTGATCGTGGTCAACCGATCGGAGGACACGCCGAGTGAGACGAGGTAGTCCTTGACGGACTTGGCGCGCTTCGCGCCGAGCGCCAGGTTGTACTCGACCGTGCCGCGCTCGTCGCAATGCCCCTCGATCTCGGTCCGGGCGCGCTTGTTCTCCTTCAGCCACTCGGCGTTCGCCGCGAGGACGTCGCGAGCGCTGCCGTCGAGCTCGTACGAATCGTACGCGAAGTGGACGTCCTTCAGGACGCCGTCCTCTTCGGGACCGAGGCCGCGCTTGTAGCGACCGAGGCTGCCGCATTCGTTCAGCGACTCCTCGTTACCGGTGCCTCCGGTGCCGCCGATGGCGGATTCGTCGGAGATGCGCTTCTTCTTGGCGCAGCCCGTAACGGCGATGGCCGCTACCATCATCAACACTGCGGCCATACGAATCGATCGTGCCATGCGTACCCCTCCTCGACCTACGCGCACGCTCATTCCAGCCAGCGCGACCAAGCGGGACTGCTATCATCGCCCCCGGATGGGGTCAATCGAGTTTGCCGCGTTCCGGCCGCGTCGGAGAAGTAGATGGCGCCGCTGCCGTCGCGCGTCGAGCTGAAGATCAGGTAGCGCCCGTCCGGCGACCATGATGGGTCCTCGTTGTCACCCCGCGTGCTCGTGATCTTCTTGACGTCGCCGCCGCCGAGCCCGACGGTGTAGATCTGGAAGCGGCCGCCGACCCGACTGGCGTACGCGATGCGATCGCCCTTCGGGGCCCACGCCGGCGAGGTGTTGTAGCTTCCCTCGAACGTCACCCGCCGCGGCGCCCCGCCCTGCGCGCCCACCACGTAGATCTGCGGCCCACCGCCCCGGTCGGAGCAGAAGACGATCGACTGTCCGTCGGGCGACCACGAGGGGGAGACGTCGATGCTCCGGTCCTTCGTGACGAAGTGCATCAGCTGCCCGTTCGGATCGAGCAGCGCGATGTCCGTGGCGCCCCCGCTTTCGAGCGCGACGGCGATCGCCCGCCCGCCCGGCGACCAGCGCCCGCCGAGGTTCAAGCCGTTGCGCGACGACACCAATCGCTTGTCGCCCCCGAGATCGATGCTGAAGAGGCTGGGATTCCCGGAGGCAAAGGACGTGAAGAGGAGACCCCGCCCGTCCGGGCTCCACGAGGGCGCAAGCGCGATCGAGCCGTCATGCGTCACCGCTCGCAGGTCGCCCGCGTCGAGCGACATCGTATAGATCTCCTTGAAGCGCCCCTTGCGCCGGGACGCGAACGCGATCCGCGAGTCGAACGGCCCCCGCTCGCCGGTCAGGACCTGCATGACCTCGTCGGCAAAGCGATGGGCGATGCGCCGGAGCTCGTCGTCGCCGGCGCGGTAGCGCTTGCCCCCGATCTGCTTGCCCTCGACGACGTCGAAGAGCCGGGCCTCGACGACCAGCCCCTCCCCGTCCCGATCGATGCTTCCCTTCACGAGCGCTTGCGCGCCGATCGTCGACCAATCGCGAAAGTCGATCGTGTCGGCCGTCACCCCGGAGCGTTGCGCGTCCTCGATGTACGCGCCGCGATCGATCACCCGGAAGAGACCCGAGAGATCCAGGTCCTTCGCGACGATGTCCGCGAACGCGGTCGCGGCCCGCTCGGCCCCGGAGGACGCCTTGAGCGGCGAGACGGCAATCGGATAGCTCGTCGCCCCCGGACCGACGATCGTGCCCCGCACCTGCGCTCCCGCCACGCCAGTCCAGAGTGCCGCCCAGAGCGCCACCCCGACGACGACGCGTCCTCTCCCGTAGCCACCAAGCCCCACTCTCGACCCTCCTCCCACGCGCGCCGATCGGGCGCGTTCATCGCGTTCGTCCTGTTCGTCCATGTCGCGGCGCGATCATCGCTGCAGATCGGCGGGCCGGAACGTGAGCTCGACATCGGCGAAGTCGCTGCGATACGCCTCGGGAGGCGGCGGCAACGGCCCCGCACCCTTGACCGCGCGCTCGACCGACGAGTCGTAGCTCTGATCCCCCGACCGTTCTTTCAGGCGGATACTCGTGATCTCCCCCGACGGCAAGATGCTGAACTGCACCGTCACGCGCAAGTCACTCCGCGTGCCGACCCACGTCCAGCGCTCTTTGATGCGGTTCAGCATCTGATTGTAGTAGACGACGAACTCGAGGCCGCGCACCGTTCCGCCGCCGCCGGGTCC
>CAZWAX010000269.1:0-8361 GCA_964631985.1 uncultured Polyangiaceae bacterium | reverse complement strand
GCCTCGCCGGCTTCAAGACCGCCGACGACCTGGCCGCGATCGTCGACGAGATGGTGGATCGCTTCGGCGAGATCCCGCCGCTCGTCGACAGCCTGCTCCGCGTGATGGAGCTCCGCCGCTGCCTGAAAGATCTCCTCATCACTGCCGCCCGTGTTCGCGGCGAGCAGATCGTCCTCGAGTTCCACCCCGAAACCCCCGTCCACATCGACTACATCCTGGCGGTGCAGAAGAAGATGAAGGACCGCGTGAAGGTGTTTCCGGACGCGCGCGTCGGATATCGGCCGCTGGCGAAGGACGCGGACGGGCTGGTCGCGGAGCTGAAGGACGTCTGCGCGCGATTGCGCCCGGTCGTGCACTAGTCCACCGAGGGGATCTCTCCCCTCCCTCCATCCCTCCCCGAGGGCGCGCGGGCAAAGCCCGACGGAGCCTCACTCCCCGGCTCGCTGCGCTCGGCCTCGCGCTTCGCGCTCGGAGGCGCTTCGTCCCATCTATCAACCCTCGTGCAAGGGTCCGTACCGCCGCTCCCGCCTGTCGGCGAACCCGGGCTCGACCCGGGAGCGCCAATCCGTCTCACCGACATCCACGACCCTGGGGAGAGCCATGTGCGCATCTCAATGCCTTGCTCTGGATTGGAGCACGTTTTCGTAGTTCCAAAATGCGATTCCGATTGACCGTCGATCGAATGTCATGAGAACGATTCCTGCCGCGAAAAGCTATTGTTCGAGTGAGACTAGGACGTTTCGATCGGAGGAAAGATGACGATGGGCGCGAAGCTTGCGAGGCGGATGATACCGCTCGTGATGGTCGTAGGAGTGCTCGTCTCGACGAGCACCGCCTTGGGCGAGCGCGTAGCGACCGGGACGTTGCGGGTGTGCCTGGTCGTCTCCCCTGGACCCGGAGCACCGGTGGGGTCGTACCTCGCAAGTCCTGGCTTCGATGGGTCGTACGTGAGCTGGGACGACGTGACGCACGATCCTTTCGGGCAATCCGTGAACTTTGGCCAGCAGGTGGGCCTGTCGCGGGTCGGCGGCAGCTCTACGCCGACGTCGTCCGTCGAGGGGACGTTTTCGCACTCGGAGGCCGCGGCGAACCCCGCGACCTTCTCGAACGATGCGGCGGGCGTGTACGTCTGTGACGACGCGAGTTGTTCCGCGACCACGTTCATCGGCACGTACACCAGTCACTCTGGAACCGTCTTTGCGGGATTGCCGGCCGACGCCGTCTATACGTTCGACGGGTCGACGGTGGCGAACGGTGGCCATGCGGGAGTCAACGGACACATCTGCGCGATGTATGACGGGCGAATTGCCGTCAACGCCTTTCAGCCCGTCGCCACGGCGGAGAGCCCGCCGGGGTGTGAAGCCACGAACAGCTGCGCCGTCGCGGTGACGCAATTGGTCGAGTTCGAGCTTCCCGACGGAACCACCGGGGCCGCTGACGTCGACATCACCTATCCGCAGGTCCTCGTCGCCGGAACCACGACGGTCAGCGCGCTGTCGCAAGCGCCCGGTGACCTCCCCACCGACCTGGCGATTGAGGTCGGCGGTTTTCGCGCAGCCTTTTTCGAGCTCGAGACCACGGCAGTCTACGACACGTCGTCCGGACCCATCGAGGTGTGCCTGCCCTACGACCTCGGGGGCGCGCCGTTTCTGCCGAGCCAGCTGAAGTTCTTGCACCGGGAGAATGGAGTGTTCGTCGACCGTACGTCCCGCGTCGACGAGGTCGCGCACCAGATTTGCGGCGCGCTCACTTCGTTCTCGCCCGTCGTGTTGGCATTGCCGGTCGACTGCCACACCGCGGCCGACTGTAACGACGCGGACCCTTGCAGCGCCGACAGTTGTGTCGTCGGCGCATGCCAGAACGTCGTCGACCCCGAGTGCGTGCCATGCAACACGGATGCGGATTGCCACATCGACTCCGCCGATCTCTGCACGAAAGACACCTGTGTCAGCAACACGTGTCACCATGCCTTACCGACCGGTTGCTACGAAGCTGGCAAGGGCTCGCTGAAATTCAAGTATGGCGCCGACCTCGGGAAGAGCACCCTCGGCTGGAAGTTCGACGGGCCGGGCCTGCAATACGGTTATCCCGGTTTGTCGACGACCTACACGTTCTGCCTCCTCGACGGCAGCAACGTGCTGGCGAGCGTGGAGGTTCCGGCAACTGCGTCGTGCGCCGGCGAGCCGTGCTGGACCAGGAAACCAGGCAACGCGGCCTACAAGGACAAGGGGCTCACGCGCGGCGGCATCGGAACGATCAAGGTGAAGAGGAACTCGGCCAAGCAGGTAGTGACGATAGGCATCAAGGCCAAGGGTGCCAACCTCCACAATCCCACCGTTCCGGCACCGCTGCCGCTCACGGCGGTGCTGTGGACGAGCGATTCGACGACGACCACGGACTGCTGGAAGTCGACGATCCAGAACGCCCAGAAGAACGTGGACGGCTCGTTTTCGGGGAAGCGATGACCGGTCAGCTGCGCGGCAAGCAGACGAGCTGTAGCAGATCGATGGGATGAAGCGGCTGGCCACCACCACGTGGTGGCATAGTGCTCACACACCTTGTCGAGCGTGGCGAGCTGGTCACCCTCCTAGCTCAGAAGTCGCCGAGCTCGCTCACGACGCCCGGCGGCTGGCTCGCGCTCACGTAGTAGGTCGGCGAGTGATCGTAGAACGAGTAGATGAGGTCGGTCTGCCGGACGATCGGCAGCCGGCGGGCGATCGAAGCGATGCCGCGCCAGAGCGGGATCTGCTCGACGACCACGTCGGTCGCCGCGGCGAGCATGGCCGTGAACGATCGCACCTGCTCGGTCGAAGAGCCGGTCGTCTGCCAACGCGGCGTCTCCTCGTCGACGCCGGCGGACGTCAGGAGGGTGCCGAAGTGCTTGTGCGGGCCGGAGAGTACCGGCGGCAGATGGGGGACCACGTCGCGTTCGTACACGCAGCGCAGGTAGGCGTTCTTGAAAAAGGGGAACGTCTTCGGATCGCCGCACATGTCCGCAAACTCGGGATTGCCGACCATGGGCTGGCCGAAGGTGTACAGACCCTGCAGCGACGTACGGAAGTGCCCGTAGGCGTCGTCCGTGAGCATGCGATACGTGGCGAGCACCGCCATCGCGCCGCCGAGGCTGTGCCCGGTGACGTAGAGTCGCCGGAGGCGTCCGATCGGCTCGTTCGATGTCTCGCCGCCGCGGACGCACGTCGGGTTGTTGAGCGCGCCGAACTCCGCGCGCGTGAGGATCGATCGCCCCTCGTATGCCTGCTGCAGGCTCGCCACCACGTCGAACCACGTCGCGCGCTGATTTCGGTAGAAGCCGCCGTGCACCTTCGCGTTTTTCGTGCCCGGAACCTTGATGGCGACGGCTTTGACGTCGGCGTCCGTCGCCCAGGTCGCGAGCTCGAACGGCTCGGTGCCGCGATAGACGAGAAACGCGACCTCGCCCTGCTCGCTCTGGATGACGTACGCCGTCGAGCGGACGAACATCGAGTCGTTCACGACGACGACCTGCCGAACGCGATTCTTCGCAAGGCCCAGCCGCACCGCGATGCTCGAGAGCGTTGCGGTATCCGAGTACGCCCACGCCGAGAAGACCGCGGACAGGTGGAGCTCGCGGGCACGCCGGACGCTCGGCTCGGTGTGTGGATCGCAGAGCTCGCGGATGAGATCCGGGTAGACCGGAAACCCGCCGACGTGCGTGTCGCACGGCTTCTGCGGTCGGAGTTGCGCGTAGGTGATGCCCTGGACGTTTTCGATCGACATGATCTCCAACCTTTCCGCCGTGCGGCGCGGTCGTCTTCGAAAGTCGTAGGGTGGGGTCCTGCGCTGCATCGTTCGCTACGATCTTTTGCGCCCAGGCACAACGAAGCGCGCCATTCGTCTCTTGCATGCCTGCGATCAGCGCGAGCTCTGGCGCGTCGCGCTCCGGGTCGCCGAGCGCCGGCGACGCGGGTATGGTCCACGCATGAAGCTCGGTCTCTACCTCCGCAACATGGGCCCGCCGTCGAGCCGCGCCACGCTGGTCGGCTGCGCGCGTGCCGCGGAAGACGCGGGGCTCGACGATCTCTGGCTCGCCGATCACATCGCGATCCCGCCGGATCAGTCGGAGGGCTCGGGGGGACGCTACCTCGATCCGCTGGCGACGCTCGCGTACCTTGCGGGCGTCACGCAACGGATTCACCTCGGACCGTCCGTCCTGGTCCTGCCCTATCGTCCGGCCCTTGCGACGGCGAAGTGGATCGCGACGATCCAGGAGCTCTCGGCGGGTCGGTTGCTGCTCGGCGTCGGGGTCGGCTGGATGGAGGCGGAGTTTCGCGCCGTCGGCGTGTCGTATGCGAAGCGGGCACGGATCACCGACGACACGCTCGCGTTCCTCGGCCGCTGCTTCGCGAGCGACGAGGTCGAGAGCAACGGGCAGCCGCTCCTTTTCCTTCCGCGTCCGACGCGTCCACCGATCCTCGTCGGCGGCGGCGCGGAGCCGGCGATTCGTCGCGCGGTGCGCTTCGGCGACGGCTGGATGCCGATGCTGCCGAAGGGCGGCGATCCCGAGCTGCTCCGGGAGCCGATCGCGAGGCTCCGCGCCGAGATGCGTACTGCCGGCAAGCTCGCGCCGGAGGTCGCGGTGGTGACCGAGCTGCCGCTCGAGGATCGGGCCGCCGCGGCGGCCCGCGTCGCGGCCTTCGCCGACGTCGGTACGACGCGCCTGGCGCACGTCTGGCGCTACGCCGACGTCGACGCGTTCGCGCGAGCGGCGGTGACCCTGCGGACGCTGAGCTGATCGGCGACCGCGGCGCCTCCCGGTGGAGGAAGCGCCGCGGTCGCGCCGTTCAGACCGGTGTTTCCGCGGTTGGCGTGGGCGTCGGCTCTTCGGGCGTCGCAGTGGCCACGGGCTCTTCGGGGGTGGCGGTCGCGACGGGTTCCTCCGGGGTCGCGGTCGCCACGGGCTCTTCGAGGGTGGCCGTCGCGACGGGTTCCTCCGGGGTCGCGGTAGCCACGGGTTCTTCGGGGGTGGCGGTCGCGACGGGTTCCTCCGGGGTCGCGGTCGCGACGGGCTCTTCGAGTGTGGCGGTCGCGACGGGTTCCTCCGGGGTCGCGGTAGCCACGGGTTCTTCGGGGGTGGCGGTCGCCACGGGCTCTTCCGGTGTGGCCGTAGCGATCGCGGTTTCCGGAGTCGACGTCGATGTTGGCGTCGCGACCGGCTCCTCCGGGGTTGCGGTCGCGGCAGCGGCGGACTCGGTTGGGGTCGGGGCGCCCGGCGTCGGCGTCGGGGTCGGCTCCGTCGAGGTGGCGGTCGGGGTCGGCTCGGTGCCGCCGCAGGTGGCGCAGCACGAGCTGACGATCTCGCCGCCGCGCTTCTCGCAATGCGCCGCCGACGACAGCGGGCGGCACCGGCCGGAGACGCCGTCGCCGGGAAGGTCGCACAACACGACGCCTTCGCGCTTGCCGCAGGTCGAGCGGATCGCGCAGCCGTTGATCGCGTTCCGGCACTTCTTCGGAATGGTGCCGGCGCGTGCGGCACGATTCACGATGCGTGCGACGCACGCCGTGTGACGGCCGTGGTTCTTGGCCTCGGCACACGGACACTCCGCGTCGATCTCGGCCTGAATCGCACAGCGTGCCGCTTCGCAGTCGACCGGTTGCGCGCCCACACGCGCGGGCGAAGATGCCAGCGCCAGCCCCATGACGATACCCGCGATGATCCTACTCAGCTTCATGATGACCCTCCTTGGTCCGACCCCCGCTCGCTTCGCGGTGTCGACGCATCCACGTCGATGCATGGTGGCTACATGCTGGCGCGCTGCTCGCGCTATCGCCTGATCGCGTGAGACGCGCGTTTTTCTCGACGCGTGGATTGTTTCTCTTCCGGGTGGCGAGAGACGTTAGGGAAACCAGGCCACGCGTTTCGTGCAGGCGTGCGTGCGCTCAGCCGCTGTTGCGCAAACCTGCCGCGATACCGTTGATCGTGAGATGTAGTGCGTGGCGAATGCGCGCATCGCCGTCGCCGCCGCGATGCCGGCGCAGCAGATCGAGCTGGAGGTGGTTCAGCGGATCGATGTAGGGCAGCCGCTCGCGAATGCTGCGCGCGAGCACGGGATTGGCGTCGAGGAGATCGCGCTGGTTGGTGATGGCCAGCAACGCCTGACGGGTGCGGCGAAACTCGGCGTCGAGGCGCGGAAACACGGCGGCGGCAAGCGCGTCGTCGTCGACCAGCGCGGCGTAGCGGGCGGCGATCGCGACGTCGACCTTGGCGAGCACCATGTCGAGGTTGCTCAGCAACGCACGGAAGAAGGGCCAGGTGCGATACATGCGACGCATGAGCTCGAGCCCGTCCTCGTCCTCGGTGCGGAGGTAGGCGTCGACGGCCGTGCCGACGCCGTACCATCCCGGCAGCAACGTCCGGCTCTGCGCCCACCCGAATACCCACGGGATCGCTCGGAGATCCTCGATGCGATCGGACGCGCTCCGGGACGCCGGGCGGCTGCCGATGTTGAGCTCGACGATCTCGCTGATCGGCGTGGCCTCGCGGAAGTAGCGGGGAAAGCCGGGCGTCTCGTAGACGAGGGCCCGGTAGGTGCGGAATGCCTCGACGCTCAATCGCTCCATGAGCTCGGCGTAGCGCCCGAGCTCGCTCCCCGGCGGCTCGTGCGGCAGCAGGCTCGCTTCGAGCGTCGCGGCCACGAGGGTCTCGAGGTTCCGCCGGCCGATCTCGGGATCGGCGTACTTGCTCGCGATCACCTCGCCCTGCTCGGTCAGTCGAAGCTGGCCGCCGACGCTGCCGGTCGGCTGCGCCAGGATTGCCTCGTGGCTCGAGCCGCCGCCGCGGCCGACGGTGCCGCCGCGGCCGTGGAAGAGCCGGAGGCGCACGTCGTGGTGCGCGAAGACCCGGACCAGCGCGGTCTCCGCCTTGTAGAGCTCCCAGCTCGACGTCAGATAGCCGCCGTCCTTGTTGCTGTCGGAGTAGCCGAGCATCACCTCCTGCACGCCGCCGCGGCTCTCGAGCAGGTCACGATACGCGGCATGGCTGAGCAGGCGGTCCATGATCGCGGGACAGCTGCGCAGGTCGTCGATGGTCTCGAAGAGCGGCACGATGTCGATCCCGAGGTGACCGGGGGCGGCATCGCCGTCGTCGTTGCCGGCGGCGGCGGGTCGCAGCACGCCGACCTCCTTCAAGAGGAGGGCGACCTCGAGCAGATCGCTCACGGCGCTCGTCTTGGAGACGATGGCGCTGGTGCAGGCGTCGGGTCCGAACCGCGTCCGGACCTCGCGCACGGCCTCGAACGTGCGGAGCTCCTTCTCGACCTCGGGCGCGTAGCGGAGGTGTGGCGAGAGCAGCGGCCGGCACGAGTCGATCTCGTGGAGCAGGAGCGCCTCGCGCTCGCCCTCGGGCAGGGCCTCGTAGTCGCGGGTGACGTCGGCGCGCCGCAGGAGCTCGGCGACGCTCCGCTCGTGGACGGCGCTGTGCTGGCGCACGTCGAGCGACGCGAGGTGAAAGCCGAACGCACGCACGGCGTAGCGGAGACGCCGCAAGCGACCGCGTGCGATCAAGGGCGAGCCGTCGGCGAGCGCCGCGGCGATCGTGTCGAGGTCGCCGCCGAGCGCCGCAGCATCCGGATACGATGCGGCCGCTGGTCCGAGCGGCGCGCGGGCGACCGGATGGCCGAACGCGACCGCGGTCGCGGCGAGCCGGGCGTAGATGCCGACGAGCGCGCGGCGGAACGGCTCGTCGGCCCGATGCGGCGAATCGTCCGGCGAGGCGTCGGCGAGCGTCGCCAGCCCAGGCGCGATCCGCATGGCGTCGCTGCAGAGGCTGAGCTCCGCGCCGAGCTCGTGGACCTCGGTCAGGTAGTGCTCGAAGACGAGCGCGGAGTGTTGGCTCGCGGCGTGGTGCAAGGTCTCGGCCGTGACGAACGGGTTGCCGTCGCGATCGCCGCCGATCCAGCTGCCGAGGCGGAGGAACGACGGGAGCGGCGCGCCGGGCTCCGCGCCGAGCAGATCCTCGAGGTGCATCGACACCGCCGGGAGCTCACGCAGGAACGTCCGCCGGTGATAGTCGAGCGCGTTGTCGATCTCGTCGGCGACCGTGATGCGGGCGGGACGGACGAGCCGCGTCTGCCAGATCGTCAGGATCGAGCGTGCGAGCGCCTCCTCGTTGGCGTGGCGCTCGCTCGGCGTGAGGGCGTCGCGGTCGCGCTCCGCCAGCAGGTGCGCGATCGCTTGACGGCGATCGATGATGCTCTTGCGCTGGACTTCGGTCGGGTTCGCTGTCAGGACCGGGGCGATCCTGGTGTCCGCCAATACCGCCCGCGCGTCGGCCAGCCCGAGTCCCCGTTCCCGGACCCGTCCCCGTTCGAGGGCCAGGCCGCCCTC
>CAZWAX010000268.1:3135-8392 GCA_964631985.1 uncultured Polyangiaceae bacterium | reverse complement strand
CCAAGGAGTTCGAGGCGGTGCTGCTGGCGCAGGTGATCAGCGCCATGCGGAAGACCGTGCCGGAGTCGGGAATGCTCGAGGCATCGGCGAGCCGGAAGATGCTCGACGGCGCGTTCGACCAGGAGGTGGCGCGGAGCCTGGCGGCCCGAGGCGGGCTCGGAATCGCGCAGCAGATCGTCGGACAAATCGAGCGCCAGCAGCAGGCGCGGGAGGCCGCCCTGGGGACGAACGCGCGCACGGCGAGGACCGCGAGCCCGACCGTCGCGGGTCCGGGCATCGCTCCCGCCGTGACGACGTCCCGAGCCCTCACGCAGACGCCACCTGCGAGTCGGAGCTCGTCGACGGCGGTGGTCGCCTCGTCGGCGAGCGTGCTCCCGGTCGCGGGCGAGATCACCTCACCCTTCGGGATGCGAAGCGATCCCTTCACCGGCGAGTCGCGGTTCCACGCCGGGGTCGACGTGGCGGCGCCGCGCGGGACGGAAATCCGCGCGGTCGCGGACGGGGAGGTCGTGTTCAGCGGCTGGCGACGCGGTGGAGCCGGCCGGACCGTCGAGGTCCGCCATACGAATGGCCTGGTCACGAGCTATGCGCACGCGGAGCGAACCCTGGTGCGGGCGGGTCAACAAGTTGTCGCGGGCGAGGCGGTCGCGACCGTCGGCTCGAGTGGCCGCGCGAGCGGTCCGCATCTCCACTTCGCTGCCGTCCGGGACGGCCAAGCCGTCGATCCGTCGGGACTTCTCGAGCAGGGTCGGCCCGTGGTCGGCCCGGTTGCCAGCGCCGAGGGTTCGCGATGAGCGCCGCCGCCCGGGGACCCGCCGGGATTCAAGTCCGGTCGACCCGTGGACGATATCCTGACCGAGCCTGCTTCCATGGGGCTCGGGAGACCCGATGAGAGTCACACGACGACCAGCGACGACGATTCCGGGGGTGAGCGAGCCGCCCGCCGCGAGCGAGGGAACGGAGGCGACGGCACCCGCGAGCGGGAGCCGCGTCACGGACCGGGTGCAGCTCTCCGAGGCGGCGCGCCTGCGGGCGAGCCTGAAGGCGGAGGTCGGTGATCCGCAGGCGCCCACGCTCGGCGCCGACCGCCTCGCCGCCTTGCAGGCCGACATCGCCGATCAGACCTACGCGCCGAATCCGCGTGCCGTCGCCGAGCGCCTGCTCGGCGAGCTCGCCGCGAATCTGCTCTCGTGATGCATGACGCCTGACCCCGCCACGTCCGCACCCGCCGCGCTGCCGTCGTTGGCGATGCTCCTGGGAGTCGAGCGCGAGTGTTGCGCGCGGCTGTTGCCGCTGCTCGAAGCCGAGCGCGCAGCCGCGGCGGCCTACGATCACGCGGCGTTGCTCGCGTGTCTGCGCGAGCGCGAGATCCTGCAGGCCGAATGGCAGCGCGCGGCCGCCCTTCGTCGTCGCCATCAAGAGGCGGCCGGGGGATCGCTCGCGCGCCTGGCCGCCACCGATCCGACGCTCGTCGCCGCGATGCAGGACGGCGCCCGCGACGCGGAAGCCGTCCGCCGCGCGCAGCGCATCAACGAAGGCGTGGTGAAGGCGGCGCTCGCGCAGGTGACCGATCTCCTCGCGGTGATGCGTCGCGAGCACACCGACAACCGCTACGACGGCCGTGCCGCGCTCACCAGCGCGGCGCTGACGTCGGCGGGCGGACGCTGGAGCGCCTGACCGATGGCCCTCTTCGCGCCCCTCTCGATCGGCCGCCAGGCGTTGCTCGCCAACGAGCGCGCCATCGGCGTGACCGGCCACAACATCGCCAACGTCAACACGCCGGGGTACAGCCGCCAGACGCCGCTGCTGCACGCGACGCGGCCCGACCCAGCGGGCTTCGGCACCGGCGTCGAAGTCGCGTCGGTCGTGCGCTCGGTCGACGGCTTCCTCGATGCTCGCCGGCTCGCGAGCGCGTCGTCGCTCGGCGGCGCCACGACCGGTCGCCAGCTCCTCGACCGCTTGCAGACGCTTTTCCCCATCGGCGAGGACGGCGTCGGGAACGCGCTCGCCGAGTTCTTCGCCGCCGCCAACGGGGTCGCCGACAGTCCGCAGGATCTCGCGACCCGCAACCAGCTGCTCGAGGCCGGCACCGCGCTCGCGGCCCAGCTGCGGAACGCGGCGGGCGGCATCCAGACGTTGCAGCGTGAGGCCGATCAGCGTCTCGGCCAGGCGGCGTTCGATGCCAACGCCACGTTGCAGAACCTCGCCCAGTTGAATCGCGAGATCATTGCGGCCGAGCGCGGCGGGCGCGAGACCAACGATCTGCGCGATCAGCGTCAGGTGGCGCTCGGCGAGCTCGCCACGCAGCTGTCGATCCAGGTCATCGAGGTCGAGGACGGCGGGGTCAACGTCTTCACCTCCTCGGGCCAAGGGCTGCTCATCGGGGTGGACGCGGCGACGCTCACGACCGAGGTCGACCCGGGTGATCTCGGGCTCGACGGCAATCCGCTGTCGCGGATCGGCATCGCGGCACGGGACGGGAGCGTGATCAGACTCTCGGGGGACATCGGGGGCACGATCGGGACCTTGGTCGGGGTGCGCGATCAGACGCTCACCGACGACGCCGCCCGCTTGGACCTGATCGCCACGACGCTCCGCGACGCGGTGAACGGGGTGCAGACCAGCGCGACGGGTCGCGACCTCGACGGCAACGTGGGCACGGCGTTCTTCTCGGGCACCGGTGCCGCGGACCTGCGCGTCGCGATCACCGATCCGCGCGGGATCGCCGCGGCGCAAGGCCCGAGTGCCTCCGACAACACCAACGCGCTCGCCTTGGCGGCGGTGGCGCAGCAGACGTTCCCGGGCCTCGGCGGGGCCACCCTCGGCGATGCCTTCGGGACGCTGCAGGCCCGCGTCGGCCAGGAGGCGCGCCGGGCCGAGCAAGCGGTGGCGATCGAGGAGGACGTGTCGGCGGCGTTGTCGGCCCAGCGCGAGGCGATCTCCGGCGTCAGCCTCGACGAGGAGTTCACGAACCTCATTCGCTTCCAGCGCGGGTTTCAAGCGGCGGCGCAGCTCATCAACGTGAGCAACGTGCTGCTCGACGATCTCATCGGGTTGGTGCGCTGATGGTCGGCCGAGTCACCGAGCGGACGCTGATCGGCGACTTCACGTACGCCGTGAGCCGGTTGCGGCGCGAACAGGCCGAAGCGCAGAACGCCCTCAGCTCGCAGAAGCGTCTCCGCGAGGCGAGCGACGATCCGGTCGGTGCCGCGCGCTCGACGAGTCTGCGCGGCGAAACGAAGGAGCTCGAATCGTATCGCGACAGCATCGGCCTTGCGACCGCCACCCTCGGCGCGCAGGACAGCGTGCTCGGTCAGGTCCACGACATCCTCATCCGGGCGCGCGAGATCGCGGCCGGCCTGACGGGCGGCCTCGCGACCCCGGAGGCCCGGCAAACCGCCGCCGAGGAGGTCACGGAGCTCGAACGCGGCCTGCTGTCGCTGGCGAACACGACGGTCGCCGGCCGCTATATCTTCGCCGGGCTCGCGACCGACGGGCCCCCCTTCGCGAGCCTCGACGATCCCGGGTTCACGCCGGCGACGGCCTACGGCGGGACGACGACGCCGTTCGAGGTGCGGACGGCGCGCGACGAGACGGTCCGGGTCACGACCAGCGGTGGCGACGTCTTCGGATCGGCGCTGCAGGCGATCGACGATCTCCGCCAGACGTTGGAAGCCGGCAGCCCCCCGACCGCGAACCTGACGCCGCTCGAAGACGCGGCCGAGGACATCCGGCAGGAGCGGGCCAGCGTGGGTGGCCGCCTGGCGCGGTTGCAGACCCGGACCCAGGAGATCGGTGACGCGATCCTCACCAGCAAGACGCTGCTCGCGGACGTCGAGGACGCCGACCTCACCGAGACCATCACGCGGCTCGCGCAGGTGCAGAACGCGCTCGAAGCGACGCTGACGGCCGGGACGTCGCTCTTGCAGACGACGATCCTCGACTATCTCCGACTGTAGCGGCGTGCGGACGATGAGAGTGGGCCAGGGAGGGCGCCATGCTGGTACTGACACGGAAGGTCGGCGAACGCATTCGGATCGGCGACGAGGTGACGTTGCAGGTGCTGGAGGTGCGCGGCGGTCAGGTCCGGCTCGGGCTTGCCGCTCCGGCCGAGGTGCGGATCTTTCGCGAGGAGATCTTCCTCGCCATCGAGGGGCAGAACCACGGGGCGCAGTTGCCGGACTCGGACCGGCTCGCCGACGCGGCTGCGGTGTGGGAGGCGTATGCGGATGGCAAGCGTAGCTGAGGAGGTGTTGGCGCCGACCGGCGCCGTGGACGAGGCCGAGGCGATTCACGTCCGCTCGTCGCGGTTCGGCGAGCTCGCGGTGCCGGCCGATCGGGTGCTGCACTTTCCGCAGGGTCTGATCGGCTTCCCGCGGGCGCACCGCTTCGTGATCCTCGACCATCGGCCGGGCTCGCCGTTCAAGTGGATGCTCTGTCTCGACCTGCCCGACGTCGCGTTCGCGGTCGTCGAGCCGGCGTGCATGGTGCCGGACTACTGCGCGCCGCTCGACTTCGCGGCGCGGTCGCTCGGGACCGACCCCGCCGACGTCGCGCTCTTCGTGATCGTCACGATCCCGTCGGACCCGATGGCGATGACGGTCAACCTGATGGCACCGGTCGTGGTGGACGTGCGGACGCGCCTGTCACGCCAATTGGTCCTGGAAGACGGACGCTCTGACCCTTCGTACCGCGTCTGCGCACCGCACCCCGTCGTCGCGGCGGAAAGCTGACCCGGCGGCGTCCGACCGCCGAAAACTGAACGGTGCGCTACAAACATGTACGCGTTCCGCCCCTTCAGATCCCCACACGCCGGGAGGCCGGTGTCAGGCTTCCGTCTCTTTTCCGCTGGAATTCCCTGCCTCTCGAGCGATTTCATGGGGTGACCAGTCGCCGTTCAAGTTTCTGGCACCTGCTTTGCTCAAGCGTCTGACGCTGCGCGAAACGGTCGCGGGCAACTGGACGGAGCCTGGGAGGGCACATGGACGCAGTGGGAGCTGAAGCGGCGGTGGTGGTGGCGAACGACGCGGGGCACGGCGAGATGCACGACGAGGTGACGGGATTCGCCGGCATCATCGGCCGACATCCGCGGATGCAGGCGATCTTCGAGGTCATTCGTCGTGTGGCTCCGACGGGCGTGACGGTGCTGATCACGGGTGAGAGCGGCACCGGCAAGGAGTTGGTGGCGCAGGCCATCCACTCCCAGAGCCGCCGGCATGCGCAGCGTCTGGTGCCGGTCCACTGCGGCGCCATTCCC
>CAZWAX010000268.1:0-3125 GCA_964631985.1 uncultured Polyangiaceae bacterium | reverse complement strand
CGGCCGCTTCGAGCTCGCCCACGGCGGGACCATCTTCCTCGACGAGGTCGGCGACATGAGCACCAAGCTGCAGGTGAAGCTGCTGCGCGTGCTCGAGAACGGCCAGTTCGAGCCGGTCGGCGGTGTGAGTACGCAGCAGGTCGACGTGCGGATCGTCGCGGCGACCAACCGCAACCTCGAGGAAGCGGTCGCCGACAAGCAGTTCCGCGAGGATCTCTACTACCGCCTGCGCGTGGTGCCGATCGAGGTGCCGCCGCTGCGGGCGCGGCGCGAGGACATCCCCCTCCTGATCGCCTGGTTCTTGAACCAGCTGCACACCCGGAAGGGTCTGCCGCGCTTCGAGGTATCCCCCGAGGCGATGGCGATCCTGACCGCGTACCAGTGGCCCGGGAACGTGCGTGAGCTCAAGAACCTCCTCGAGCAGCTCGTGGTGCTCGGTCCGCTCGACGGCGTGATCCGCCCCGAGAATCTCCCGCCGAAGCTGCACGGCCGCATGGCCGGTGACGGTGCGGGCGGGTGGTCGACGCCGCCGTGGGATTTCGACGGCCGCGGCATCGACTTCTACCGCGAGATGGAATCGATCGAGGATCGCATCATTGCGCGTGCGCTCGACATCAGCCGCGGCAACAAGAAGGAGGCGGCGCGCCTCCTGCAGCTCAATCGCACCACCCTGCTCGAGAAGCTCAAGCGCAAGCGCGAGACCCGCGCGAGCGCGGCGGGCGGGGAAGACGCGGAGGCGCTTGGTCCGGTGCCGATGGGTCCGATGACCTCGGACGCGAGTCATTTCGTGGATCGCAGCTCGATGGTGGGGGGGCAGGCGCTGCGCGCCTGAACGGTGGTGTCCGGCGGGCGGAGGCGCTCCGGCGCCTCCGCCTTTGCCGAATTGACTCTCCTCCCGGCCGCGTTTACGGTGCCACCCATGAGCGAAGCCCACGGCCACGACGCCCCCGCGCAGTCCGAGAGTCCCCGTACCGAGTTCGACCCGATCGTCCTCACCGCGCAGGCCGTCACCAAGGTCCGTTCGGCCATGCAGAAGGAGGGTGCCGGACCCGAAAAGGCGCTGCGTCTCGGGGTGGTTGGCGGCGGGTGCTCCGGGTTCTCGTACACGATGGGCTTCGATGAGCCCAAGAGCGACGACGCGATCTTCACGTTCGAGGACGTCCGCGTCGTGATCGATCCGGCGTCGCGCGAGTATCTCGACGGCATCATCATCGACTACGTGACTGGTCTGCACGGCTCCGGGTTCAAGTTCGAGAACCCGAAGGCCACGCGCACGTGCGGTTGCGGCTCGTCATTCTCGGCCTGAACGGCATGCGTCCGCGTCGTAGCGCGGGCATCGGCTGACCGGCGTGCCATCGGGACTGGCGTTTCGCCACGTCGTCCTGGATCTCGACGGAACGCTCGTCGACACCAAGGACGATCTCGCGGCGGCCGTCAATGCGACGCTCGCCGCCCTCGGCCTGTCGCCGCAGGACCCGCGGACGCTGCTCGGCTACGTCGGGAACGGTGCGAGGGTCCTGCTCGAACGGGCGCTCGGCAACGCCCACGACCCACGAATCGAGGAAGGACTCGACATCTTCATGCCGTGGTACCGCGAGCACCTCCTCGACCACGCCGCGGTGTACCCCGGCCTCCGCGCCGTGCTCGACGCGCTGGCGGAGGAGGGCGCCGTGTTCTCGGTGCTCACCAACAAGCCCGAGGACATGAGCGCCACGATCCTCGCCGGCCTCGATCTCGAAGGTCTCTGTCCCCGGCTGATCGGCGGCGACACGTTGCCGGTGCGGAAACCGGACCCAACCGGCCTGCTGCGCCTGATCGCGGCGACCGAGGTCGAGCGCAGCGCGACCCTCATGGTCGGCGACTCGTCCGTCGACGTCGAAACGGGCCGCAACGCCGCCGTGGCGACCTGCGCGGTCCTCTGGGGCTTCAACGGCGCAGCCGTCCGCGGCACCGGCGCGAACGCGGAGATTGCGGTCCCCGGCGAATTGCTTCCGCTCTGCCGCCAAGGCCTCCCAGGTCACTGAACACGGGGGATCTCTGCGTTGCTCCTCGTTCCGTCGAGTGACGGGCGGGAGCGACCGCCCGCCGCGCTACACGAGGAGGGCGAGCCATCGTCGGAGATCGGCGCCGACGTGCTTCTGTCGATGGAGGACGGTGTAGAAGCGGCGGCGGAAGTCGCGATGCGGTACGGGGCGGGGCTTGAGGGTGCCGGCCCGGAACGCGTCGGCGAGCGCGAGCCGGGAGACGCACCCGAGTCCGAGCCCGGCCTCGACGGCGCGCTTGATCACCTCGGTGTGCGGGAGCTCGAGGGTGATGGTGAGCTCGGGCAGGATGCCGGTCATGGCCCGGTCGAAGGCCTGGCGCGTGCCCGACCCGTGCTCGCGAACGACCCACGACGCGGCCTTCAGGTCGGCGTCGGTGAGGGCGCGCTTCTTCGCGAGCGGATGGGTCGGCGCCGAGAACACCACCAGCTCGTCCTCGCGGAACGGCTGCACGTCGAGCTGGGGATCCGCGAGCTCGCCCTCGATCAGGCCGACGTCGATCTCGAAGTTCGCGACCCGGCGGGCGATCTCCTCCGTGTTGGCGATGTCGAGCCGCACCAGCGAGCCCGGTCGCTCGCGCATGTAGCGGGCCATGAGCGGCACGGCGACGTAGTTGCCGATGGTGAGGGTGGCGCCGACGCGCAGCCGGCCGCCGTCGGTGTGGTTCGCGAGCGCGCTCTCGAGCTCACGGGCCTCGTCCCAGACCGCCTCGGCGCGGGGGCGGAGCGCCCGGCCCACGTCGCTCAGCTGCAGACGTTTGCCGATGCGATCGAAGAGCCGGACGTCGAACTGGCGCTCGAGATCGGCAAGCGAGCCGCTGACGGCCGACTGCGACATCGCGAGCTCGTCGCCGGCGCGGCTGACGCTGCCGGTACGGGCGACGGCCAGGAAGACCTCGAGCTGGCGGAAGGTGTATCGCATATCGGTCGAGCAGGTAAGCGATATCTGAATATCCCGTTTTGCCGATGACTGCCAGGTGGATAGCCTCCGGCCATCTCGAACACGTCGGAGGCGTCTGCGATGAGCAACCTGAGTGAGGAAACGGTCCTGCATCGCGGCCTTACTCGGCGCCTGGCGGATCAG
>CAZWAX010000267.1:0-8435 GCA_964631985.1 uncultured Polyangiaceae bacterium | reverse complement strand
GCGCCGAGCGCGCGAGCCGCGGCGGTGCCGTCGCGAGATACTCGAGCGGCGGCGTGAGCGTGCGGAGCAGGTCTTCGAGCGGCGTCACGGCGGATTCGGACCCGCTCGCGTTCTATCCATGGGGCACCCGCGTCGGCAAGGTGTGGACGGCGGCGGAGCGACGCGCCACACTCGCGCGCGATGCACCTCGTGCGACTCGTCCTCCGCTGGTGCGCACGCCTCGCCCTCGCCTTCCTCGTCGTGTCCTTCGCGCTCGTGACGCTCTACCACTGGGTCAATCCGCCGCTCACCCCGCTCATGCTGATCCGCATCGTCGAGGGTGCGCTCGGCGGCGAGATCGTCGGCATCGATCGGCGCTGGGTCGAGCTCCGCGAGGTGAGCCCTGCCCTGCTGCGTTCCGTGATCGCCGCCGAGGACGCGCGCTTCTTCCAGCACTGGGGCGTCGACCTGAAGGAGCTCGAGCGCGCCCGCGAGTACAACGAGCAGCAACAGGGCCGCCGCATCCGCGGCGCCAGCACCATCACCATGCAGTGCGCGCGCAGCGTCTTCCTGTGGCAAGGGCGGACCTGGGTTCGGAAGGGCATCGAGGTGTGGTTCGCGCTCTTGATGGAGCAGCTCTGGGGGAAGCGCCGCATCCTCGAGGTCTACGTCAACGTCGTCGAATGGGGCTCGGGCATCTACGGCGTCGAGGCGGCCGCGCAGCGACACTTCGGAGTGCCGGCGGCGGCGCTCGATGCGTCGCGGGCTGCCCTGCTCGCGGCGGTGCTGCCGGCGCCGCGACGGTTCGATCCGGCGGCGCCGTCGGCGGCGTTGCAGCGGCGGGCGGCGACGATTGCGGCGCGGGCGAGTCGAACGGAACTGCCGAGGTCATCGGGCAGTAGCCGCCGCTGATAGCTCGCAGCTGAGCGCCCGATCAGCAGGGTCGAACGAAACGACGCGAGTATTGCTGCTCAATCAGGGACCCTTGGATGAGGCTCGACACGCGCTGAGCACGGGCGTACTTTCGACGCTGTGCGAATCACCTCGGGTAAGGTCGTTTCCGGAAAGGTCATCGTCGACGACGAGCCGCTTCCAGAGGGAGCCACCGTGACGGTACTGGCTCCGGACGGCTCCGATGAATTCGAGCTTTCATCTACGGACGAAGATGCCCTCCTGGAGGCGATCGACCAGGCCGAGCGCGGCGACATCATCGAGGCGCAAGACGTTCTCGCGAGATTGAAACCCCGTAGCTGATCGATGTGCGTCTGGTCGTCGTCACGCACCGAGCGGCGCGCGAAATTTCCGAGGCTGCCGACTGGTGGCGCGCCAACCGCCCGGCAGCGGCCGGACTGCTTCAGGTCGAGCTAGCGCGCGCCTTCCAGTTGCTCACTGCTCGGCCCGAGATCGGCGCGCGCGCAGCGAGTTCAAGGATCGCCGGGGTTCGGCGCGTACTACTGTCGCGCATTCGATACCATCAGGGTTCGTGGCGATGTGATCGACATTCTCGCGCTATGGCACGTGAGCCGGGGAATTGGTCCTAGCGTGTGAACGCTGCCCGAGCGGACAGGGCCGTCGGCGACACGTGCGCTACGACTCGGGCCGGCCGCTGATCCGCAGGAAGTTCGACGGTTCCGAACGGATCACCCGCTTTCTCAACCTCCCGCTACGAACCGACAGCACCGAGCTCTGCGGCGACGTTGACGCCAGCGGCGCCATCGCCATCACCGGCGGTGGGCGTGCGGCGCGCCGCCCCTTTCACTCGACCCAGCGCGGCAGTAGGTTGCCGGGAAACACGGTCGCGAGGAGGGCATCGCCATGGAAAAGACCCGTCACGCAGCGCTCGAATCCCAGGTGTCGCAACCCGTCACGCGGCGCGAGTTCGTGAAGGGCGCGACCGCTGCGGTCGCCGTCGTCGGCGCAAGCCTGGTGCTGCCGCGGAGCGCGCGCGCGGCGACGCCGATCGCGCTCCCGCCCCTGCCCTACGCCGACGACGCGCTCGCGCCGTACATCTCGGCCAACACGATCGGCTTCCACTACGGCAAGCACCACAAGGCCTACGTCGACAACCTCAACAAGCTGATCGCGGGCACCGAGCTCGCCGACCTGCCGCTCGAGAAGATCATCACGACCACGGCCGGCAACGCCGAGAAGCTGTCCGTCTTCAACAACGCGGCTCAGGTCTGGAACCACACCTTCTACTGGAAGAGCATGAAGCCGAGGGGCGGCGGCGCCCCCCCGAAGGAGCTGGCGACGAAGATCGACGCCGCCTTCGGCAGCTTCGACGCCTTCAAGAAGGCCTTCACCGACGCCGCCGTCACCCAATTCGGAAGCGGCTGGGCCTGGCTCGCGGCCAAGGACGGCGCGCTGCAGATCGTGAAGACGCCGAACGCGGAGAACCCGCTCCACAAGGGCCTCACCCCCGTCCTCACGATCGACGGGTGGGAGAACGCCTACTACCTCGACTACCAGACCAAGCGGCCGGACTACGTGGCGGCGTGGCTCGATCACCTCGTGAACTGGGAGTTCGCGGCGGCCAATCTGGCCGCCTGAGCAGAGTCGGATGGACGTTCGCGGCGGCGCGGGAGGCGGCCTCGAGTCGGGCGCCGGCGCGAGCGACGCGGTGGGCTCCGACGTCGCCGAGCTGCTCGCCGCGCTTTCCCTCGACGAGAAGCTCCGCCTCCTCGCCGGCGACCTGCCCTTGCGCGACGTCTTCCGGATGTCGAAGCACTACAACGCGTTCCCCTGCACCGCGGCGGCGGTGCCGCGGCTCGGCGTCGACGGCATCCGCTTTTGCGACGGACCGCGCGGGGTCGTGATCGGACGCCCGACCGCCTTCCCGGTCGCGATGGCGCGCGCCGCGACGTTCGACCCCGAGCTCGAGGAACGGATCGGCGACGCGATCGGCGTCGAGGCGCGGGCCCACGGCGCGAACCTCTTCGCCGGCGTGTGCGTGAACCTGCTCCGGCATCCCGCCTGGGGCCGCGCCCAGGAGACCTACGGCGAGGACCCGCACCTCCTCGGCGAGATGGGTACGGCGCTCGTCCGCGGCTCGCAGCGTCACGTCATGGCCTGCGTCAAGCACTTCGCGTGCAACAGCATGGAGAACGCGCGCTTCAAGGTCGACGTGCGGATCGACGAGGCCGACCTTCGCGAAATCTACCTGCCGCACTTCCGGCGCTGCGTCGACGCGGGCGTCGCCGCGGTGATGAGCGCCTACAACAAGGTGAACGGCGACTGGTGCGGCAGCCACCGCGGCCTCTTGACCGACGTGCTGCGCCACGAGTGGGAGTTCGCGGGCTTCGTGATGAGCGACTTCGTGCTCGGCGTGCGCGGCGGACGGAGCGCGGGTGCCGCGGCCGTTGTGGCCGGCATGGATCTCGAGATGCCGAGTCGCATCCGTTTCCGGGGGCTCGCGCGCGCACTCGCCGCGGGACGGCTCACCGAAGCGCAGGTCGATGCCGCCGCCGCACGAACGCTCCGAACGCAGCTCGCCTTCCGCGCGCGCGGAGAGCCGGAGCGCTACCGTGCCGACGCCGTGGCCGGCGCGGCGCATCGCACGCTCGCTCGCCAGGCCGCCGAGCGTTCGATCGTGCTGCTGAAGAACGAGCCGCCGGGCGGCGAGCGCACCCCGCTGCTCCCCTTCGACACGACCCAGGTGCAGTGCATCGCCGTGATCGGCCGGCTCGCGTCGCTCCCGAACACCGGTGACCACGGGTCGTCACGCGTGCATCCGCCGGAGGTCGTGACACCGCTCGACGGCCTGCGCGCCGCGGAAGGCACGCGCGGCCTGGCACTCGTCGAGTCCGCGACGGATGACCTCGGACGCGCCGCCGCAGCCGCGGCGTCCGCCGACGTCGCCGTCGTCGTCTGCGGCTACACCTTCCGCGACGAGGGCGAGTACCTCTTCTTCATCTCGGGCGGCGACCGCGCCTCGCTCCACCTCCGCCCCGCGCACGAGCAGCTCATCGCCACCGTCGCCGCCGCGAATCCCCGAACCGTCGTCGTCTTGATGGGCGGGAGCGCCATCGTCACCGAGTCGTGGCGCGGCGAGGTGCCGGCGCTCCTCATGGCCTGGTACCCCGGCATGGAAGGCGGGCACGCGCTCGCCGCGATCCTCTTCGGTGACGTCCCACCGAGCGGCCGGCTTCCCTGCACGTGGGCACGCTCGGCGGCCCAGCTCCCGCCCTTCGATCGTCACGCCAAGGTCGCCCACTACGGGCCGCTCCACGGCTATCGCCTGATGCAGGCCGAGCGCCGCCAGCCGGCGTTCTGGTTCGGCCACGGCCTCACCTACACGCGCTTCGCCTACGAGCCACCGCGCCTCGACGGCGACACGCTCGCCGTCACGATCCGCAACGTCGGCCCGCGCCCCGGCACCGAGGTCGTGCAGCTGTACGTCGACCAGGCGCTCGGCAGCGACCGGCGCGCGCTCGGCACGCTCCGCGACTTCCGCCGCGCGACGGTCGCGGCCGGCGCGTCGCACGAGGTGCGCTTCCCGCTCGAGCCCGCGTGGAGGCGCGTCCACGTCGGCCCGAGCGCCGACCCCCACGGCTGGCAGACGGTCGCGCGCTAGGCGTTCAACCGCACGAGCTGAGCGCTCGTGCGCGCGAGCCGCACCGGACTCCGGTTCCGGCAGCGCGCACAGAACCAGCCGCGCGATTCTCGATCGTGAGAATCGCGCGCGGAGCCGTCGGGTTCTCAACGAGGAAAATCCACGCTTCACGCGTCCGCGAGCGCGGCACAGTCGTTGCTCTCGCGATCTGAACGAAGGGGAATCGAACCATGACGAAGTGGCAAGCCGGATGAGCTGAAGGGACGCGTGAAGGAAGCTGCGGGAGCGCTGACCGGGGACGAGAAGCTGAAACGGGAGGGGAAGACCAATCGTTGTCGGAAAGATCAAGCAGGCAGTAGAGAAGGTCATCGACAAGGTCAGGCCCGCGTTTGGTCCGGCAAAGCTGACGATACACGCGCTGCCCGTGAGCAGGGCGAGAAGGAGGGGATCATGCCCAAGGCAGCAAGGAAGCGTTACCAAATCCCGAGTACGCCCCGACGAGCGGCGAAGGCGATGTCACGCGAGGCGCGAGCCCTGTACGCCGAGATCCAACAGGGTGTCACGCATCTGCAAAAGTCGATTGGCGAGATCCAGCGGGGCTCGCGCAAGGCGGAGCGGAAGCTTGAGGCCGATGCGCGCGCGCAGATTCGCGCCCTCCGCCAGGATGCCCGTACGCAGTTGAGCGCCTTGAAGTCGAAGCAACGCGTAGCCGCGAGTATCCTCAAGCGCGTCTCCGTCGCCGCCGGCGACTCGTGGGTAGACATTAAGCGCACGGCGGATTCCATGCTCGCCGATGCCCGGGCGACCGCCACTGCCGCGGTCAGTCGCTTCCGCAGCGCCTTGGGCGACTGAGCGCTGGCCCGGACGTCGCACATCTATCTGATCCCGGGGTTCCTCGGCTTCGCGAGCCTCGGGCGCATCACGTACTTCGGTCACGTGCAGCGGATTCTCGCGGCACGCCTCGCGGCGACGGGGATCGACGCGCGCATCCACCTCGTGCGCACGTCCGCCACGGCTTCGTTGCCGAGACGTGCCGCCCGTCTCGCCGAAGCGGTCGCCACGACGGCGCGGGACCGCGGTCCCGTCCACCTGATCGGTCATTCGAGCGGCGGGCTCGACGCCCGCCTGTTCACGGCACCAGGAGTCATGCTGCCGACGTCCGTCGACGTGGAGCGCGTCGTGGCGCGCGTCCGCAGCGTCGTCACCATCGCGACGCCGCACCACGGGACGCCGCTCGCATCGTTTTTCACGACTCTCCGTGGTCAACAGGTACTGCAGCTCCTCTCGCTGCTCACGATCTACATGCTGCATTTCGGGCATGTGCCGCTGTCCGGACTGCTGTGGATCGCGGGCCGGATCGTGCGAGTCACCGACTTCGTGGCGAGCAGCGAGCTCCTCAGCGAGATCTTCGGGCGCCTCCTCGGCGACTTCACCCCGGCGCGGCGCCGCTCCGTGCGGGCGATGCTGAGCGACGTCGTCGACGACCAGGCGCTGATGCTGCAGCTCACCCCGGAAGCGATGGAGGTCTTCAACGCCACGGCCCTGCCGCGGGCCGACGTTCGCTATGGGGCCGTCGTTGCGGCGGCAACGCCCCCGAGCCTGGATTCGACGATCGGCGTCGGCATCGATCCGGCGGCGCAGGTCACGCACGTGGTTTATGGGATGCTTTACCGGCTCGCGGCGTCGACCCCGCGCCACCGCTCGCCCCGACTCGCAGCCGAGGTGACGCGCGCGTTGCGCCGCGCGTACGGAGCCACGCCGTCGCCCGCCACGAACGACGGCATCGTTCCCACCCGCTCCCAAGCGTGGGAAACCGTCGTCCATGCGGCCATCGCCGATCATCTCGACGTGCTGGGACACTTCCGGGATGCCGCGCACGACCCGCCGCACGTCGACTGGCTCGTGACGGGAAGCCGCTTCGATCGGCCGCGCTTCGAGGCGCTCTGGGACGACGTCACGCGTTTTCTCGCGGCCGGAGGGACGTAAATGAGTGGTCCGGGTCCCGGTCTCGATACTCCCTATTGGAGCCAAGACGCCGCTGCACTGAGCGCGGCGTTGGAGTCGGGGCCCGGCGGTCTGTCGTCGGTGGGGGCCACCGCGAAGCTTCGTCTGTTCGGCCCCAACAGCGTCGAGGATGCGTCGCACATGAGTGCGCTGCGATTGCTCCTGCGGCAATTCGAGAGCCCGCTCGTCCTCATCCTGATCTTCGCCGCTGTGATCTCGCTGGTGCTGCGGCAGTGGGTGGATTCAGCCATCATTCTGGCAATCGTGCTGGGAAGCACGCTGCTCGGCTTCTTCCAGGAGTACCGTGCGTCGGCGGCCGTCGAGCAGTTGAAACGCCGACTCGCGCTGACGTGCCGCGTGCTGCGAGATGGCGTCGAGCGGACGGTGCCCGTGAGCACCGTCGTGCCCGGCGACCTGGTCATCCTCTCGGCTGGCAATCTGATCCCTGCCGATGGCGTCGTGATCGAGGCGGAGGACTTCCTGGTCAGCGAAGCGAGCATGACGGGCGAGTCGTTCCCCGTCGAAAAGCGGCCGGGAACCGTCGAGCCGGAGGCGGCCCTGTCGGCGCGGACCAATGCGGTCTTTCTCGGCGCCTCGGTCCAAAGCGGCACGGCGAAGGTCCTCGTCGTCGAAACCGGTCTCCGGACTGCGTTTGGGGCGATCGCGGCGCAGCTTCGGGCGCGCCAGCCCGAAACCGATTTTGGGCGTGGCGTGCGCCAGTTCGGATACCTTCTGATCCGCGCGATGGTCGTCATCGTCCTGTTCGTCCTGACGGTGAATCTGCTGCTCGATCGCCCGCTGATCGAGTCGCTCTTGTTTGCCGTTGCGCTCGCTGTCGGCCTGTCGCCGGAGCTGTTGCCGGCGATCGTCAGCGTGACCCTGTCCGCCGGCGCTCGGGCCATGGGCCGGCGTGGCGTCATCGTCCGCCGCCTGGACGCGATCGAGAACCTCGGCAGCATGAGCATTCTCTGCACCGACAAGACGGGTACGCTGACGGAGGGCACCATCGTTCTCGCCGCTGCCTTGGACGAGGGAAGCCGGCCCTCGGATGAAGTCCGGCGGCTAGCCTTTTTGAATGCGGCATTCGAGACCGGCATCGAGAACCCGCTCGACAAGGCGATCGTGGCGGCGAGCACGGGCCTGACGACGCACGGCTTCACGAAGATCGACGAAATCCCCTACGACTTCCTGCGCCGCCGGCTCACCATCGTCGTGGCGGACGACGACGATCCGACGCAGCACCTCATCGTCACCAAGGGCGCGTTCTCGAACGTGCTCGCCACCTGCTCGTCGCTCGAACGCGACGCCGTCGACGTCCCGCTCACGGCCGCCGTGCGCGCGGAGCTCGATGCGGTCCTCGCAGCCAAAGGTGCCGAAGGGTTCCGGGTCCTGGCCGTGGCGACACGCCGGGTCGCGCCCAAGCCGCCCTATGGCCGCGACGACGAACGGGACATGACCTTTCGCGGCTTTCTCGTCTTTTCCGACCCGCCGAAGGCGGACGCGCAACGGACGATCCACGACCTCGCTCGGCTCGGCATTCGCATCAAGGTGATCAGCGGCGACAATCGCCATGTCACCGCGCATCTCGCGGAGGCCGTTGGACTGAACGCGAAGTCCATGTTGACCGGCGACGACCTGGGGAAACTCAAGGATGAGGCGTTGTGGCACCTCGCGCCCCGCACCGATCTCTTCGTGGAAATCGATCCGCAACAGAAAGAGCGGATCGTTCGTGCTCTGCAGCGCACCGGACATTCCGTCGGGTATCTCGGCGACGGCATCAACGATGCACCGGCTCTGCATGCGGCCGATGTCGGCATCTCGGTCGAACAGGCCGTGGACGTCGCCCGCGAGAGCGCCGACATCATCCTGCTGAGCCGGGATCTCGACGTCTTGCGGAGCG
>CAZWAX010000266.1:0-8445 GCA_964631985.1 uncultured Polyangiaceae bacterium | reverse complement strand
CCGGCGCCGAGTACGACGCGTGGATCATCCCGATCAACGTCGGCGAGCAGTTCGGCTCGGGCTTCGTCGCGGTGAACCCGAACTCGAAGATCCCCGCGCTTCTCGACCGCTCGAACCCCGACGAACCGACGCGCATCTTCGAATCCGGCGCCATTTTGATGTACCTCGCCGAGAAGTTCGGCGAGTTCGTGCCAACCGAGCCGGCGCAGCGCGCCGAGTGTCTCTCATGGCTCTTCTGGCAGATGGGCGCGGCGCCCTATCTCGGCGGGGGCTTCGGACACTTCTACGCCTACGCGCCGACCAAGATCGAATACGCGATCGACCGCTTCGCGATGGAGGTGAAGCGGCAGCTCGACGTGCTCGACCGCCAGCTCGCCGAGCGCGAGTACATCGCGGGCGCCGACTACACGATCGCCGACATGGCGATCTGGCCCTGGTACGGCTCGCTGGTGAAGGGTCTGCTCTACGAGGCCGGCGAGTTCCTGAGCGTGCACGAGTACACGAACGTGATCCGCTGGACCGACCAGATCGCCACGCGCCCCGCCGTGAAACGGGGCCGCATGGTCAACCGCGCCTGGGGTGAGCCCTCGAGCCAACTCCCCGAGCGCCACGACGCCAGCGACTTCGACCCGGTCAAGCCGGCGGAGTGACCGAACCGCGTTCGATCACGACCTCCAAGAACCCGCGCCATCAGCGGAATTTGCCGCGACCGGGCGACGGGAAGCCCGCGGGCACCCACCACGCCCGCCTCGCGAATGCGCAATTGAGGGGTTGCGCTCGTGCCACATCTCAGTCGAAAACTACGCGGTGCGAAGACGCCCCGCATTGGGCGCCGGCCGGCAGCGACTGATCAGGCCGGAATCACGAACCGAGAGGGAGGCCGAAAACGGCCTAAAGAAAGGGAGATGGGTCATGAAGGGAATGGCGTGGAGTGCAGGAATTCTGGGATTGGTACTTGCCGCAGGAGTCGGGACTCCGGCCCGAGCGGAGCTGGCGGGATGTGACCTTCCGAAGGTCGACAACTTCGTGCTGTTCGTCGACCAGTCGGGCTCGATGTACGCGCCGCACGCCGAGCGCGGCGAAGTGAAGGAAGTGCTCGCCAAGCGCACACTCCTCGAGCTGAATCAGGAGGTTCCGTCGAAGTTCTGTTGCCTGAACTCGGCCCTCTACCTGTTCGCGCCGTTCGAAGAGGTGAAGGCATCCTACGTGTACGACCGGGAATCACTCGCCACCCGCATCGGCTGGATTCCGGATAGCCAGCCCATCGCGCTCCGCCTCACCCCGATGGCCGACGGGTTCGAGCAGCTGACGCCGGTCGTGAGCGGCCTCAAGGGCAAGACGGCGGTCATCGTCGTCACCGACGGGGGCTCCAATACCGGGGGTGATCCCATCGAAGCCGCCCGCGCGCTCGTGGCCGCGAAGCCGGGGACGTGCTTGCACGTCGTGTCGCTGGCCGACGAAGCGCACGGGAGCGAGGTCAACGCCGCGCTCGCGAAGATCACGCCCGAGTGCCGTTCGGTCGAGGGCACCGAGATCCTCGGCAACGGTTCGAAGATGCAGCAGTTCGCGCGCGACGTGTTCTGCACCGCGCGTCCCCCCACCGTCCGCCGGGGCGGCTGAGCCAACACCGGGGATCGGACGCGGACGCTGCACCGCGTCCGATCCCCACCATGCCGCGGTTGAACGCGAGCATCGGATCGTCCATGTACGCGACCGGATGCGTGATCGGACGCTCGGCGCCGTCTTCGACCCGACCTGCAACAGCCTGACCTTCCTCCGGCTCGTGCTCGCGCTGGCGGTCGTGTTCTCGCACGCCTTCCCGCTCGGTGGGTTCGGCCACGACTGGCTCTATCGCCATGCCGAAACGGAGAACCTCGGCACGCTCGCCGTCTCGTGCTTTTTCGTCCTGAGCGGCTTCCTGGTGGCGCGCAGCTGGGTCGGGCTCCGGTCGCCGCTCCGCTACCTCTGGCACCGGTCGCTGCGCATCTTTCCCGGCTACTGGGTCTGTCTCGTCGTCACGGCATTCGTCTTCTCGCCGATCCTCTATCTCGACCAGCATGGGTCGCTCGCGGGATTCCTCACCGCGGCCGAGCGCCCGTGGTACTACGTGCTCGGCAATTCGGACCTCGAAATCAGCGCCGGCGGGGTCGCCGGAGTGGTCACCCAGGCGACCGGGCATGCCATTCCCGGCTGGAACATCTCGATCTGGACGCTCGTCCACGAGTTCCGCTGCTATCTCCTGGTGGCGCTGCTCGGCCTCTGTGGCGCGGTCGATCGTCGCCGAGCCGGGGTGCTCGCGGTGGTCGCGGTCCTGCTCGTCGTCCGGAGCGTCGACGTCGTGCGGCCCGACGCGATGGGGACCGTGCATCCGTTTTTCGCGTCGTTCTGGCCCGTCCGGTTGACGCTCAACTTCGCCGTGGGCGTCCTGCTCTTCGCCTATCGCGATCGGGTCGTGATGAGCGGGCGCGCGGCGCTCGCCGCGACCGTGCTCCTCGCGCTCCTGATGCCCTGGAGCCTCTACTGGCTCGCCGGACCGTTCCTCGTGGGCTACCTCGTCATGTACGCCGGCTCGCGGCGAACGTTCCGCTTCTGGGACGCTCTCGGCGACTACAGCTATGGCGTCTACCTGTACGGATCGGTGGTGGAGCAGCTGCTCGTCGCGTACGGCCTCCACGAGCTCGGCCTCGCGCTCTACGTGGGATTGGCGATGCTCGGATCGCTGCTGCTCGCGGTGCCGAGCTACTGGCTCGTGGAGCGGCCGTGCCTCCGGCTGAAATCCATCGGCCGCGGCCACACCGTGGACGTGCCGACGAGCCCGAGCGCCGGGCCGGTTGGGATCGACGCGGCCCGTGCGCGACTGCAGGGGTGAACGCCCAGGTCGCGGGAGTGGGTCAGCTCGCTGCGGCGCTCGTGCGCGAACGGATCAGGTCTTGGGGCGGCGAACGGCCCTTCTGGGCGCGCCGTACTGCTTCTCGCGCGAGGCGGTGACGACCGCCTCGGTCTGTTCCGCGGTGAGCACGCGCGCGGCGCCCAGGGGCAGCGTCCGGAGATAGAGGTCGGAAGCCCACTCGAGGAGCTCCATCGCCTCGTACGCCTTGGCCAGCGTGCTCCCATAAGTGATCGCGCCGTGACTCGCCATGAGCACCGCGCTCCGCCCGGCGAGCGCCGTGACGACGTTGGCGGCGAGCTCGTGGCTTCCGAACGTGGCGTACGGCGCCACCGGCACGGCGCCGCCGAAGGCGAGCATGGCGTAGTGGATGCACGGGAGCTCGTCCCGGACGCTCGCGACCGCCGTGCAGGCGGGGGCGTGCGTGTGCACGACGGCGCCCGCATTGTGCCGCAGGTAGATGCCGAGGTGCAGCCCGAGCTCGGAGCTCGGCTCGAGGTCGCCGTGCACCAGGCGGCCGTCGAGGTCCACCACCGACACCTGCTCGGCGGTGAGGTCGGCGAGCGTCGCGCCCGTCGGGCTGATCGCGACGAGGTCGCCGTCGCGCACGCTCACGTTGCCCGCCGTCGCCGGCACCATGCCCGAGCTCGCGAGCCGGCGGCTCACCTCGGCCACGGCCTTGCGAGCGACCGCGAGCGTCATCGGGCGACGCTTGCCGCTCGCGCGACCGGGTCTTCGGACGTTCGCCATCGCGGGGAACCTAGGCGAACCGAGGAAATTGTCCAGACGGGGGCACGGGAGGCAGCGCGGCGCGCATGCGCTATGGCACGGCGCACACCGCCGGGGGCGGCGCGTCCTTCGCCTTGAATTGTCCCTTGCCGCCGCTCCCGGCCGGCGTGTCCTTCAGGACGGTGCCGCCGAACTCGAGGCACTGGAGGTCGAGGCCGTCGCCGGTCGCGAGCTCGAAAACGAGCACTCCCTGCGACCCCTCGTCGAGCGAGAACGCGATCTGCGATCCCTGGCACGCGACCTTCAGCTGCTTCTTCTTGAGCGAGGCGGTCTTGCAGGGCCCGTTCAGGAGCTTGCTGTCCTTGTAGGCGTAGCCCTTGCTCCCGCGCGGATTGCCGAGCCCCTTCCACCCGCCGGCCGGCAGCGGGAAGGTGTCGGTCTCGAACGTCAGCGGATTGAAGATCGTGAGCTGCATGCCGACGAGCGTCGGGTCGCCGATGCTGCCGGGTGCCGGGACGCCGATCGCCACGTCCTTCGACTGCAGGGCGATCTTGCGCTTGGCGGGGTCGCCGTCCTGATCGGCGATCGTCACCATCTTCCCGCTCACGCGCAGCGAGACGTCGCAGACGTTGCCGAGGCCGTCGCGATCGCCGTCGAGCTGGTCGGTGTTGGGCGTGGTCGGGCAGTTGTCCTGGTCGTCGGGGACACCGTCGTCGTCGACGTCGGCGACGCCCGTCACGGCGATGATGGCGCGGGGCGCGCACGTGGCGCCCGCCGGACAATCGCCGTCGTCGACGCAGGTCGCGGGGGCGCGGAGCACGCAGGCGCCGAGGTCGCAGAACGCCCCCGCCGGACAGTCGGGATCGACGCCGCACGGCGTGCCGACCGCGCAGCGCCCGCCGTCGCTCACGAAGACGCGGCTGTCGTCGGGCTCGTCGAGCGGGTCGGCGCCGGGGACGTCGGGCGTGACCGGCCCGATCGTGGTCGTGTGGCCGGTGCAGTAGTCGAAAACCTGGAGGACGAGGTCGCCGGCGGAGCCGTTGCCGGAGAGGTCGCGGCCGCCCTGGTCGGGCTCGAACGTCAGGAACTTCACGCGGCTGCCGTCGACGCGATACGGCGTCCGCGGGTCGCAGGCCGCGAGGTCGCACGGGCGCACCGCCTGGCCGCTGTTCACCAGCGTGTGGGTCGCCACGTCGTACACCTGGAGCACGTCGTCGAGCGCGTCGGCGTCGCCGGTCGCGAGGCCGTCGCTCGTGCCGTTCAGGTTCTGCCCGTCCTGCGCCCCCTCGCGGGTGCGGAACGCGAGCAGCTGGTGGGTGCCGCAGGTCGTGACGGCGGCGGCGCCGAGCACGAAGTCCTCGGCGGCCTGCACGGTGTCGCTCAGCAGCGGTCCGGCCGCCTCGTACACCCGCAGCACCCGGTCGTCGGGGTCGGCGTCCCCGTTCAAGCTGCTCCCCTGCGCGCTCTCGGGAGTCAGGAACGCGACGACGTCGCCCGCGATCGCGAGGCGGTCGCCGGCCTGGCCGAGGTTGGTCCAGGTCGCGTTCGAGCCCGGGAGCGCGCACGGTCCCGCGCCGCTCGCGACCGCGTGCACTTCCACGACCGTGTCGGCGGCGTCGCCGTCGCCGTTCAAGTCGATGCCGCCGCCCGGACAGCCGGTCGTCTGGACGCCGCCCTGCGCGCATTCGTCGACGAGCGCGGCGAGGCGAGTGCTCGACAGTGCCAGGTCGGTTGCCGCGCACTGGAGGTTCTGGACCGGGCCGGCGCCGGGCCAGAAGTGGACGACGGCGTCGTCGAGGTCGGCGTCGGCGTTCAGCGAGCCGCTCGGACACGGCACCGTGCCGGCGGTGGTCTCGGGACGGAGGAAGGCCGCCGCGCCGTTCGCGACCGCGGCGCGGGTCGCGCCGCAGAGCGTGGTCGTCGTGCCGGTCCCGGCGGCGACGGCTTCCAGCAGCACGTCGTCGATGCGGCCGTTGCCGTTCACGTCGGCGGCGGGATCGACGGTCGTGTTGGCGTGGACGAAGGCGTCCCAGGTGTCGTTGGTGTCGCCCGGCACGAGGCTGCTCTTGTCGGAGACGAAGGCGACCGTGCGGCCGTCGTCGCTGACCGCGGCACGGATCGCGAGGTTGCCGAGGTCCTGATCGCCGCTCGCGTCCGAGCTCATGCGCTCGGCGGTGAGGGTCAGGCGATCGAAGAGCATGACCTCGATCGAGGCGAGATCGAAGGGGTTCACGAGCGCGTTGCTGCCGTCGAAGGCGACGAAGCGGCCGTCGGCGCTGATGGCCGGCCGATACCAGCCGAGGTTGGTGGGCGTCGCGAGGCCGCCGGTGCCGACGCTCACCCGCGTGGTGATGCCGAGCACCATGTCGCGCACGAAGACGTTGCCGGGCACGGGATACGCGCCCGGCACGAGACTCGTCGCGTTCGACGAGAACGCGACGGAGCGCCCGTCGGCGGACATGGAGATCCCGACCGTTCCCGAGTCGTCGTTGCCGCCGAGGGTCGTCCCGGCCGCCTGGCTCACGAGCCTGGTCGTGCCGGCGACCCGGTCGCGCACGAACACGTTCGCGAATCCGAATTGGGAGCCCGCCAGGAACGTGGCCGCGCGGCTCATGAACGCGACGTAGCGGCCGTCGGCGGAGATCGCGAGGCCCGGGTCTTCGAACACGAAATTGTCGAGGCCCGAGTTGGCGTCGCCCTCGACGCCGCTCGAGCTCACGCTCACGCGCTCGGTCGTTTCGAGCAGGCGGTCCCGCACGAAGACGTCGCGGCGGTCGTTCGCGTCGCCGGGAACCAGGTCCGCGGCCGAGCTGGAAAACGCGACGAACCGCCCGTCGGGCGTGATCGCCGCGAGTAACGAGCAGCACTCCGCCTCGGCGCCCCCGGTCGCGACGCTCACGCGCTCGGTCGTGCCGAGCTGGCGATCGCGCACGTACACGTCGTACCCGCTCGTCGTCTTGTCGGGCACGAGATCCGGGGCGTTGCTCGCGAAGGCGACGAAGCGGCCGTCCGCCGACATGGCCAGCCCACCGCCGCCGGACTGGCCGTTGGCGACGGCGCCGCCCGTTTGCACGCTCACGCGCTCGGTCGTCGTCGCCGGGGCGGGCTCGTCGAAGATGCCGTCGCCGTCGACGTCACGATCGCGCACGTAGACGTCGACGTTCCCCGGGACGCTGCCGGCGACGAGATCGGTCGCGTCGCTCGGGAACGCGACGAAGCGTCCGTCCCCCGACATCGCGAGGGTCGCCGGAAGCGCGTTGATGCTCGCGTCGCCGCTCGACTGCGCGCCCCCGTCGCTCACGCTCACGCGCTCGGTCGTCTGGCTGACGTGCGAGGCCTCGGAGCGGCGATAGAAGACGGTGCCGTTCGACACCGCGAGGCTCCGGCCGTTCACGACCAGCGCGGGGTCGGCGACGCGCGGCGGGACGAGCGTGGTCTCGCCGGCGCCGAGGCGGAAGATCCGCAGCACGGCGTCCTTGGCGTCGGCGTCGGCGGTGACGTCGCAACGGCCGTTCGCCGACTCGGACTCGAGGAACGCGAGCACCTCGTCCTCGACCGCGACCGCCGGAAACGCGAACGGCCCCTCGCTGATCGACACGACGGCCCGGCCTTCGGGCGTCGGGACCGGGGTGATGATGCCCGCACACGCCGCCTCGACCGGGGGACCCATGTCCTCGACCTGGCCCGTCGTGCGATCGCGGATGGTGACCACGGTGTCGACGAAATCGCCGTCGCCGTTCCGATCGGCGAGGCTCCCGGGCTCGAGGGCGGTGAAGGCGCGGAGGTCGTCGCTCCGGACCGCGAGCGAGTCGAGCGTCACCGGCGTCGTCGCCTCGAAGGCGTAGCTGACGCACGGGCCGGCGCCGCCGCAATCGGCCATGCAGGCCGTCCCCGTGTTCTGGCAGAAGCCGGTGCCCGTGAAGGGGCGCGGGAGCACGAGCGGACCCGCGGGATCGGGCGACGCGGCGAGGTCGAAGAGGCGCCCGCACGGCCCGTTGCCGCCGCACTCGCCGTCGGTCGCGCAGAGCGTCGTCGGGTCGCCGGCGCAGCTCGTCGGGCAGCTGCCGCCGGGACAGTCGGCGGCGATCGCGCATTCCTGGGTGGCGTTGGCGCCGCCGACGCAGGTGCCGTGACGGCGTGCGAAGCGCAGGATGGTATAGGGCGCGTCGACCGACCCGAAGAGCTGCACGACGCTCGGATTGACCACGGTCGGGTCGATCTGCGGCTCGAAGATCGGTGGCAGCGATCCGCCTTCCGGGGTGTAGGAGCCGACGAACACGGCGGCCGGCAGCGTCAGGGGCACCGGCGACTGGAAACGCGCGCGCAGGAGGCGCGGGATCGGCGTCGTGCTCTGCACCAGGACGTTCTGCCAGGCGAAGGGCAGGAGGAAGTTGCCGCCGGCATCGATCGTCGCGCGCAGCTCACCCGCGGTCGCCGTGCAGGGCGGGTTCTCGCTGTGACAGTCGGCCTGGTAGTCGTTCGGGATCGGCAGCGCGGTGAGGTGCGGGAAGACGCCGTTCACCGACCCGGTGCCGCAGGCGCCGTCGTTGTCGTAGAGCGCGTCGACGCAGGCGAGGAGGCCGCTCTGGCTCGCGCACGGCGCGGTCGCGAGCCCGCAAGGCAGCGCCGCCCCCTTGGCGCTCACGCCGACCGCGATCGGTCCCGTGAGCGTCCGGCCGTCGCCGCCGGGCGGCAGCAGCGCGTCGCTGTCGGGAAAACGGAAGGCGAGCGCCGCGATGCCGTCGCGATCGACGACCGCGAGGCCGGCCGCGGCACCGGCGACGCAGGTCGCCGTCCCGCCGCCGGTGAGCGCGGCATTGCAGACGCCG
>CAZWAX010000265.1:0-8459 GCA_964631985.1 uncultured Polyangiaceae bacterium | reverse complement strand
GCCGATCCCAAGGAGATCGCCGAGCACATCATGCTCCTCGACCTCGGTCGCAACGACGTGGGCCGGGTCTCGGAGATCGGCAGCGTCGAGGTGACCGAGCGGCTCGTGATCGAGCGCTACTCGCACGTCATGCACATCGTCTCCAACGTGCGCGGCCGCCTCGCCGCGGGCCGCGACTGCTTCGACGCCTTTCGCGCCACGTTCCCCGCCGGCACGCTCTCGGGTGCGCCCAAGATCCGCGCGATGGAGATCATCGAGGAGCTCGAGCCGGTGCGGCGCGGTGTCTACGGCGGCGCGATCGGCTACTTCGGCTTCAGCGGCGCCATGGATACCTGCATCGCCATCCGCACCATGCTGATCAAGGACGGCATGGTGTACCTGCAGGCCGGCGCCGGAATCGTCGCCGACTCCGATCCCGAGCGCGAGCACGCCGAATGCCTCAACAAGGCTCGCGGCCTCCTTCAGGCGCTGAAGCGGGCCGAGCAGCTCGGTGGGGTGTCCTGATGAAGCGCCCGCGCATCCTCGTCATCGATAACTACGACTCCTTCACCTACAACCTCGTCCAATACCTCGGCGAGCTCGGGGCCGACGTGGAGGTGTTTCGGAACGACGCCATCACGCTCGACGAGATCGCGGCGCGGCAGCCCGACGGCATCGTCGTGTCACCAGGCCCGTGCACGCCGAAAGAAGCGGGCATCTCGGTCGACGCGATCCGGCGCTTCAGCGGCGAGATTCCCATCCTCGGCGTCTGTCTCGGCCACCAGGCCATCGGCGCGGCCCTCGGGGGCGCGATCGTGCGCGCGCCGCGCATCATGCACGGCAAGACCTCGCCGATTCATCACGACGGACGCGGGGTGTTTCGGGACCTCGCCAACCCGTTCGACGCGACGCGCTACCACTCGCTGGTCATCGAGCGCTCGTCGTTGCCGGCCGATCTCGAAGTGTCCGCCTGGACCGCCGAGGGCGAGATCATGGGCGTGCGACATCGCGGGGTGGCGCTCGAGGGTGTGCAGTTCCATCCCGAGTCGATTCTCACGCTCGAGGGGAAGCAGCTCCTGAAGAACTTCCTCGCGAGCCTGCCGGCACACTGAGGCGCGAGCATCGTGACGCCCGGATCGCCTTCGTCCCCCTCCGACGCCGCGACGCGGCTCCTCCGCGATGCGATCGCTACGGCCGTCGCCGGCGCCGACCTCGGCGAGGCGACCATGCAGTCGGTGGTCGACGTCATCATGGCGGGGGAGGCGACGCCGGCACAGATCGGCAGCCTGCTCACGGCGCTTCGCATCAAGGGCGAGAGCGTCGACGAGCTGGTGGGCACGGCGCGGGCGCTGCGTGCCCGGATGGTGCGGGTGCCGGCGACCGGGCTCGTCGTCGACACCTGCGGCACGGGCGGCGACGGCGCCGACTTGTTCAACGTCTCGACCGCGGTCGCGCTGGTGGTCGCGGGCGCCGGCGTCACGGTCGCCAAGCACGGCAACCGCGCCCAATCGGGACGGGTCGGCGGCGCCGACGTGCTGGAGACCCTCGGCGTGCGGATCGAGCTCCCGCCCGAAGGCGTGGCGCGGTGCCTCGAGCGCGCGGGGGTGGGGTTCTGCTTCGCGCCGCGTTTTCACGCCGCGATGCGCTTCGCCGCGGGGCCGCGGCGCGAGATCGGACTCCGGACGATCTTCAACTTCGTCGGGCCGCTCGCGAATCCCGCGGGTGCCACCGTGCAGCTCGTCGGGGTCTCCGAGGCGCGCTGGACGGAACCCATGGCGGAGGCGCTTCGCCGGCTCGGGGCCACCCGCGCGATGGTGGTTCATGGCTCCGGCCTCGACGAGATCAGCACCGTCGGGCGCACACGGGTCAGCGAGGTCGGGCCGACGGGCGTACGAAGCTACGAGCTCGCGCCCGCCGACTTCGGCCTCACCGCAACGGCCGCACCTCCCTGCGTCGCCGATGCGGCCGCGAGCGCCGCGATCATTCGTGCCGTGCTGGCGGGCGACCTGGGACCCGCGCGCGACCTCGTGCTGGTGAACGCCGCGGCGACGCTCGTGCTGGCCGATCGCGCCCCGGACTGGGGTGCGGGCATGCGGCTCGCCGCGACGGCGATCGACGACGGCGCGGCGGCGCGGGCGCTTGCGCGTCTGGTCGAGACGAGCAACGACTATCATGACGGATCCGGCTCATGAGTACGTTGCAGACCATCGTCGACCACACCGCGCGCGAGCTCGAGACGCGCCGGCGGGCGCGTCCCCTCCGTACGCTCACGGAGGCGCCGCTCTTCGCGGCCCCCCGGCGCGACTTCGCCGGGTCGCTCGCCGCGCCCGGTCGACGCATCATCGCCGAGGTGAAGCGCGCCTCGCCGTCGCTCGGCCGCATCCGCGACGACTTCGATCCCGTTGCGATCGCGGCGGGCTACGCGAAGGCGGGGGCCGCGGCGATCTCGGTGCTGACCGACGAGCGCTTCTTCGAGGGCAGCCTCGATTACCTGGCGGCGATTCGCGGGCACGTCGACGTGCCGTTGCTCCGGAAGGACTTCCTGTTCGAGCCCTATCAGGTCTACGAGGCGCGGGCGGCCGGCGCCGATGCCTTTCTCCTGATCGCGGCGATCCTGCGGACCGAGATCATCCGTGAGCTCGTGGCCCTCGGACGCGAGATGGACATGACGGCGCTCGTCGAGGTCCACTCGGCGGAGCAGCTCGAGCGGGCGCTCGCGGCGGAGGCGACGGTCATCGGCATCAACAATCGCGACCTCGACACGTTCGTCACCCGGCTCGAGACCGGCCTCGAGCTCCTCGGCGCGGTTCCGCCCGGACGCACGGTGGTGATCGAGAGCGGCCTCAAGACGGCCGCCGACCTGGCGCGCTTCGAAGCGGCCGGCGTTCACGTGTTCCTGATCGGCGAGACCTTCATGCGTGCGCCCGATCCGGGCGCGGCGCTCGGCGAGTTGTTGGCGTGATCGATCCGTCGGAGCGGCCGCTCTGCGTGAAGGTCTGCGGGATCACCTGTGCCGCGGACGCCGTCGCGGCAATCGAGGCCGGCGCCGACATGCTCGGCTTCAATTTCTACCCGAAGAGCCCGCGCTACATCACGCCAGCGGCGGCCGCGCCGATCGTGGCCTTGTTGCCTCGCCAGGTGCTGGCGGTCGGCATCTTCGTCGATGCCGACCCCGCCACCGTGCAAGCCGCGCTCGCCACGGCCAAGCTCGGCTTGCTGCAGTTTCACGGCAACGAAAGCGACGCGTACTGTCGCGGCTTCGCGGTTCCGGCGATGAAAGCGCTCCGCATCGGCAGCTACGCCGATCTCGAGCGTGCGGCGGCGCCGTATCCGGACGGCTGGCTGCTCGCCGACACCGCCGATCCGGCCCGCTACGGGGGCACCGGCCGTGCCCTGGCGATCGAGCCGGTCGCGCGGGATCTGGCGCGGCGGCTCTTCGTCGCCGGCGGGCTCGCGCCGCATACCGTCACCGACGTCGTGCGTCGCCTGCGTCCGCTCGGCGTCGATGTCTGCTCGGGCGTGGAGCGCGCGCCCGGCATCAAGGACCACGCGCTCGTGAGAGACTTCGTGACCCATGCCAAAACTGCCTGACCAGCGAGGCCACTTCGGACCGTACGGCGGCCGCTACGTGAGCGAGACGCTGATGCCGGCGCTTCTCGAGCTGGAGCGCGCGTATCGTCGCCTGCACAAGGAGGCGCGCTTCCGCCGCGATCTGCGCGAGCTGCACCAGCGCTACACCGGCCGTCCGACGCCGCTCTACTTCGCGGAGCGCCTGACGCGTAGCCTTGGCGGCGCGCGCGTCTACTTGAAGCGCGAGGACCTGTGTCACACCGGTGCGCACAAGATCAACAACACGCTCGGTCAGATCCTGCTCGCCAAGCGTATGGGCAAGACCCGCATCATCGCCGAGACCGGCGCGGGCCAGCATGGCGTCGCGACGGCGACGGCCGCAGCGCTCTTCGGTCTCCGCTGCGAAGTCTACATGGGCAGCGAGGACGTCCGCCGCCAGTCGCTGAACGTGTTCCGCATGAAGCTCCTCGGCGCGACCGTGCATCCCGTCGACTCGGGGAGCAAGACGCTCAAGGACGCGCTCAACGAAGCGATGCGCGACTGGGTCACGAACGTCCGCGACACCTTTTACATCATCGGTTCCGTCGCGGGCCCGCATCCGTATCCGATGATCGTCCGCGATTTTCAGTCGGTGATCGGTCAGGAGGCACGCCGCCAGATCAAGCACACGACCGGCCGCCTCCCCGACGTTCTGGTCGCCTGCGTCGGGGGTGGCAGCAACGCGATCGGGCTCTTTCACCCGTTCCTCGGCGATCGCAAGGTGAAGATGATCGGTGTCGAAGCGGCAGGCCACGGGCTCGAGACCGGCCAGCACGCGGCCTCGTTGACCGCAGGACACGTCGGCGTGCTGCACGGCAACAAGACGTACCTGCTGCAAAGCGAGACCGGGCAGGTGCAGATCGCGCATTCCATCTCGGCCGGGCTCGACTATCCGGCGGTCGGACCGGAGCACAGCTACCTTCGCGACAGCGGCCGCGTGACGTACGAGACGATCGGCGACGAGGCGGCGGTGACGGCGCTCCGTACGCTCGCCGAGCAGGAAGGCATCATCTGCGCGCTCGAGAGCGCGCACGCGATCGCCGCCACGATGCGTCTCGCCCCGACACTGCCACGGCGTGCGGTCGTGCTGGTGAACCTCTCGGGGCGGGGTGACAAGGACATGGAGACCGTCGCCGACTATCTCGGCATCCGTCTGCGCGAGCCGGCGGAGGCGCGGGCATGAGCCGGATCGCCGAGACGTTCGCGCGGCTTCGCGCCGAGGGGCGGGCGGGTTTCGTGCCGTTCATCATGGCCGGCGATCCGAGCCTCGAGGCGACGCGTGAGCTGCTGCGTGCCGCGGCCGATGCCCATGTCGATCTGATCGAGCTCGGCGTACCGTTCTCGGACCCCATGGCCGATGGTCCGGCCCTGCAACGCTCGGCCGAGCGCGCGCTCGCGGTCGGCACGACGCTCACGAGCGTGTTGGAGCTGGTGGCCGAGTTCCGGCGCGATTCGGCGATCCCGATCGTGCTCTTCGGCTACGCTAATCCTTTCCTCCGCTACGGGGCGGAGCGGCTCGCGCGCGACGCCGTCACGAGCGGCGCCGACGGCGTGCTCTGCGTCGACCTGCCACCGGAGGAGGCCGACGATCTCCAACAGGCAACCGATGCGGCCGGGCTCGACATGATCTTCCTGCTCGCGCCGACCAGCGACCGGAGCCGGATCGACGCCGTGCGCGCGCGCGCGCGCGGGTTCGTCTACTACGTGTCGATCACGGGCACGACCGGCGCCGCGGCCCCGGATCCGGCGGCCGTCGCGACGATGGTCGAGAGCGTGCGCACGCGGGTCGGGCTCCCGGTGGGCGTCGGTTTCGGCATCACGGGTCCCGAGCAGGCGGCGAGGCTCGCGCGCGTGGCCGACGCAGTCGTGGTCGGCAGTGCCGTGATGCGGCTCGTCGAGGAGTATCCCGGGTCGGCGCTTCTGCCGGCGGCGCGCGGGTTTCTGAAGAGCCTGGCCGACGCCGTCCACACGGCGCGCTCGTGATCGCGCCGTTCGCGCTTCGGGGTGTCGGTTGACGGCACCGAGCTCCGAGCTGTGGAGCCGCTGCGAGGGGTGCAGCGAGCTCGTGTACCGGAAGCAGCTCGAACGGCGGCTGTTCGTTTGCCCGCGCTGCGGTCATCACCAGCGGCTCACGGCCGAGCAGCGGCTGCAGCTTCTGCTCGACCGCGGCAGCTTCGTCGAGCGCGATGCCAGCGTCGGCTCGCGTGACGTCCTCGCATTCCCCGACCAGCCGTCCTACGGCGAGCGCCTCCGCGTCATGGCGGAGCGCACCGGTCACCACGAGGCGGTGATCACCGGCACCGGTCGGATCGACGACGTCACGCTCGCGATCGCGATCTTCGACTTCCATTTCCTCGGCGGCAGCATGGGCTCGGCCGTCGGCGAGAAGCTGACGCGTCTCATCGAACACGCGTGCGACGCCCGGCTGCCGCTCGTGATCGTGTCGGCCTCGGGCGGCGCGCGCATGCAGGAGGGCATCCATTCGCTCATGCAGATGGCGAAGCTGACCGGGGCGCTCGGGCGTCTGCGAAAGGCCGGGGTGCCCTACGTCTCGCTCTGCACCGACCCGACCACGGGCGGGGTCGCGGCCTCGGTCGCGCTGCTCGGCGACGTCAATCTCGCCGAGCCGCGCGCGCTGATCGGTTTCGCAGGACCGCGGGTCGTGGCGCAGACGCTGAACGAGGAGCTGCCCGCCGGATTCCAGCGCGCCGAGTTCTTGCTGGCGCACGGCATGCTCGACGCCGTCGTCGAGCGTCGCGACCTGCGGCGGACGCTCGCCCGCCTTCTGGTGCTGCTGCCGGTCGGTGTTCCGACGGCCCGCGGCCAGCGCAGCAGCCGCGACTGAACGCCGCCATGAGCGTCGACGCTTACGTCTCCACCCTCGCGTGGCTTTATCGTCTCGAGGCCAAGCAGGGCATCGACCTGAAGCTCGAGCGCGTTCATCGGGCCGCCGCGGCGCTCGGTCATCCGGAGCGCGCCGCGCCGACGCTGCACGTTGCCGGCACCAACGGCAAAGGCTCGACGGCGGCGATGTTGGCGGCGATGTTGGCGGCCGCGGGTCGGCGGGTCGGCCTCTACACGTCGCCGCACCTGGTGTCCTTCCGCGAGCGCATCGTGATCGCCGGGACGCCGATCACCGAGGCCGCCGTCGTCGATGGGGTGGCGCGCATCCGCGACGGGCTCGGCAGGTCGTTCGATCTCACCTGCTTCGAGGTCATGACCCTGCTCGCCTGGGGGGCGTTTCGCGACGCGCGTGTCGACGTCGTCGTCCTCGAGGTCGGCCTCGGTGGCCGCCTCGACGCGACCAACGTCGTCACGCCCGAGGTTGCCGTGATCACCAACATCGGCTTCGATCACGAGGCGTATCTCGGTGCCCAGCTCGCCGGCATCGCGCGCGAGAAGGCTGGCATCATCAAGCCGGGGGTGCCGGTGGTTTCGGGGGCCACCGGCGAAGCCGCCGCGGTGATCGCCGCGCGCGCGGCCGAGCTCGGGAGCCCGCTCGAGGTGCTGGGTCGCGATTTCATGCTCGACGTGGACGTGCCCGGCGGAACCGGTGCGCTCGTGTATCGGTCGGCGCGCGGATCGATCGCGCCGCTGACCCTCGCGCTCGCGGGCGCGCACCAGCGGCGCAACGCCGCGCTCGCCATTCGCGCGCTCGAGCTCGCGCCGGCGCTCACGCCGGCGAGCGCGGCGGTCGCTGCCGGTCTCGCCGAGGTGCGTTGGCCGGGCCGCCTTCAGGTAGTGTGCCGCGAACCGCTTGTGCTATTGGATGGCGCCCACAATGCGGCGGGGGTGGAGGCGTTGGTCGCGGACGTCCGTGCGCGTGCCGCCGGACGCCGCGTGCGGGTACTGTTCGGCGTGATGCGTGACAAAGGGTGGCAGACCATGCTGCGGGCGCTCGCCGAGGTTGCGACCGAGATCGTCCTGACGCGACCCCGGCAGCCGCGGAGCGCCGCGCCCGCCGACCTCGCGGTGGTGGTTTCCGGTGCCCTGCGCGTCTGCGAGGACCCGATCGAGGCCTATCGCTCCCTGCTCGCCGCCAGTGCGCCGGACGACGTCGTGGTGGTCGCCGGATCGCTCTTCCTCGTCGGCGACCTGCTGCCGATCATCGACCCCATGCCCGCCGCCGATGCGGCGCGCGAGCGGGCGGCGGCGCCCCTCGCGGGACGATGCTGACCCGCGGCCGGGGCGGCGGCTGTGCCCTGTTGCCGGGGGCGGTCGCGGTGTCCGGGGTCGACGGCCACTCGATCTCGAGGTCGACATCGGTGATCTCGGCGACACCGACATCCGGTGCAACGTATGTGATGGTGCCGTTGTGGATGTTGAACTGGCCGAGGCGGACCTCGTCGACCGGCAGCACCGATGGCTCCGGATTTGCTTGGGCATACGGAAGTGCTGGCGGCTGGGCCGGCTCCTCGGCCGCGGCGACGCGGTCGCCAACGGCGCCGAGCGGAGCCCAATTGGACTGGCCCGCCGCATCGACACGCAGGGAGATGGTCGGGCTCTCGAGGTCGAAGGCGACGTCTTCAACCCGGCCAACGAGGAGCGGCAGCAAGCGGACCGTGCCGGTCAGGCGTTCCATCGTGATGAAGGGCTGATTGGATGCATCAAGGATGCTGACGCCTTCCAGCGTGATCGAAGGCTGCGGGAAGAGGTGGATGACGGGCTCGCCCTCGACCGTCACGGGTCGCCCGATCCACGCGGCGATCTGCTCGGTGATCCGCTCGCGCGTCAGGCTTGACGACACGATGGAAGGCACGACGATCACCACGCCTGCGATCACGAGGACCGCGACGACCGCGATGATGGCCAACCGCTTCATGGTTTCACGGCACCCGTCCGTCAGCCCCGCGGACGCTCCCTCGCCCAGT
>CAZWAX010000264.1:0-8484 GCA_964631985.1 uncultured Polyangiaceae bacterium | reverse complement strand
CCCGGCGGAGTCCGACCCCCCGCCCCCCCCCCCACGCCCCGCCCCCTCACCGCCAGCGGTCGAAAGACTGCGCGTCGCACCGTCCTCGACGGTTGCCGTGTCAGCGGCGCCCGGCAGCTGCACGCCTCCCGTTGATCCTCGCACTCGAGGCGCGATGCCTCGCAGGCGAGCCGCCCGCTGGCATGCGCCGCCGACTCGTCATGCCCGCGGCTGCTTGCTTGGTGCGAGGATCTTCCGAGCTGCTGTGGCGTGGGCGGTGGGTGGAGGGGTCGCCCGCGGGTTCGATCTCGGCCGGGAGCGCGCCTGAGGCCCCAACCCAAGGCAGCGGGGCTTACGCGCGGCACGCCTCGCAGCACCCGCGGGCGAACCCTCCCCCCACCGCCTGGGCACCGGCGGCCGCCGTCGCTCCTCCGCAGCACATGAGCAGCGCGCTCTTGCTTGACGCAGTGGAGAGCAGCACGTACCACCGGCCGATCCCACCCGTCGGAGGCAAGGCAACGATGATCAAGCTCTACCACGCGCAGCTCACCCGCTCGATTCGGATCCTCTGGTTGCTGGAGGAGCTTGGCGTCCCGTACGAGCTCGCGACCGTCGCGTTCAAGCCGCCGCGGCACTCGTTCGAGCAGGACACGCCGACGGGCAAGTTCCCCGCGCTCGAGGACGACGGCGTCGTCCTCTTCGAGTCGGGTGCGATCCTCGAGTACCTGATCGAGAAGTACGGCAAGGGAAAGCTCGCGCCCGCCATCGGCAGCCCCGAGCGCGGTCCCTGGCTCCAGTGGGTGCACTTCGCGGAGGCGACCGCGTTTCCGCCGATCGGCGACATCGCCCGCCACACGATGTTCCTCCCCGAGGCCGAGCGCATCCCGCAGGTGGCAGCCGACGGGCGCGTCCGCGCCAAGAACGCGCTCGACGTCGTCGAGCGCGCCCTCGAGGGCAAGCAGTATCTCGTCGGCAACCAGCTCTCGGGCGCCGACATCATGATGGGCTACTTCCTGATGGCCGCGCGCATGCCCGGCTGCGTGCGCGCCGAGCCCCCGAACGTCGCCGCGTACTGGGAGCGCCTGGCGGCGCGTCCGGGGTTCCAGAAGGCGCTCAGCGCCTAGGAGGCGTCGATGCTCGTCGTCCACCATCTGAACGATTCCCGCTCGCAGCGGATCCTCTGGCTGCTCGAGGAGCTCGGCGTTCCCTACGAGATCAAGACCTACGAGCGGGACGCGCTGACGCGCCTGGCGCCGCCGGAGCTCAAGGCCGTCCACCCGCTCGGCAAGTCGCCGGTCATCACCGACGGCGACCGCACGATCGCCGAGTCGGGCGCGATCGTCGAGTACATCGTGCGTCGTCACGGCAAAGGCAAGGGTCAGCCCGACCCGGCCTCACCCCTCTACGACGAGTACGTGCACTGGCTGCACTACGCCGAGGGCTCGGCGATGCTGCCGCTCATGCTGTTGCTGTACGTGACGTGGCTCGCCGGCGGCAACGTCCCGGCGCCGATGAAACAGCGCATCGACGACGAGCTGGCGAATCACCTCGGCTACCTCGAGCAAGCGCTGGCCGGACGCGAGTTCATCGTCGGCGACGCGTTCACCGGCGCCGACGTGCAGATCACGTTCGTCGCCGAGATGGCGAAGCTCCTCGGACAGCTTGCCGAGCGGCCGAACCTCGCGGCGTACGTCGCGCGCATGCACGCGCGGCCGGCGTATCGGCGCGCGATCGAGCGCGGCGGGCCGTCGATGCTCGACGGCTGACGTCGGCATCGACGCCCATCGCCGTTCTCAGCAACCGGCGGGACGGCGATCGTGCCACGGCAGTGCGACTTCCAGCGCCGCTGCCACGCGCAGCAGTAGATCTTCGCGGCCGTGGGTGGCCACGAGCTGCACCCCGATCGGCAGGCCGCCGTCGTTCCAGTGCAGCGGCAAGGAGATCGCGGGCTGCCCCGTCAGATTGAACGGCAGGGTCCAGCACGCGAGCTGCGACGCCCGCATGCCGACCGCGAGCGCGTTCTCGGCCGTCGGCACGAGCTCGCCGAGACGCGGCGGGGGCTCGGAGATGGTCGGCGTGAGCAGCAGATCGAAGTCGGCGTGCCACTCGGCGATCCGGCGGGTGAACTCGTAGAGCCAGTCGACCGTGGCGTGATACTGCGGGGCGCTCGTCGCGTCGCCGAGCGTCTTCAACGTCCAGTTGACGGCGTCGACGTCGGCCTCGGCGAACGGCGACCCCGTGAGCTCCGCGACCAGGTCCAGCGTCCGCGCGATGTGCGTCGAGTACATCACCGTGAAGTGATGCCCGAGGAGCGGGTCGTCGAGGGCGTCGGGATGCGCCTCCTCGACCTGATGGCCGAGCGCCGCCAGCACCTTCGCCACCTTCTCGGCCGCCGCCGTGCAATCGGCGTGCGGACGGAACGTCGCCCCCGGCGCGGCCGTCATGAGCCCGATGCGCAGCGTGCCGCACGCCGCGCCGACCTCGTCGAGGTACGGACGCGCGGGCGGCGGTGCCACGAAGGTGTCCCCCGGCATGGCGCCGTGGATGCAATCGAGGATCGCCGCGGTGTCCCGGACGCTGCGCGTGACGACGCCGTCCGACACCATGCCGCCAACCGGGGCACCGGCCATCGGGCCGAACGAGGTCCGGCCGCGGGTCGGCTTCAGGCCGACCAACCCGCATTCGCTCGCCGGGATCCGGATCGAGCCGCCGCCGTCGTTCGCGTGGGCCGCCGGCACGAGCCCGGCCGCGACGGCGCACGCGGACCCGCCGCTCGAGCCGCCCGTCGAGTGCGCGAGGTTCCACGGGTTCCGGCACGGACCCCAGGCCTGCGACTCCGTCTGACAGAGCGTGCCGAGCTCGGGGACGTTGGTGCGCCCGAGGATCACGAAGCCGGCCGCCTGGATCTTCCGGGTGAAATGGCTGTCGAGCGGGAAGCGCACGCCGAGATCCTTCAAGCGGCGGAGACCCATGTGGTAGGGCTCGCCGGCCTGCATCCCGAGAATGTCCTTCAAGAGGAAGGGCACGCCGCGAAACGGCCCGGCTGCGGCGGCTGCCGCTTCGTCGCGAGCCTGGTCGAAGCGGGGATGGATGACGGCATTCAGTTGCGGGTTCAGGCGCTCGATGCGGGCGATCGTCGACTCGACGAGCTCCCTCGAGGAGACGTCGCCCTTACGGACGAGCTCGGCCTGGGCGGTGGCGTCGAAACCGAGGAGGTCGATCATTGGGCGGACGCTACGCCGTCACGGGGCCGGCGTCGATAGGCGCCGCGGCGCAAAATTTCGCGGTAGCGACAGAACGCGCCGCGGGCTAAGGGACGGACCGTACCGCCAGGGTCCGTTCACCGTGGTGACCAAGCCCCCTTCGCCAGACCTTCCGTCAGCCGGGGAAGGCGACGGCCGCGATGCCGCGGTCCCAACGTCCGAAGGGATCGGCTCGCAGATCGAGACCGAGCTCGTTCGCTACGTCGTCCGGCAGGCGCCGGTCGGCTTCGCGATCGGCACGATCGCGGTCGCGATCATCGCGACCGTGCTGTGGGACGCGGCGCCCCGCGAGACGCTCTTCGTCTGGCTGGTGGCCATCGGCGTGCTGACGTCACCCGCCGGCATCGTCGTCTGGCGCTTCAGGCGTGCCCCGGAAGTCACCCGCGCGATCGACTGGTGGCATTGGGCCCTCACCGTGGCGTACGGGCTCGCGGGTGTGGGCTGGGGCGTGGCGGCGGTCGTGCTCTATCCGCGCGTCGCGCCGGCGTACCAGACGTTTCTCCTCGTCATCCTCGGCGGCGCGGGGGTCAGCGGGATCGCGGCCCTCGCCCCGGTGCGCAGCGCGTTCGTCGCCTATCTGACGGCGACGTTCGTCCCGCTGGTGGTGCTGCTGCTGCGCGACGGCACGACCGCGTCCGTCGCGACCGGCGTGCTGCTGGTCGCGTTCTGGGTGTCGACGATTCTGCTCGCCTCGGAGCTGCGCGTGCTGCTCATCCGATCGTTGCGGTTGCATTTCGAGAACCTCGCGAATCTCGAGACCCTGCGGCACACCCGCGACGTGCTGCAGAGCGCACTCTCGAGCACGACGCGCGACGTCGCCGCGCTCGCGAACGAGCTGGCCGTGGCGACCCGCGCGCGCGACGAGTTCCTCGCCGTCGTGTCGCACGAGTTGCGGACGCCGCTCACCCCGATCCTGACCTGGGCGACGATGCTCAAACGGGGAGCGCTCGACGCCACGAAAGTGGGGCGCGGGCTGGAGGTCATCGAGCGGAACGCCAAGCTGCAGGCGCGGATCGTCGAGGATCTCCTCGAGGTGTCACGCGCCATCACCGGGAAGCTCCAGCTCGACGTCTCCCCGATGGCGCTCGATCCCGTGGTGCATGCCGCGCTCGACGCGATGCGGCCGGCCGCCGAGGCCAAGGGCGTTCGGCTCGAGGCTCACGTCGCCCCCGACCTCCCCTGGATTTCCGGCGACGCCGAGCGGCTCCAGCAGGTGGTCTGGAATCTGGTCTCGAACGCCGTGAAATTCACCGCGCGCGGCGGTCAGGTGGACGTGCGCGTCGCCATGGTCGGGGACGACGTCCGCCTCTCGGTACGGGACGACGGTGCCGGCTTCGCACCGGCCGCGCTGCCGCGGCTGTTCGAGCGCTTTTGGCAATCCGACACGTCGACCACACGAACGCATGGGGGCTTGGGCCTCGGGCTCGCCGTCGTGCGGCACCTGATCGAGCTGCATGGCGGCACGGTCGTGGCCGCCAGCGAGGGCGAGGGGCACGGCGCGCTCTTCACCGTCACACTCCCGGCGATGTCGGCCCCCACCACGCGTGCCGCGCGAGCGGCGGCCTCCGCGGGGCGCACGGGCATGCACGCAGCCCGGCTCGGTGGGCTCCGGCTGCTCGTCGTGGACGACGATCGCGACACCTGCGACACGATCGGCGCCGTGCTCGAAGCGGAAGGAGCCGAGGTACGGACGTGTCTCTCGGCGGCGGCCGCCCTGCTCCTCCTGGACGCGTGGGTGCCGGACATCCTGGTGTCCGACATCGCGATGCCCGGCCAGGACGGCTACATGCTGATGCGCGCGATCCGGTCGCGCAAAGCCGAAGCGGGCGGCCGGATGCTGGGGGTCGCCTTGACGGCGTACGGGGCCGCCGAGGATCGCGTGCGGGCCCTCTCCGCCGGATTCCAGGTGCACGTCGGCAAGCCCGTCGAACCGGATCGCTTGGTGGGCATCGTTGCCAGCGCCGCCAAGCAGCGCGCCGCGACCTCCCACTGACGCGAGTCAGTGAGCGCGGGCGGACGGACGTCGGCGTGCGGCACGCGGCCGCGGCACCCCTAGTGTCCGATCGAAGAACGCGAGCGCGAGCTCGACGGCGTCGGCATGTACCGCGGCCCGGTCGACGGCGTCGCTCCGGTCGACGCATACCTGGGCGGCGACCAGCCGTCCCGGGAGGGTGCAGACCGGCATGAAGACGAAATGCCCGGCGTCGGGAATCTTGACCAGGCGCGCCCGCGGGATCCGCTGCTGATAGTGCGCCGCGTTCAGCGCGAACGGGACGTACTCGTCCGTCGGCGACGCGACGATCGTCACCGGGACCGTGATGCTGCGGAGACTCGCCGTGATCGCTGCCGGTCCGAGCACGGGGGCGAGCGCCAGCACGGCACGGATGCGGCGGTCACGCCGCGACTTCCCGGCCTCGCCGAGATCTTCGATCCGGCTCGGATCCAGATCGACGAAAAGCTTGCAGTCCGGCCCGGGCTGACGAGCCGAGCGCGCAGAGCAATAGGTGAAGTACTTGCTCGGCTGCAGCCGGAGACCGGCGAGGGCGAGCGCGGTATACCCGCCCGAGGAGTGGCCCGCCGCCGCGATCCGGCTGCGATCGACGCGCGCCCCGAAGGTCGCCTCCACGAGCAACCGATCGAGCACGACGCTCACGTCGCGCGCGCGGCGCCAGGCGGCGAAGCGCCCTTCCACGCTGGTGTCGCCGAAGCGATCGCCGGGGTGGTCCATGGCGACCGCCAGGTAGCCGCGCGACGCCAGCGCCTCGGCGAGCCAGGCGAGGTTCGATCCGTCCGCGCCGCTGCCGTGCGAGAGCAACACCACCGGCCAGCGTCGCGGCGTCGGCCGGAGCGGCGCCTCCCAGGCGCCGCGCCCGAGAAAGATGCCGTCCCATTCCATCTCGTGCTCGACGGTGTCGGCGGTCGCGGGATACCAGATCGTGGTCGCGAGCTCGCGCGCGCGCGCCGGGTCGACGAACACGCGGCTCGTGATGCCGACCGGCGGACGGGGCGACGGCGACGCCGCGGCGGCGGGCGCGGGTGTGGAAGCGAGGTCGCGCGGCGATGCCACCAGCCACCCGCAGCCGACCACGAGCAGCGCCGCGACCACGAGCACGGTGCGACGCGTGCTGCGGCAGGCTCGCCGTCCGGTCGTCGTCGCTGCCGTGGTCACCGGCGCGAGCTACGCGGTTCGTCCGGGGAGCGCAAACGTCCCGTCGCTGAGGGCGCCGCCTCGAGCACGATGGTGAGATTCCGCCGCGCGCCTTCCGATCCCGGGTTCAACCGCAGCGCTTGGCGGTACGCCTGCTCGGCGCGCGCGGGTTCGCCGAGGCGGACATAGGCGCTGCCGAGGTTGTTGTGGGCATCGGCATGGTCGGGATCGAGCGCGATGGCCGCCAGGTACGCGTCGCGCGCGCGTTCGATCTCGCCACGGCGAAAATGGAGATTGCCGAGATTGCTGTGCGTGGTCGCCGCGTCGGGATCGAGCGCGAGCGCGGTCGCGAGCTCGCGCTCGGCCTCGTCGTTCCGCCCGAACGCTTGCAGCACCAGTGCCCGGCCGTTGTGCGCCGCCACGTGGCCCGGGCGAACGGCGAGCGCACGATCGAAGGCCGCGAGCGCCTCGGGAAGACGACCGGTGCTCCGCTCGATGTTGCCGAGGTTGTTGAGCGCGTCGGCGACGGCGGGATCGTCCGGCCGGTGCCGCACGACGTCCTCGTACGCCGCCCGCGCCCGCTCGACCTCACCCGCCGCTTGATACGCCTCCGCCAGGTTCACGCGCACGCGCACGCTGTCCGGTGCGAGTGGCACCAGGCTCTCGTAGAGCGTCCGGCCGTCGCGCCAGTCCTGGTTCCGCCGCATGGTGAGGCCGCCGAGGACGACGAGCGCGACCGCGACGCCGAGAAGCACCGGCCGGCGCCACGCCGGTGACGGCAGCGCCGTCGCGCTCCAGCCGGCGGCGAGCGCGAGCCCCATGAGCGGCACGTACAGCCAATGCTCCGCCATGAAGGTCGCGAGCGGCACCACGTTGGCGACCGGCACCAGCGCCACCAGGAACCAGGCGACGCCCAGCGCCACGGGCCACGCGCGGGTCGCGCGGGCGCGCCACGCACCGACGACGAGCAGGGCGAGCGCGCCTGTGGCCGCGAGCGCCGTCGGATCGAGCACCGCCGCGACCGGCGTCACCGCGCGCTCCATGTGGAGACCGCGGGGCACGATCACGAGGACGAGATACCGCACGATCACCTCCGCCATCGTGAGCAGGCGAAAGCCGAGCGGCACGCTCGCGGTCGCCGGCGGAACGGCGCTCGCGTCGACGGCGAGCACGCGGAGCGCGAGATAGATCGCGATGACGCCCGCGTACGGCGCGAGGTCGCGGAGCGGTCGCCGCGCGCGTCCGGGCGGCACGCGATCGACCACGAGCAGCAGCAACGGCAGCACGAGCGCCGCTTCGCGCGCGAGGAGGGCCAACAAGAACGCGCCGAGCGCCCACCACCGTCCGCGGCCGTCGGCGGGGAGGAATCCGAGCACGGCGAGCAGCACGAACACCGCCGCGAGGGGGTCGGAGCGTCCGGAGACGTACGTCACGGCCTCGACGTGCAACGGATGGACGGCGAAGAGCAGCGCCGCCACGAGCGCGGCGGGCGGCGAGCCGAGCACCCGCACGGCGAGCACGTAGAGGAGCGCCGCGGTCGCGGCATGCAGCAGGACGTTGGTGAGGTGGAAGCCCGCCGGCGCGAGTCCCCACATCCGGTAGTCGACGGCGTAGGTGAGCGCCTGGAGCGGCCGGTAGTAGCCGCTCGTCACGCCGCCCGGGAAGAGATCGGACGTGAAGAGACCCGGGAGCGCGTCCCAACGCTTGATCGCGGGATTGCCGACGATCAGGTGGTGGTCGTCCCACAGGAACGCGTTCGGCAGCGCGTTCGCGTAGACCGCGAGCACGACCGCGACGACCAGGCCGACCTGCCACGCGACGACCGTCGCGGCGGCAGGCGCATCGCGCTGCCGGGAGCCGCCGCCGCGTGTGGCGTCAGCTCCCGGCATCGCGGAATCACGCCTTGGGGACGATGCCCTGCTTCTCGAGGTACGCCAGAATCTGCTTCGCGCTGTCCTCGACGCTCTGGCCGGCCGTGTTGATCGTGAGCTCCGGCTTCTCGGGCGCCTCGTAGGGTGCCGAGATGCCGGTGAACTCCTTGATCTCGCCGGCGCGGGCCTTCTTGTAGAGGCCCTTCACGTCGCGCTGCTCGCA
>CAZWAX010000263.1:0-8493 GCA_964631985.1 uncultured Polyangiaceae bacterium | reverse complement strand
CCGTCGCCGTAGTCGTACTTGCCGAGCAGGCGGCCGAGGATCGCGTCCTTGTCGGTGTTGATGTACTGCGGCCGGCTCACGACCTCGGCGACGTGCGGGCGGTTCTCGAGCGTGTCGATGTACTGACTCGCCTCCACGACTGCGCGCATGACGGCGGTGACGGTGCGCGGGTTCTCGTCGGCGAACTCGGCGGTGAACGCGAGCACCTTCTCGGGGTGGTCGGGCCAGATCTGCTGCGTCGTCGTGACCGTGTAGCCGATGCCGTCGGCGATGGCGCGGGCGTTCCAGGGCTCGCCGACGCAGAAGCCGTCCATCTTGCCGACCTTCATGTTGGTGACCATCTGCGGCGGCGGGATCGTGATGAGGGTGACGTCCTTGTCGGGATTGATCCCGCCCGCGCCGAGCCAGTACCGCATCCACATCGCGTGGGTCCCCGGGGGGAACGTCATCGCGAACGTCATCGGCTGACCGGCGGCCTTGGCGGCGTCGACCAGCGGCTTCAGGTCGGCGGGCTGCTTGACGCCTTTGGCGAGCAGGTGCTTCGCGAGCGTGATGGCCTGGCCGTTGCGGTTCAGGCAGAGCGGGATGACCATCGGCTTCTTCGGCGAGCCGAGCAGGCCCATCGTCGAGGCGTACGGCATCCCGTAGAGCATGTGGGTCGCCTGGTTCTCGCCGAGCGTCAGGCGGTCGCGGATCACGGCCCACGAGGCCTCCTTCGAGACCGTCGAGCGGATGCCGTACTTGGCGAAGAGTCCGAGCTCGTGGGCCATCACGATCGACGAGCAGTCGGTGAGGGCGATGATGCCGAGGCGCACGTCGGGGGCCTCGGGGCCGTCGTCGGCGAAGACGCGACCGACCCAGCCTTTCGGCAGGCCGGCCAGTGCCAGGGTCAGCGCCGAGCGGCGGAGGAATCGGCGGCGGGTGAGGGTGGACGTTCGCTTCGTCACGTTGGGTCTCCTCCGGTGGTGCGGATGGCGACGGGCGTGAGCCCGGTTCGCGGTGGTCCAAACAGCACGGCGCCGCTCCGGGCGTCGAAGGCGGCGTGATGACACGGGCACTCGAAGCGCCCGCGCTCGGCGGCCCACACGACCGGGCACCCGAGATGCGGGCAGCGTCGGTCGAACGCGGCGACCGAGCCGTCCTGCAGGCGGACGGCCAGGGTCTCGCCGTCGGCGCGGGCGACGATGCGGGCCTCGCCGGGGGCGAGCTCGGCGAGCGTGGCGGCGGACAGCGCCGGCAACGCCGGGACGTGCGCGACGATGCGACGGGCGAGCCAGTCGCCGGCCGCCGCGACGGCGAGCGCTACGCCGGCCGTGCCGAGAAAGCGGCGCCGGTCGACGCGACGCTCGGCGTCGACCTCGATCGGAAAGGGAGTGGATGCACGCGTCAACACAGCGCCTCCTCGAGATGCTGCTCGGCGGGTGTGCGCCGAGGGGCGGCGCTCGTGGCGTCGCCGTCAGGGATGCCAACGACGACGGTGTCGACGGCGAGTGGAACCATGAACGCGTTCCGGGTGTGGAGGGTCTCGTCGCCGAAGACGAAACGGCTCTGCGGGCGGGCGCGCCGGAGGTCGTTCACCTCCTCGCGCGTGCCGTAGAAAAGGGCGCCCGACGGGCAGACGGTCGCGCACATCGGCTTCTTGCCGACCGAGGTGCGGTCGTAGCAGAGGTCGCACTTCCGCATGAGGGCCCGGGCGAGATCGATCTGCGGGACGCCGAACGGGCAGGCGACGGCGCAATTGCCGCAACCGATGCAGCGCTCCTGTAGCGCCGAGAGCACGACCCCCTCCGGGTCGATCTTGATCGCGTCGGTCGGACAGACCGCGACGCACGACGGCTCGGCGCAGTGCATGCAGACGGTCGGCGCGGTCTGCACCGTGGTCGCGCGCTCGAGCCAGTCGAGGTGGATCATCGATTGGCCGTCGTGCTCGGGACACTCGGAGCAGGCCTGCACGCAGGCGCGGCAGCCGATGCAGCGATTGGCGTCGACGAAGAGCTCCTGAATCATCTGGCGTCCTGTCTCGCCCGCACCAGCGACACGGGCTGTGGGCGCGACCCTTCAATCTGGGCGGCCGCTCCCGGCAACCGTTCGATGCGGACCGCCGCCACCTTGAACTCGGGGATGCCCGCGACCGGGTCGTAGGCGCGGACGGTCAAGCGGTTCGCCGACTGGTCGCCGGGCCAGTGGTACGGAATGAAGACGGTGTCGGGGCGGATGGTCGCGACGACGTGCGCCGGCAGGTCGAGGTGGCCGCGCCGGCTCACGACCCGGACGATCTCGCCGTCGCCGATGTGGAGCGCGGCGGCGAGTCGCGGATGGATCTCGACCTTGGGCGCCGGATACTGCTCGACCAGCGGCCCGATGCGCCGGGTCTGGTTGCCGCTCAGGAACTGCGACACGACCCGGCCGGTGGTGAGGATGGTCGGGTACTCCGCGTCGACGTCCTCGGCCGGCGGGCGGTAGGTGACGGCGTGCATGCGGGCACGACCGTCGGGATGGTTGAAGCGGCCGTCCTCGAAGAGACGCGGCGTTCCGGGATGGTCCTCGCTCGGACACGGCCAGAAGACGCCCAGCTGCCGGTCGATCTTGTCCCAGGTGATGCCGGAGTAGTCGGCGATACCGCCCTTCGACACCCGGCGCAGCTCCTCGAAGATGTCGTGGGTGGAGGAGAAATCGAAGAGCTCGCGCGCGCCGAGCCGGAAGGCGAGGTCCCGGATGATCTCCCAATCGCGCTTCGCTTCGCCCGGCGGCGCCACCGCGGCGCGGATCCGGACGACGCGACCCTCGCAGCTCGTCACCGTGCCTTCGTCCTCCTCGTGGAGCGACCCCGGCAGGACGAGATCGGCATGTTGCGCCGTCTCGGAGAGGAAGAAGTCGATGGTCGTGAAGAAGTCGAGGCGCTCGAGCGCGGCACGCGTGTAGGCGGCGTCGGGGAGCGACACGAGCGGGTTGAAGCAGAGGGAGAGCAAGCCGCGGATCTCGCCGGCATGGATCTTCTCGATGATCTGCGGTGCCGTGGCACCCTTCCGGGGGATGCGCTCTTCGGGCACGCCCCATGCGGACGCGACCGCGGCGCGATGCTCGGGGTTCTCGACGTCGCGCGCCCCGGGCAGCTGGTTGCAGCGCTGGCCGTGCTCGCGCGCGCCCTGGCCGTTGCCCTGGCCGGTGATGGTCGCGTAGCCGCAGCCCGGACGGCCGATCTTGCCGGTCGCGAGCACCAGGTTGATGCAGGCGAGGACGTTGTCGACGCCCTTGGTGTGATGCTCGATGCCGCGGGCGTGCAGCAGCATGGTGCGCGGTGCCTGCGTCCAGAGCGCCGCGGCCTCGCGGATGCGGCGGGCCGGGACGCCTACCTGCTGCTCGACGGTCTCGGGTGCGTAGTCGGCCACGGCGGCCAACACCTCGTCGAAGCCGTTGGTGTGGGCGGCGACGAAGGCGTGGTCGACGCCGCCGAGCCGGATCACTTCGTGGAGGATTGCGTTCAGGAGCGCCACGTCCCGCCCCGGCCGTACCGGCATGTAGAGGTCGGCGGTGCGGGCGATCGGCGTGAGGCGCGGGTCGACGACGATCAGGCGGGCGCCGCGGTCGCGGGCGCGCCAGATGTAGTCGGTCGTGATCGGGCTGCACTCCGAGACGTTGGAGCCGAGCACCATGATGCAGTCGGTGGCGGCGATGTCGGCCCAGGGGTTGGCGGCCCGGTCGATGCCGAACGCCTTCAGGTTGCCGGCGCCGGCGGCGACCATGCAGAGGCGGCCGTTGTAGTCGATGTTGCGCGTGCCGACGGCGAGGCGCGCGAACTTGCCCATCAGGTAGGCCTTCTCGTTGGTGAGCGAGGCGCCCGAGAGGACGGCGAACGCGTCGGGCCCGTGCTGCGCCTGGATGCGGCGGATGCGCTCGGCGACTTGATCGAGCGCCTCGTCCCACGGAATGGGCGCGAAGCCGCGGCCGGTGCGCACCAGCGGGCGGAGCAGGCGGTCGGGATGGTTGTTCTGGAGGTAGCGCTTCACGCCCTTCGGGCAGAGCTTGCCGGCGTTGAAGGGGAACTCCTCCCACGGCTCGACGCCGACCACGCGCTCGTCCTTCACCTGGAGCTGCACGCCGCATTGCTGGCCGCAGAAGCAACAGTGCGTCTTCACCGTGCGGTCCGGCGTCCCACGGGCGGCGAACCCGCCGGGCGGCTCCCACGCGAGGTGCGGCCCGAACTGCTCGGCGAGCGTCGCAGGATCGGCGGGAAGCAGCGCCATGAGGCTAGGCCACCTTTCGGCCGGGCCGTTCGGGGCCGGCGGCGACGAGGTCGGGATGGAAGGGTGCGCCGAGCAGCCGCGCTTGCGCCGTGGCCACCAGTCGGCGGCGGCACCCCGGACAGTGCCGCTGATGTCCCGCGAAGCGCGCGCCGCGCGCGGCGAGCAGGGCCTCGACGGCCACGAGCTGGGCGGTCGGCGCGAGGGGCGCACCGCAGGCGCAGAGTCGGCGTTCGGCGTCGGGTCGATTCTGCACCCGGGCGCCGAGCTGCAGCGGTCGGATCAGCACGTGCGCCAGCTTCGAGAACGGCAACGCCACCAGCAGCACGATCACCGCGAGCTCGTGCACGCGGGCGGCGATGGCGAAGGCCAGCGGACTGGTGCGGCTCGCGGGCAGCGCGAGACCGGACAGCGCCACGACCAGCAGGAGGACGAGCGGCGCGAGGTGTCGGCCGTTGGTCATGTCGGGGATCGTCCGCATGCGGAGTCGGGTGACGACGAAGTAGGTGGCGCCGAGCGCGACCGCCACGCCGGCGAGCGTGAGGCCGTGAAAGAGGAACCACGCCGGGACGCCGTCGATCGCGAGCGCCGGACCCGCCGGCAGGCCGAACAATACCGGACGGTAGTGCGACTGGCCCTCGGCCTCGAAGTGGAGCCAGCCGAAAACGAGCGGCACGGTGATCGCGAAGCTCGCGAGGGTCCCGAGCGAAAGCGACAGGTGGGCGAGCCAGCGGAGACGCGAGCGGCGCGCGATGAAGGTCTGCCCGACGAGGTCGGCGCCGGTCGCGCGCAGGATCGTCCGCAGCCGGCGCGGCTTGCGCAGCGCCGTGACGAGCGTGCGGGCGTACTGGGCCGAGGCCGGCCGGCGCCAGAAGGCACTCGCCCGCCACGTCGTGCCAAACACCGCGACGATGGTCGCGCCGGCGTACCCGAGGAGGGCGTGATCGAGATCGCGCCCGAAGCGCGAGCCGAACCAGACGGCGGCGAGGAGCCCGGTAGTGACGACGCTCGCGTCGACCACGGGTCGTGCCATCACGGGCGCGCGCATGCGGGCTCCTCGGTCGGCAGCGCGAGCGGCTCGTCGACGGCGTCGCGCGGCGGCAGCTTCAGCCACACGTCGGCGTCGCGCAGCTCGACGGGATAGGTACGGACGCAGTAGCGCGGGTCGCTCAGGCCCTCGCCGGTCGTGAGCGAGAAGGTCTTCTTGTGGAGCGGGCAGGCGACCTTGGGCGTCCCGTCATGGGTCCCGAGGAGCCCGCGCCCGAGCACGTCGTCCTTCCGGTGCGGACAGGTGGCCTGGGTCGCCCACCACTCGTTCCGGGTCGCGAAGTGGAAGACGGCGATCCGCAACCCGCCGTGCGTGATGGTGAGGCCGCCGTCGCGCGGCACGTCGGCGGCGCGGGCGACGCGGACCCACGTGCTGTCGGGATCGGTGGCGGCCGGGCGCGGGGGTAGCGGCGTCTCGTCGTCCCAGGGCTGCGGCTGCTTCTGACCGCGGGTGCGGACGAACGTGGGCGGGCGATCCGCGGCGGCGGCGATCGTGAAGTCGCGTCGACGGGCGGGATCGCGGACGACCGCCGCCCACTCGCACGCGTAGCTCGCGACCAGCCGCGCCATGTCGCGCTCGAGCTGGGCGGCGATGCCGAGGGCGTCGTCGATGATCACCCGGCGCAGGTAGTCGAGGCCGCCGTCGAGCCGCTCGAGCCAGCGCGCGGTGCGCTCGAGCGGGTTCGCGGTGTGGATGTAGTACATCAGGAAGCGGTCGAGGAGCGTGACGAGCGTGGCCTCGTCGACGTCGGTTGCGAGCAGGTCGGCATGGCGCGGCTGCGCCCCGCCGTTGCCGCAGACGTACAGGTTCCAGCCCTTCTCGGTCGCGATGATCCCGAAGTCCTTGCTCTGGGCCTCGGCGCATTCGCGGATGCAGCCCGACACGGCCGATTTGAGCTTGTGGGGCGCGCGCAGGCCGCGGTAGCGCTCCTCGATCCGGATCGCGAGCGCCGTCGAGTCCTGCACCCCGTAGCGGCACCAGGTGGAGCCGATGCAGCTTTTGACGGTCCGGAGCGCCTTGCCGTAGGCGTGACCGCTCTCGAAGCCGGCGGCGACGAGCACCTCCCAGATCGCGGGGAGCTGATCGACGCGGGCGCCGAGCAGATCGATGCGCTGCCCGCCCGTGATCTTGCAGTAGAGGTCGAAGCGCTGGGCGATCTCGCCGATCACGATCAGCTTCTCAGGCGTGATCTCGCCCCCGGGGATGCGGGGGATGACCGAGTAGGTGCCCCCGCGTTGGATGTTGGCGAGGAAGCGGTCGTTGGTGTCCTGAATCGTTGCGTGGGCGAGCACGAAGTCGTTCCAGGTGCTGGCCAGGATCGACGCGACGGCCGGCCGGCAGATCTCGCACCCGGCGCCGCTGCCGTGGCTCGCGAGGAGGGCGTCGAAGCTCGTGATGCGGCCGAGCTTGACGATCTGGAAAAGCTCTTGGCGGGTGAACGCGAAGTGCTCGCAGAGCAGCGGCTTGACGGCGCGCCCGGCCTTGGCGAGCTCGCTCTGGATCAGGCTCGCCACCAGCGGCACGCAGCCGCCGCATCCGGTGCCGGCGCGCGTGCACGCCTTCACTTCGGCGACCGAGGTCAGCCCGTCGTCGCGGACGGCGCGGCAGATCGTCCCGCGGGTGACGCCGTTGCACGAGCAGACCTGCGCCGCGTCGTCGAGGGCGACGGCCGCACCGCCGCCGCCGCCGCCGCTCGGACCGACGAGGAGATCGAGCGCGCGCTCGGGCACGGGCACGCCGCGGCGGCAGACGTCGAGCAGTGTGCCGTATGCCGCCGCGTCGCCCACCAGCATGCCCCCGAGGAGCCGCGTGCCGTCGGCGGACAGCACGAGCTTCTGGTAGACGCCGCGGACGCGATCCTCGAGCACCAGGCGCTGCGCGTGCGTGCCGGCGGTCTCGTCGGCGAAAGCGTCGCCAAAGCTCGCGACGTCGACGCCGAGGAGCTTCAGCTTGGTCGAGAGCTCGGCCCCGGTGAAGGTCGCGTCGCCCCCGCACAGGCGTGCGGCGAGCGCGTCGGCCATCGCGTAGCCGGGCCCGACGAGCCCGTAGACCATCCCGTTCGCGAGCGCGCATTCGCCGATCGCGTAGACGTACGGGTCGCTGGTGCGGAGCGCCGGATCGACGACGATGCCGCCGCGCGCGCCGACCGCGATGCCGGCGTCGCGCGCCAGCTCGTCGCGCGGGCGGATGCCGGCCGAGATCACCACCATGTCGACGGGCAGCGGCTCGGCGCCGGCGAGCGCGATGCCCTCGATCGCGGTGTCGCCGAGGAGGGCCTCCGGTTGCACGCCGAGGTGGACGTGGACGCCGAGCTTCGCGATTGCCCGCCGCAGGACGTCACCACCGCTGGCGTCGACCTGGCGGGGCATGAGGCGCGGCGCCACCTCGACCACGTGGGTGACGAGGCCGAGATCGTGGACGGCCTTCGCCGCCTCGAGGCCGAGCAGGCCGCCGCCGATCACCGCGGCCGAGCCGGCGCGCGCCGACCAGGCGCGGATCGCGTCGAGGTCCTCGATCGTGCGGTAGACGAAGACGCCCGGGAGCGTCGTGCCCGGCAGCACCGGCACGAACGGCGCCGAGCCGGTCGCGAGCACGAGCGCGTCGTAGGTCACGGAACGGCCGCGTGCCGAGACGACCGTCCGCGCCGCGCGATCCAGCTCGACGACGCGGTCGCCGAGATGGAGAGTGATGTTGCGCTCCGCATACCAGACGACGCTGGCGAGCTGCAGATCGTCGGCGGTCCGGCCGTCGAAGAGCGCGCTCAGATGCACGCGGTCGTAGGCGGGGCGCGGCTCTTCGGCGAAGACCACCACGTTCCAGCGCGCGGCGCGATCGAGCTCGGTGAGCCGCTCGCACAAGCGATGCGCCACCATCCCGTTCCCGACGATCACCAGCGTCGACGTTGCGCCTCGGTCAGGCATCTCGCTTGCTTCTCCCTCCAATCTCGTGCGGCGATCGTTGTGACGCCGCGCTCTCGAGAACGGTGAATGTGCAACGGGGATGCCACGGTGCAGCAGAGCTCGGACGACGACGCGACACGGTTCGCGCGTGTGTCGTTGCCGCGCGCGCGAGCACTGCTGCCCGAAGCGCGGGCAGAACACCGCGATCTCACGGGGAGATCGCGTCGATCGTATGAGGTGATGACGCAACGATGATCGAGACCAAGCAGCTGCAGATCTTCAAGACGATCGTAGAGGTGGGGAG
>CAZWAX010000262.1:0-8495 GCA_964631985.1 uncultured Polyangiaceae bacterium | reverse complement strand
CAGTCGGTCTCGAAGCCGTTCACGGCGGCGTTGGTGATGGAGCAGCACGGCACGCCCGATGTCATCGCCGACAAGATCGGGGTCGAGCCGACCGGGCTGCCGTTCAACTCGAAGCTCGCGCTCGAGATCTACAAGGCGCGCTCGGTGAACCCGCTGGTGAACGCGGGCGCGATCGCGGCCGCGAGCCTGGTGAAGGCGAAGAACGAGGCCGATCGCTGGGCCCGCGTGCTCGGCAACCTCGAAGGCTTCGCGGGCGAGAAGCTGCCGCTCCTCCAGAAGGTCTATGACTCCGAGTACAGCACGGCCTTCGGCAACCGCGGCATCGCCAACCTGCTCTACAACTGGGAGCGGCTCTACTCCGAGCCCGAGGAGGCGCTGCGGGTCTACACCAAGCAGTGCTCGGTCGGCATCAACACCAAGGACCTCGCGATCATGGGGGCGACGCTCGCGAACGGCGGCGTGAACCCCAAGACCGGGAAGCGCATGCTCGCCGAGTCGAGCGTCCCCGAGCTCCTCGCCATCATGATGACGGCGGGGTTCTACGACGAGTCGGGCCGCTGGTCCTTCGACGCCGGCTTGCCGTCCAAGACGGGCGTCGGGGGCGGCATCGTCGCGGTGGTCCCGGGCCGCTTCGCGATCGCGGCCTTCTCGCCGCGCTTGAACGAGGCCGGCAACAGCGTGCGGGCGCAGCAGGCGATCCGCTACATCGCGGGCAAGCTCGGGGTCGGGGTCTTCGGCCCCAACCCGGCGGAATGAGAAGGAGTCGAACGATGACGTCCCCCCGTATCGTCACGACCGTCCTCGTCGTCTTCCTCGCGGCGCTCGCGCCGCGCGCGGCCGTCGCCGCGAGCCCGGAGGTCGAGGAGCTGAAGGCCCAGGTGCGCATGCTCCAGCAGCGCATCGACCAGATGGAGCAGCGCGAGAAGGAACGGGAGGTGGCGCCGCCGCCCGCGCGCACTGCCGAGCCGGCCAAGGCTCCGGCGGCGGCCGCCGTCGCCACCGGGTCCGAGCCCGCCATCACCGGGGAGGCGAGCAAGGTCCGGAACCGCGGCAGCCTCGTGAATCAGCAAGATGCGGCGCCTCGTCCCGGCGACCTCACGCTCGACCCGGCGTATCGCGGCTTCACGCGCATCCCGAACACCAGCGTACTCATCAAGTTCAACGCCAAGCCGCGCACCGACGTCACGTTCGACACCGAGAACGCCGGCGACGACAACCGCTTCATCACCGCTCGCATCCCGGTGACCGGCCAGTCCGACAAGGGCGGCGACCCGCGCTTCAACATCAACGCCAAGGGCTCGCAGCTGCGGATCGACGTGCGCGCCCCCGAGGTCGCCGGCAAGCCGCGCTTCTACTACGAGAACGACTTCTACGGCTCGGGCGGCGGCGAGTTCCCGTACCGCATCCGTCACCTCTGGGGGCAGTACTACAACATCATCGTCGGCCAGACCTTCAGCATCTTCGAGGATCCGGACGTGTGGCCCGACACCGTCGACTACGAGGGACCGAACTCGGCCATCTTCGCCCGCCGTCCGCTCATCCGGTACCTGCTGCCGCTGAACGACGAGTGGCAGCTGAACTTCGGCCTCGAGCAGCCCGAATCCGAGGTCGACCTCACGGGTCAGCCCGACTCGGCGCGCAGCATCAACAACGCCCCTGACGGCGGCGTGAACGCGCGCTGGGAGCGTGACGGCCTCGGCCACGTGCAGCTCGCGACCATCCTGCGCTCGATCAGCGTCGACGACTCGAGCCAGGGCCGGCAGAGCAAGCTCGGCTGGGGGTTCAACGCCTCGGCGGTCTTCAGCACCTGGGGCGACGACAGCCTGCAGGCGCAGGCCACCTACGGGCACGGGCTCTTCCGCTACAGCAACGACGACTTCGTCAACAATGACGCCGCCTTCGACGACGACGGCGACCTCGAGACGATTCCGTACCTCGGCCTGATGCTGGGCTACACCCACCACTGGGCGGAGCGCTGGCGGTCGACGGTGAGCGGCGGCTACGTCAACCTCGACAACACCGCGAGCCAGACGGGCGACGCGTATCACCAGACGGTCTACGCGTCGGCGAACGTCATCTTCCAATTCCACAAGCGTCTCTCGATCGGTCTCGAGACCCTCTACGGCCACAAGGAGACGAAGGACGGGTCGGATGGCGACGTCGCCCGCGTGACGGCGGCGCTCGTCTACACGATCTTCGACTGAGCCTGCGAATGGTGGTTCCGGGAGCCCGCGTCGCGCTCGCCCTCCTGGCGGCGTGGCTCGGGCTCTCGGGATGCGTCAAGCCCGGACACGAGGTCGGGCTGTGGGGGCGGCCCCGGCCCGGTGCGCCGGCGGTCGCGCTCCAGGGTCCGCCGCCACCCGGCGTGCGGCTGCCGCGCTGGCTCCCGCGCGCGGAGATCTACTGGGACCACGCGCTCCGCTATCGCCTGCTCGCCGAACCGGAGATGACGTTCGAGGACAGGCGGCCGCACTTCGGCCTCGGCGCCGAGCCGCTCATCGCCGGCCGCGTGGGCTTCAAGCTCCACCTCGACGCGGCGGCCTTCGCATCGCGGGGCGGTGCCGAGGAGGTGCCGGACGACGTCGGCGTGCGCCGCGCCTTTCTCACGTCGAGCGGGGCCATACGGCTCGGCTACCCGGTGCAGTACAACCTCGAGTTCGGCGTCCTCCAGAACGACTTCTATCTCGACTCGGCGTGGCTCATGTGGCGGGACGTGCCGTGGGTCGGAACGATCCGCCTCGGAGCGCTCGACGCCCCGCTCGGCTTCGAGAATCGCATGAGCAGCCGCGACCGGACCTTCCTCGAGCTGCCGGCCCCGGTGCAGGCCTTCGTCCCGGCGACCTCGCTCGGTCTCTTCACGCGCCGCACCTTCAAGGACGACCGGATCAGCGGCGGGATCGGTTGGTACACGGTGGGGCAGCGGCGCGACGTCGGCGACCAGAGTCGGGCGCTGGCGCGGTTCGTCGGTCGCCTGACGGGGCTCGTGCGCGACGTCGAAGCCGCGCCCGACGGCCGCTATCCCGAGCTCGTGCACCTCGGGCTCGCCGGAAGCTACACGTTCGGGGGCGCCGACAGCGTGCGGTACCAGTCGCGGCCCGAGAGCTTCTTGGCGCCGGTCGCCGTCGATACCGGCGTGGTGGACGCCAGTCAGGCCTTCGTGCTCGGCCTGGAGGCCGCCGGCCGGCGCGGGCCGCTCTCGTTCCAGGGCGAGTTCCTGCACGCGTTCGCGAACGACGCCGCGGCGCGGTTCCCGGGGATGTACCTGAGCGCGGCGTATCTCCTCACCGGCGAGGTGCGACCCTACGACCGCGAGCAGGCGGTCTTCGGCCAGGTGATCCCGCTCCGACCGTTGAGCTGGCGCGCGCGCGGACTCGGCGCCGCCGAATGCGCGGCGCGGTGGTCGTGGGTCGACCTCGAGCAGGGCGACATTCACGGCGGCCGCATGCACGAGCTCAGCGCCGGCTTCAACTGGTACTGGAACCGCTGGGTGCGCTGGCAAGCCGGCTATCAGCTCGCGTTCATCGACGGCGGTTCGCTCGACGGCCGCCTGCACGTACTCCAGGCGCGCTTCCAACTCGTGTTGTGAGCGGTCGCGCGCTCGCGCTGCATACGCTACGAGTAGGGGCGATGCCGAACGATCGACTGACTAAGATCGGCTCCGTGGGCGTAACCTACGTACAGGCGACGATCTCCAATCCGCGTCGACCGGACCGGGGGACAATCGACCTCGAATTGCTCGTCGACACCGGTGCCATCTACAGCGTCGTGCCGGCGAGCGTGCTCGAAGAGCTGGGCGCGCCCCGTCTCAAGCGTCAGCGGTTCACGCTCGCGGACGGGACGCATCAGGTATGGGACGTCGGGGAGGTCTTCTTCGAGCTCGGCGGCGACGTCGGCACCTCGCAGGTCGTGTTCGGCCCCGAGGGCGTGACGCCGCTCCTCGGCGCGTTCACCCTCGAGAGCCTCGGTCTCATGGTGAACCCGGTGACGCGCGAGCTCCTGCCGATGCGCCTCGTCCTCGCCTGCGTGGGCTGAGAGCCTCGGCGAAGGCCCATCTGCACGTCGGCGCGCGTGCGCACGCCGGCCTTGCCCGCGAGGCCGAGCGCTTGCGCCCGGGTGGCCGTCTGATATCCGCGACCGCTCGAGGATCGCGACCACGCCCATGGGACCGACCACACCTTTCAGATCGATCCCAACAGCGAGCACGCCCTGACCATGCGCGTCCTCAGCTGGTTCCTCTTCGGCCTCCTCCTGCTGCTCCCCCTTGCGTGGATGGCGGCGGCGCTGCATTTCACCGGGCCGCGACCTGGATGGCTCGCCAACGGCCTCGCCGCGGCGTTGGTGCTCGGCGGTCTTTGGACCGTGTTCACGGTGCGGCCGTTCCTTCGCACGCTCGCGACCCTGGCCATCGTGTTCGGTCTCTGGGCGCTCTGGTGGGGGAGCGTCACGCCCCGCAACGACCGCGATTGGCAGCCCGACGTCGCCCACACGGCCCACGTCGACCTCGACGGTGACACGATGACGGTCACGAACCTCCGCAACTTCGACTACCGGAGCGAGACCGACTTCACGCCCCACTGGGAGACCCGCACCTTCGATCTCGGAAAGCTGAACGGCATGGACCTCTTCATGTCGTACTGGGACGCCTCCGGCATCGCCCACACCATCATGAGCTGGGACTTCGCCGACGGGCAGCACCTCGCGATCTCGATCGAGACCCGCAAGGAGAAGGGCGAGGAGTACTCGGCCGTCAAAGGCTTCTTCAAGCAGTTCGAGATCTATTACGTCGTCGCCGACGAACGCGACGTGATCCGTCTCCGGACCAACTACCGGAACGAGCAGGTCTACCTCTATCCGCTCCGGACGCCGATCGTCCGGGCGCGCAGGATCCTGCTCGACTACGTCGACTCGATCAACGCGCTCGACACGCAGGCCCAGTTCTACAACGCCGCGACCGCCAACTGCACGACCACGATCACGCGGCACATCCGTCACATCGGCATCCCCTTTCCGTTCGACCGGCGGCTCATCATCAACGGCACGCTCGACGAGCTGCTCTACGAGCGCGGTGCGATCGACACGAGCCGCCCGTTTCCCGAGGTGCGGAAGGTGAGCTTCGTGAGCGACCGTGGGAAAGCGGCCGATCAGGATCCGCTCTTCTCCGCGCGCATCCGCGAGGGGATCGTCCGTCCCCCGCTGCTGGTGCTGCCGGCGGGCTCGTCGTGACACGGATCACCCGAACCAATGCCGGCTGAAGGCGGGGGCCGCCTGCTCCATCCGCCCCAGCGAACCGCACCGTCGGCGGTGAGGTCCGCGATGCCGGTGCTGGCTTTCGTCATGCTCGCGCTCGGGACGGTCGTGGCGGCCGAGGAGCCGCCGACGCCCGCCACGGCACCACCCGTCGTGGCGGCGCTTCCCGTGGCCACGCCCGCCGTCATCTCATGGATCCGGCCCGAGGAGATCGCGATCCGCAACGAGGGTCTCCTGCGGGGTATCGACGACGCGACCCCGAGCGCCGCCCTCCGCGCGACCGTTGCGCGCATCGAGCACGACCTCGGCGCGCTCGCTCCCGATCTCGAAGGGCTCCTCCAGCATGCCCGCGCTGCCGTCGCGCGCTCGGCACCGTTCGTCGAGCTCGACGATCTACAACGCGAGCTCCACGCCGCCGACACGACTTTGGCCGGCTGGGAGAAGACGCTCGTGGTCGAGGCCAAGCGCGTCGCCGAGACGCTGCACGAGATCGCCCGCGCCCGCGAGGTGTGGCTCGCGCACCGGTCGCGACCGGAGACCGGCGCGGCCCGGGGCGCGGTCGTCCGGCGGGTCGAGGGCGCGCTCGCGGCGCTCGACGACGCCGTTGCGACCTTGCTGCCCTGGCGCGTCGCCGTGCTCGAGGTCGGCGATCACGTGCTCGACCGCCGCGCCGCCGTCGCCAGTGCCTTGAAGCGCGCGCAAGCGGCGACCGCCCTCGAATGGACGCAGCTGCTGGTCCCGGGCCGCCCGCCGCTCTGGCACGGCGAGTTCCCCGAGCGGCTCGCCCTCGAGCTGCCGCGGGCGCCCGCGCAGCTGACATCGTACGCGCGCAGCACGTTTGCCTACGTCCGCCGCGACGTCCGGCCCGTGATCGTGCAGGTGCTCATCGCGGCCGTCTTGATGGCCGTGTTCCGTCGCGCGATGCGGCGACGCAACCACGACGCGGCGGCGACGCCGCGACCCCCCGAGCGGCCCTACGCGCTCGCGTGCCTGCTCGCCCTCCTGGCGACCCCGTGGCTGCATCCGCTGAGCCCGCAGCGCTTTCGCCAACTCATGGCCATCGTGGCGCTCGTCCCGGCGGGCCGTATCGTGATTCCCGCGGGCGGCCCGGTCCGCCTTCCGGATCTCGTCGGCCTCTTCGTGCTGCTCGCCGGGGACCGTCTGACCCTGGCCCTGGCGCCGCTGCCGGCGGTGGCGCGCGTGGGGGCCCTGCTCACCGCCGTCAGCGGGCTCGTGTTGGCGTCGTGGCTCGCGCTTCGGTTCCGGGCGAACGGCGGCTCGGTCTGGATGGGCCGGGCCCTGCGTGCCGTCGTCGCCGCGCTGGTGGTGACGGTCGCAGCCGAGATCGGCGGGTGGGACCACCTCGCCGCGTTCCTCGGGCGCGGCATCATCGCCGGAGCCGTCGTCGCGGTGTTCGTGTACGCCGCCGCGATCGGGCTCGAGCCGATGCTCGTCGGCGCGCTCGAGACGCCGCTCCTGCGGCGGAGCCATCTGTTCGCGTCGGACCCGACGGTCATGCGCCGGCGCGTGCGCTACGTGCTGTGGGGCCTCGGCACGCTGCTGTGGCTGACCTTCGTACTGCGCGCGATCGGCATGCACGCGGCGGCGATCACCGGCCTGCAGAGGTTGCTCGCCGCCGGGGTGTCGGTCGGGGCGCTCTCGATCTCGGTCGGCACCGTGCTCGCCTTCACACTCACCCTCGTGGCGGCGATGTTGATCGCACGCATCGTGACCGGCGTGCTGGAGGACGACGTCTACCCGCGTGCCCAACTGCCGCGCGGCGTGCCCGTCGTGCTCTCGACCCTGGCGCGCTACGCGGTCTATTCGATCGGCTTCCTGGTGGCGCTCGCGGCCGCGGGCATCCAGCTGAACCAGCTCGCGATCCTGCTCGGCGGTCTCGGGGTCGGGATCGGGCTCGGCCTGCAGGACCTGGTCAAGAACTTCGCGGCCGGCTTGACGCTCCTGCTCGAACGCCGCGTGCATCCCGGCGACATCGTCGAGATCCCCGGACAGGAGATCTTCGGGCGCGTCGTCTCGATCGGCATGCGGGCGAGCGTCGTGCGGGGCTGGAACGGCTCCGAGTTCGTGGTGCCGAACGCCGATCTCATCGCCACCACCATCACCAACTGGACGCTCTCCGACCGCCTGTGCCGCCTCGAGGTTCCCGTCGGTGTCGCCTACGGGACCGATCCCGAGCGCGTCCTCGCTCTCCTGCTCGAGGCCGCGCGCGGAGATGCGCGGCTGCTCGCCACTCCCGCCCCGCAGGCGCTCTTCAAGGGGTTCGGGGAGAGCTCGCTCGACTTCGTGCTGCGGGCGTGGACCGACCTGAGCGTCGAGGAGCGGGTGCGGCTCACCAGCGACCTCGCGGTCGCGGTCCACCGGACCCTCGGCGCGGCCGCCATCGTGATCCCGTTCCCGCAGCGCGACCTGCACCTCGCGAGCGTCGCGCCCGAGGTCGGGGCCGCGCTGGCGCGACGGGAGGAGAAGCCGTGAGGCCGTCGGGGAGATGCCAGGTGGCGTGGGGCTTCACGTTGCCAGGCGGCGGGTGAGGAAGGCCAGGATGTCGTCGCGGGCGGCGATCGTGGGTTCGCCGGCGGCGTCGACGAGGTGGGCGGTGACGACGCTGTGGGGGCAGCCGACGACCTGCGCGAAAAACGGTGGAGGGTCGGGGTGCGCCGCCGCGTCCGGGAGGACGGTCGGGACGAAGCGGTCCCCGAGGGCCGCGGCGTAGGCCGCGAAGCGCTCCGCCGTACAGAAGCGATCCCCCGCGAAGCGATAGGCCTGAACCGTCAGATCGTCGCGCTCGAGCCGTGCGCGTACGCGCGTGAGCTCGTCGGGGGCGATCTCGAGACCCGCCGGGTCGTTCAACGGTAAGGACGGCTGGCAGAGCACGGGCGCGAGCAGCGCGGGCTCGAGCATCATCGTGAGCGCGAAGTTGCCAGTGAAGCACATCCCGATCGCGCCTACGCCGGGGCCGCCGCATTCCGCGTGCGCCAGGCGGGCCAGCGCGCGCAGCCACCGCGTCACGGGGCTGGACTCGTTGGCGGCGAGGGCGCGGAACTCGGCGCTCACGCAGGCGCGCCGAAACACGGCGACGCTCGCGTCTGCCTCGGGGAAGGCCCCGTCGCGCCCGAACAGGGACGGCAGGTAGACGGTGAAGCCCGCGTCGCGCACCCAGCGGGCGAAGCGGGCGACGTGCGGGCTGATGCCGGGCATCTCGGTCATGACGATCACCGCAGGCCCGGTCC
>CAZWAX010000261.1:0-8503 GCA_964631985.1 uncultured Polyangiaceae bacterium | reverse complement strand
TGCGGTGCGACGCGGCGGCCCGGCTCGGTGCCGTCGTCACGCGGTGCCTCCGGCGCCCGCAGCTCGCCGTGCGGACGGAGCGCCGCGAGCAATCGCGCCGCGTCCGCCGGCGCGGGCTGCGAGGCGAGCGCACCCACGAAGGCGATCAACACGCGCCCGACCGATTCCTCGGTCCGCGTACCGCCGCTGCCACCGTTCAGGAGCATGAAATCGAGCGCATCGGTGTGCGCGACGCCCATCGGCGCGCCCCCGTTGCGGCGGATCGCGATGCGGGCAGCGCCATGCTCCGCGTTGGCGAATACGAGGGTCGCGGTCCCGTCGCGAATCGGGCTCAGCGAGTCGATCGACCAGCCGAGCGGGAGCCGCGTCCCTTCGCCGAACGGCGCCAGCAACGCCCACGGCGGATCGGCAACCTCATCGGGGTCCTCCGACCGCGCCTCCGCCGTCGCGTCACGCATCTGCCGCGCCGTCTCCGAGAAGACGTCGTTGGAGAACTCGTTGACCAACGACTGGCGGTCCTCCTCGCCGACGAGCGGCTCGAGGCTGGCGACGACGTGCGACCCGGATTCGGCGACGTCGATGCGGGCCCGGTGGCGGTACTTCACCGCAGCCGCCTCGACCGCGTCGCGGCGGTAGAGGTCGGTGTGAAACGGAATCGACTCTGGCATGGTGCGCGCGGTCCGACGTGCCTTTGGCCGCGCATCCCCCTGAGAAGACGCGCGTTTTCCGGATGGAACGCCTCGCTGCGAGTATCATCTCCGGACGCTCCGATTCAAGGCAAAAAACTGCGGCCGCACGCGACGTTCGGCCTCCGTCCTTTGTCTTCCTCCCGTGGGCATGGGACGAAGCACGACGCCTCATGACGCCCGATCGTGTGCCCAGGTTCGCGGCCGCGCGCCCTCGCGGTGCACGCAGCGTGCTCGCCACGCTGAGCACGGTCGTGGCGCTTGCGCTGGCCGAGATGCTGGCGCGGAGCCAGGGGCTCGACCAACGGCTGCTCATCCCGTCGCTGTTCTTCCAGGGTGCCGACGTCGCGGTGCATCGCATCTCCGCCGATCCGGCGCTCCACTACGAGCTCGCGCCGGGCACGTCCTGCGACTGCTCGATCGGCGGACCGTCGTACCGCGTCACCATCGACGAGCACGGCGCCCGCCATCCGACACACCCACTCGCGAAGGCAGCGGGGGTGTACCGCATTCTGTGCGTCGGCGGCTCCACGGTGTACGGCGGCGCCGTGGACGACGGGCAGACGATCCCGGCCGCGCTCGAACGTCAGCTGAATTCCGCCACGAAGACGACACGCCGCTACGAGGCGTGGAATCTGGGGACCTCCGCGTACATGCTGAGACAGGCCGCCCACCTCGCGCACACCCGGCTCGAGGACGTCCGCCCCGACCTGGTGGTGGTGCAGCTGTTCAACGCCGGTCGGCGCGCGTACCTGATGCCGCCGTCCAATGATGCCCACGACTACGACTGGCCGGCGCTGGTGGCCGGTCCCGACTTCTTCACCGAGCAGTTCGTGTATCCGTCGTGGCTGGCCCTGGAGCTCGCCGAGCCGCTGCTGCGCCGTTCGGCGCTGGCCCGCGCCGGCATCGCCGTCGTTCCCGGGTTTGGACCGAATCTCCGGTGTCATTGGTGCGAGGACCGCGATCGGGACGAGGCGCGCGCGCTCTCGAGCGCGGCGGAAGCGCGCGGGATCCCCGTCGTCTACTACGCGATCCCGGCCACGCGCGTCGGGCGGGACGGGAAGCCGGAGCCGCACCGGCCGTCGCCGGGGGCCGACAGCGTCTATCCCGGTCTCGACGCGACGCGGTTCGTCGACCTGTTCCAGGCCGATCGCGAGCCGGCGTTCTACGAGGTCCACCCGCCGCCGCCCATCCTGGAGGAATACGCGCGGCTCCTCGTCGCGGAGCTGCGCGGCCGCGGCCTCCTCGAGCCGAAATGCGGGTCGCGCTCGTCGCCTTTGCCACGGTGCTCGCGCCGCTCGCCGTCGGCGCTGCGCTCGGCATCGGCCTCCGCCGCGCGCGCGGACGCCGGCTGCGTGGCAGCGCCGCGGTGTTGCTGCCGCTCGCGCTCCCGGCCCTGGGTGCCGTGGCGTACGTCGTGTGGCATCCGGTCATCGGGATCTGGGATGCCCTCGCCGAGGGCGTCCTGGTCGGCGCCGGTTTCCTCGTCACTGCGCACCGGGCCTGCGCGGATCGCGATCGCCTCGCGTCGATGACCGTGGGAAGCGCCGTGGGCCTCATGCTGCTGGAGATCGGGGCTCGTCTCTTCCTGCCGCCCGCGCCGCGCTTTCCGACGTCGGCAGGCGTCCACTTCCTCCTCGCGGACGCCATTCGCGCGAGCCGCCAACACCAGGGGTGGGATTTCCGCAGTCGCGAGCTCGCCTGTGCGATCGTGTACGGCGAGCAGTACCGCGGGATGCTGGACGCGCGCGACGAGACCGAGGTGCGCTTCCCCGACCGGTACACGGCGCGCGCCGGCACGCCGCGGCGCGAGCTCCATGTCGGCGACTCCATGGTCTTCGGTCTCGGCGTCGCTCGCGACGAGACGTTCACCGCCGCGCTCGAGGCATTGGAGCCGACCACGGAGCACGTCAACGCCGGCATTCCGGGGCTCGCCCCGGACGCGTACCTCGCGGTGCTCGAGACCTGGACCGGTCGGCAGCGCTTCGACGTGGTGACGATGTACCTGTTCGAGAGCAACGACCTGCGCGACCTCGATGGACCATATCCCTGCTGTGGGGGCGGTACGCTGCTCGCCTACGACGACACCGCCCCGCGCCTCCGCTGTCCGACGCCGACGCCGTTCGACCTCAGCACGACCGGGTTCGAATGGCTCCGCTACAACAGCCCCCCGCCCTATCTCGTGCGCATGCTGGTGGACGACTTCGCGGCCGCGGCCCATCTCGCCGCCGCGCTCGTCGACGTGGGACACCGCTACAGCCTCACGTCCACGTCGACGGGGGCGCAACAGTGGGCGCATCTCGCCGCCATCCTCCAGGCGGCTCACGACGCGCTGGCCCGCCGCGGCACCGCCTTTCGCGTCGTGATCTTCCCCGCCAACGCGGAGGCCACCGTCGATGCCCCCGAGCATCTCGAGCTCGTCGGCCTCGTGACCAAGCTGGGCGTCCCGCTGCTGGATGCGGCCCCCGTGCTCCGCGCCGCGGTGGCCGCGGACCGAGAGATCTTTCTTCGCCCGCTCGATCCGCATTTCAATCCCGCGGGGCATCGGCTGATCGCCGAGTGGCTCCACCAGTCGTGGCGGTAGTCGACGGCGGACGGCTTCAGTCGGCCTGCGGGTCGGCCGCGCGAGCTTCCCGCGCGATCACCTCGCGCTCGAGGAACTCCCGACCGCGCGCGAACAGTGAGCGCCGCGCGACCGCGAGCGGAGCAGAACACGCCAGCGCGGAGGCGCGCGCGTCCTCGGGGCGCAAGGCCGCGGCGATCATCCAGCGCAGCTGCGCCTCGAAGGCCGTCAGCCGTCGGATCTCCTCGTATCCGTCCTGGTCGACCCGAAAACCGCCCCGGCTGATGCGCTGCAGCTGCGCGCACGCCTGTACGGCGTCGTGCTCGAACACGAGGCAGGTACGCTCGTGCTGCGCCATCAGCAGCTGGCACATCGGATTCTCCGCCATCACGAGGTACTTGCGGCCATAGAGCGCATCGGCGACGCGCACCCCGCCGCGCATCTGGAACATCTTCTCCCTGCGCGTCGCGAGCAGCACGATGTCGCAGGCGTCGTACGCCTTCGCGTAGGCCGGCGAGAACATCGGCTGGGCATCGCGCTGCACGATCGAGCAATCGACCGGCGTCACGTTGGGGCCGGCGATCGTCACCTCGACGTAGCGCTTCTCGGATCCTGGCTTCTCCCACGCGACCGTCGGCACGAAGAACCGAAGCTGCGGGTTCGCCGCGATGACGGCGCGGATGAGCTCGAGATCGTCGTCGCCGCCGAGCGACACGAACACGCGCGCGTTCGGACGCCGCGGCACGCGCCGCACCGTGACGCGTTTCAAGCGCGTCGCGACCGGCATGTAGTACAGGTTCTCGACGTGCGCCTCGTCGAGCTGCACGATCTCGTGCAGCCCGTTCCACAACCCGAAGAACACGTGATGCGCCCGGAACGCGCCGAGCAGCGCAAAGAGATCGTTCCCGATCGGGTGCAGGCCCCCGGCGGCGAGCAAGAGCGTCTTGGTCGAGAAGTCGACGCGCCCCGTCCGCCACAGGTCCATCAGCTCGGCAATGCCAGCCAACGTCCGCGTGCGATCGAGGTAGCTGTGGTCGAGCAGGCAGAGGTCCGCGGCCGCTCCGCCGCCGAGCTCGGGCGAGGCATAGCTGCTCGGGATGCCGGTCAGCGCGTTCAGGTCCCAGACCGGAGTGTGCGGCGCCCGGGCGGTCGCGCGCGCGGCGCGCCAGCGGGCGCCCCACCCCGCCACCGTATCGATCACGGACACGGCGCCCCCGCGCCTGCATCGCAGTGGACACCGGCGGATGCCCCGCGCGCCTTCCCGTCCGCAGACGGCTCGGCGAGGTGTCGCAGGACGATCCGCTCCATGATCGGCACCAGGGCCCGGTGACCGGCGGCATTGAAGTGGCAACACGGATCCAGGCGGAGCGCGAGGTAGTCCTCGTCGATCAGCTCACGCTGCAGCGGATACGTCGGAATGGCTCGGGCTTCCGTGAACTCGAGCAAGCGCGCGTGCCAGTCGGGGAGCGCCGCGGCGGTCGCGGAGAACGGCGTGTCGAGCGGAGGTGCCGGATACATGACGAGCGTCGCGCCCACCGTCTCGGCGAGCCCCGGTATCCGGCTGAGCCGTTCGTTGGCGAACACCGTCACCCCATGGGGCCCGGGCGCGGTCTCGACACGCTCACCGAACAGCAGCGCCAGGTCTTGGTACAGCCGTGAGTGGAGAAACAGCACACGATTGAGGCCGTCCGGAACCCCGGCGACGCCGACGAAGCCGTCCTTGCGGATGCGCAAGTCCCTCACGCCGTAGGCCGTGTCGCCGATCAGACGATAGTCGGTCCACTCGACCCAGTTCTCCCACATGATGAGGTCCGGCTCGTAGCGCGCGACCTCGATGCGGGCGACGGCATACTTCTGTTCGAAGGCAAAGCCCGCCTGGGCGAAGTTCAGGACGCAAAATCCCGGCGTCGGCCGGATCTCGTTGAGCCGCGCCTCGAGCGCCGTGGTGAAGGTGTCTGCCGCGGTCAGACCCGTGCCGAAGGTGATCGAGCTGCCGAAGAAGAGGATACGCCGCCGTTCAGGATGCCGCTCGACGCATTCGCGATGGTAGCGGTCGGTTGCCGGCTCCCACACCGGCACACCGTCGACGCTGCGCAGGCCATTCCCACGGACCTTCTGTACCGGAGGCGTCCACACGCCCAGGCGCAACGCCGTCTCGACGATCGCCACGCCGGCGATCAGACCGAGCACCATCAGACCGACGCCCTGGACGTAGCGTCGACGTGAGGAGGCCACCCTCGGCTTGCGCCGGCCGGGCACTGGCTACCCGTGCTCCGGGAAACGATCGAGTTGTCCCAGGATGATGCGTTCCATGATCGGCACCAGTGCGCGGTGACCGGCGGCGTTGAAATGGCAACACGGATCCAGGCGCAGCTCACGGTAGTCCTGGTCGATCAGCTCACGCTGCAGCGGATACGTGGGAATCCCCCGGGCCGCCGCGAACTCGAGCAATTGGGCATGCCAGTCCGGGAGGACCGCGGCGGTCGCGGAGAACGGCTGATCGAGCGGTGGCGCCGGATACACGACGAGCTTCGCGCCCACCGACGCCGCCAACCGCGGCACCTCGCTCAGGCGTTCGTCGACGAACGCCGTCATACTACGCTGCTGCCAACCAGGGGCCGGCTCACCGAAGAGGAGCACGGCGTACTGGTAGACGTAGAGATGGAGGAAGAGAAAACGATTGAGAGCATCGGGAACGTCCGCGAGGCCGACGAACCCGTCGTCGCGCACGTACAAGTGGCTGACGCCGTACGCCGTATCGCCGATCAGACGATAGTGGGCCCACTCGCCCCAGCTCTCCCACATGATGAGAGCGGGCTTGTAGCGCGCGACCTCGATGCGCGCGACGGCATACTTCTGCTCGAATGCAAAACCCGGCTGGGCGAAATTCAGCACGCAGAATCCCGGCGTCGGCCGGACCTGGTTCAGCCGTGCTTCGAGCGCCGTGGTCCACGCCTCCTCCGCCTGCAGCGCGACGCCGAACGTGATCGAGCTGCCGAAGAACAGGATGCGCGTCCGTTCGGGATGGCGGTCGACGCAGGCTCTGTTCTGACGGTCGGCGGCAACTTCCCACACCGGCACACCGTCGATGCCGCGGAGGCCGTGCCCGCGCACCAACTGCACCGGCGGCATCAACAGCCCCCGCCGCAACGACGTCTCGGCAATCGCCACGCCGACGATCACGCTACACAGCATCAGGCCGACGCCGTAGAGATACTGACGTCGATGCGACGGCGATACCGAGCGGTCGGTCATGCCACCGCGGGCCGCCCATCGACGGTCCGGATCACCCGCTCGTCGTTGAGCCAGGTGAGACAGCTCGCCGAGCGATTGCCGTGCATCCGCGACAGCGTCGCGCCGAGCACGCGCGCGCGCGCATCGTCGTCGAGCCCCGGCCACGGCGGCAGACCCGGCTCGGCCCGCCACAGATCGACGCCACAATCCGCCGCCGCCGCCACGAGCAGCGCCGGCGCTTGTCGCGCCGTGTGGCGGAAGCTCTCGCCGAGCTCGTGCGAGCGGCCCGCCTCCGCATGGAGCAGGCCCAGGTTGACGTGGGTCGAGAGACGCCGGGGATTCGCGGCCACATCGATTCCGAGCTCGCGCGCCGCCTCGGGATGCCCCAGGAGGCGCAGCGCCTCGCCGCGCACCGCGTGCTCGAAGGGAGTGTCGGTATTGCTCAGCGCGGCGTAGCCGCGCGCGCACATCTCGATCGCCTCGTGTGGGCGTCCGGCAACGAGGTGCAGCACGCCGAGACCGTAGTAGGGCCAGCGCGTGCGGTGGTCGACGCCGATGGCGCGCTCGAGCGAGGCCCGTGCCTCCTCGTGGCGGCCGAGCCACGTCAACGCCTCGCCGTGGTGCGCCCACGGCAGGCCGCTGGTCGGATACCGCGACTGCACGGCCTCGATGCGCGCCAGCACCACCTCGGGGGCGGCGATCCGGATCGTGTCGAGCACGACGCGCGCGTCGTCACGCGGTGTGCCGGCGGCGGCTGCGGCGCGCCGGACCTCGAGCTCGGCTCGAATCTGGAGCAGCCCTGCGTCCCCCGCACGCGCGACGAGCAGCATCCCGAGAAGCTCCGCCGCGCCATCGAGATCGCCCGCCCGCAGCAAAGCGCGGAGCTGGCGCTCATGGAGCTCGAAGTGCCGGGCGACGTCGAGCCGCGCCAGCGTCGCGCGTGCTTCTCGGTAGAAGCCGAGGCGAAGCTCGATGATGAAGCGCAGCGCCGTACCGCGCTCCGTTCCCCCCGGCATGGCCTGCGCGCGCGTCGCGAGCAGCAGCCCACCGGAAGAGTCGGAGACCCCGAGCAGTATCTTCGCGCCCGCGAGGACGTCCGCGAGCCGCGCGTTCGGCGCCGACGTGGCGTGCAACACCAGGCGGCGCGCGCGCACGCCATCGCCGCGTCGGACGAGCTCACTCGCGGCGAGGAGTTGCTCTGCAGGCGCAAGGGACATGGGTCCCGACGATATGCGACGCCCGCCGTGCGCATCAATTGCCGACCCGCGCGTCCGTCCAAGACCCTCCCGCCGTCGACGGCTGCACCATCGAGCTCGGCGGTCGCATGCGCGCGCCCCAGCGGGGCCGTTTCCGGTCGCTTTCGTTGATTTCGCGGTCGCTCTGGACGAGAATCCCGCGCGATGAGCGCCGCTTCGATGCCACACGACCGCGCCCGCAGGGTCGTGCTTCCGGAGCTGTGGCACGACCGCGCGGTCGTGTAGCCGATGGTGGAGACTCCGTGCGCGCTGCTGCTCGCCGCCACCGACGACCTGACACGCGGCGATCGGGCCACGGCATGGCGAACGGTACGCTCCGCCACCGCAGCGGCGCCAACGGACGGCCGCGTGCAGCTCGTTGCCTCACGGCTGTCATGGCTCCTCGGCGACGACCGTGCCGCGCTGGCACAATCACGCGCGGCGATGGCGCTCGGCGTCGACCAGGCGACCGTGCTGCACGCGAACCAAGCGCGCGACGTCGGCTGGTACCATCAGGTCGCCGCCGTCCTCAACCGCGTCCTCGACGAGGCGGCAGCCGGCCCAGCGAGAGACCGCGGTCTCACCTGCGCGCAGGCCCTCGAGCAACTCGTTCGGCTGTACGTCGACCACCACCATCACGCCGCCGCTGCCGCGGTCCTCGATCGCCACCTGCCGCGCGTCGCGGTCGGCCCCCTGCTGAGGCTGCAGACGGCGCGCGTACATGGCCGCCAGGGCGCCGCGGACGCCGTGCGCGCCGCGATCGAGGCGGCGCTCGGCGCCCTGAC
>CAZWAX010000260.1:0-8518 GCA_964631985.1 uncultured Polyangiaceae bacterium | reverse complement strand
GACCTTCGGGTTATGAGCCCGACGAGCTACCGGACTGCTCCACCCCGCGTCACGGACGCCTGACGGCGTCTCAGCGAGGGATCGGTCTATAGGCTCGTCGCCGGACTGTCAACGCACGCGCGCGTCACCGCACGGACACGCGATGTGCCGTCAGTTCTCGACAAACCCTCCGTTGCTGGAGCGGCTCCGAGCCGCGTGGACGTGAACGACGACGCCTTGGCGACGAAGCCGCTGCATGCGGCGTGCGAGCGTCTTCAGCTCCGGACTGTTCTTGAGCATGCCGCCGAGCTCGACCTCGACGTGGACGTCACCGCTGTCCCGTCGTCCGAGCGTCGCGATCTGATCGCAGAGGTTCTCGAGATCGTACGGCGTCAACGCACCCGAAACGTAGAGCCACCCGTCTCGTGTGGGAGCCGCTGCCGAAAGCTGCCCGCGTGTATCCTCACCACCCATCCGCTCACCTCCCAACACCGGTTGCTTAGTAATTCGATTGGGCATCGTTTTGCAATGCGGAATGCGTGACGATTGAGTGACCTGCTCAGGTCAGCAGCATCCATGCCACGATCGCGACGCGCTGCGACCGTGATCGTTGTTGGGGCGGAACGCGGCTCGCTCGGTCGCGATCGTTCACTTGTGGACGGGGCGCCGGGAATCTGACTGGCGCAGTGCAGCACGACGCGGACTAGGATCGGTCGCGACGACGCGGAGCGGCAGCGGGGCGGCGGCGCGGAGCTGAGGGTGCCGAGCGTGCGCGTTCCGCAGCGCGCGCCGCGCGATGGAGGGCGACGACCTCGCGCGGCGTGAGCGGGCGGAAGTCGCCGATCGGGAGCTTCCCGAGCTCCAGGGGTCCCAACGATACGCGCTGCAGCTTCTCGGCGCGGTGACCGATCGCTTCGCAGAGTCGTCGGACGAGATGGTTCCGTCCTTCATGGACGGTGATGCGCAACCACGTCTTGGTGGGTCGCCGCTCCTCGACCTCGACCTCGACGGGCTCGGTCGGTCCGTCGGTGAGCTTGATGCCGCGGCGGAGCCGCCCGAGCGCACGGTCGTCGGGCGCACCGCTCACCTTCACGCGGTAGGTACGGGGGACGTGATAGCGGGGATGGGTCAGGACCGCGGCGAGGTCGCCGTCGTTGGTGAGCAGCACGAGGCCGGTCGATTGGACGTCGAGACGGCCGACCGGAAAGAGCCGGCCAATCCGGTGCGGCAGCATCTGAATGACCGTCGGACGGCCCTCGGGGTCGCGGGTCGTCGTGACGACGCCGGCCGGCTTGTGGAGCAGGACGTGGATCGGGTCGCGCCGGGTCGGGAGCGCGCGGCCGTCCACGCGGATCTGGTCAGTCGGAAGGGCCCGGGTCCCCAGGGTCTTGACCGTCGTGCCGTTCACGGTCACCTGCCCGCTCTCGATCATCGTCTCCGCCGCTCGGCGCGAGCAGATCCCCGCGTCCGCCAGCAGCTTCTGCAGCCGTATCCCCTTCGTCGTTTCTCTCATCACCGCTCCAGGTCTCCTCGCTCGCGCCGGCGGCGCCCGCACCGACGCTTTCGGGCATTGCCGCCGCCACCTCCGTGAGGCCAGGGAGCGCCGCCAGATCGCGAAGGCCGAAGACCTCGAGGAACTGGCGGGTCGTGCCGTACAGCAGGGGTCGGCCGATGACCTCCTTGCGTCCGACGATTTTCACGAGCTTCCGGGCCAGGAGCGAGGCGAGCACGCTGTCGACGTCGACGCCGCGGATCGCCTCGATCTCGGCGCGCGTGAGGGGTTGCTTGTAGGCGACGATGGCGAGGGTCTCGAGCGTCGCACGCGTGAGACGCCAGGGACGTTGCTGGAAGAGCCGCCGCACCCACTCCGCGTGCTCGGGCGCGGTGCGGAACTGGTACCCGCCGGCGACCTCGACGAGACGGATGCCCCGTCGATCCTGCTCGGCCCGGGCCATGAGCGCCGCGAGCGCCGCGCGGAGCTCGCCCCGGCTCGGCCCCGCGACGACCTCGGAGAGCCGCGCGAGCGTGATCGGCTCGGCGCAGGCGAACAACACGCTTTCCAGGATGCCGACCAGACGCTCGTCGACCTCGCTCGGCGTCGCCTCGCCGAGCGGCTCCATGTCGTCGGCCGTCTCCGCGACGACTTGCGTCGCCTCGTCGGCGGTGGCTTCGGCGACGACCTCGGTCACCTCGACCTCCACCACGGTTTCCACGATCGCGGTCTCGCCCTGCCCGTTCCGAGTCACCTCGTCCTCGTCACCCTCGTGCATCGTCCTCTCCTTCACGGCACGTCGTCGAAATGCGACGCGCGGCCGGCCTTCGGGAACAGGAGGATCTCGGCGCCGTCCTCTTCCTGCCGGGCATGGATGAATTGCCGTTTGATCAGCTCGAGCAGCGCCAGGAACGTGGCGACCATCCGCCGCCGCGATGGTGAGCCGGCAAAGAGATCGCGGAAGCGCATCGCGCCGTCGACCTCGATGCGCCGGACGATCAGATCGACGCACTCGTCCACCGAGATGTCTTCGTGGACGATCTCGTGGAAGCTCTCACGGAGCGATCGCTCCATGACCTCCCGAAACGCCTCCAGCAGATCCGCGACCGTGACGTCGCGCAGTCGAATGCCCTCGCCCTGATCGGTTTCGGGGGCCGCGGGATCGCGGCGGAACACGTCGCGCGTCAGCACGGCGCGCTCGCCGAGGGCCACCGCCGCTTCGCGGTAACGCTGGTACTCGACCAGCTGCTGCACGAGATCGGCGCGGGGATCCTCGTCCGGCTCCTCGGTCTCGTCCTCCGAAGGTGGCAGCAGCATGCGGGACTTGATGTGGGTGAGCGTCGCCGCCATCACGAGATACTCCCCCGCTACATCGAGGTTCATGGTCTCGAGGAGGTTCAAGTACTGGAGGTACTCGTCGGTGATCCGGGCGACCGGAATGTCGTAGATGTCGACCTCTTCCTTCTTGATCAGGTGCAGGAGGAGATCGAGGGGTCCTTCGAAGACCTCGAGCTTCACGCGATAGCTCATGGCGTTCCTCCGAGCCCGACGAGCTTGCGGACCGTGGCCATGGTGTCCTCCGCGACGGCGCGCGCCCGGCGCGTGCCCTCTGCGATCACGTCGCGCACGTCGTCGGGCCGGGCGGCGAGCACCGCTCGCCGCTCGCGGATCGGTCCGAGCTCGGCTTCGGCGCGCGCGATCATGATGTGTTTGCATTCGAGACAGCCGATCTCTGCGGTGCGGCACCCGTGGGCCGTAAACTCCAGCTCCTCGGGAGTGCAGTAGATCCGGTGCAGGGTATAGGCGGGACAATCCGCGGGATCCCCGGGGTCGCGGCGACGCGCGCGGCGGGGATCCGTCATCATCCGCGACAGCTTGGCCTTCACCTCGGCCGCGTCCTCGGCGAGAAACACGGCGTTGTTGTAGCTCTTGCTCATCTTGCGTCCGTCGAGACCGGGGACGCGCGGCGCCGCCGCGAGCAAAGCCTGAGGCTCGGGGAAGACCTCGCCGTAGACATGGTTGAAGCGGCGCGCGATCTCGCGCGTGAGCTCGAGGTGCGGGACCTGGTCGGCGCCGACCGGCACGGTGGTCGCGCGATACATCAGGATGTCGGCGGCCTGGAGCACCGGGTAGCCGAGGAAGCCGTACGTCGAGAGATCGCGGTCGCCGAGCTGTTGCTGGGTCTCTTTGTAGGTGGGCACGCGCTCCAGCCACCCGAGCGGCGTGATCATCGACAGCAGGAGATGCAGCTCGGCGTGCTCGCGAATCGACGACTGGACGAAGATGGTCACGCGTTTCGGGTCGATGCCGCTCGCGAGCCAATCGGTCACCATCTCGACGACGTTGGTCGCGAGGCCCTCGGTGCGATCGTAGTCGGTGGTGAGCGCGTGCCAGTCGGCGACGAAGAAGAAGCACTCGTGGCTCGTCTGGAGCTCGCGCCAGGTACGGAGCGTGCCGAGCAGGTGGCCCAGGTGGAGGCGCCCGGTCGGACGCATGCCGCTCACGATGCGCCCCGGGGGGGCGGTCACAGCAGCACTCCGAGGATCGCCTTGACGGGTGCCTGGATCAGCGGACCGATCGCGCGTGTCATCAGGAGCACCGCGAGGATGATGAACCCGAAGGGCTCGATCGATGCGACGAGACGAGCCTGGGCGTAGGGCAAGATGCCGGTCAGCACCCGGCCGCCGTCGAGCGGCGGGAGCGGCAGCATGTTGAAGACGGCGAGGAACACGTTGATCAGCACGCTGTAGTACGCCATCTGCGCGAGCGGGAGCACGACGCCGACCGCGACCGCCGAGGCGGTCTCGGCCGAGACCGCGCGGAGCTGGGCGTCGAGGGTGCGAAACACGATCGCGCTCAGGATCGCGAGGACGATGTTGGTGCCGGGTCCCGCCAGCGCCACCAGCACCATGTCGCGGCGGGGATTCCTGAGCTGCCGGTAATCGATCGGCACCGGCTTGGCGTAGCCGAAGATCGGGGCGCCCGCGAGCAGCAACAGGCCCGGCATGAGGATCGTGCCGATCGGATCGATGTGCGGCAGCGGGTTCAGCGTGAGCCGTCCGAGGCGCTGCGCGGTGTCGTCGCCGAGCCGGAGGGCCATTACCCCGTGGGCGACCTCGTGAAAAATGACGGCGGCGAGGATGGGCAGCGACCACAGCGCGACCTGGTGCACGATGTCGACGAGCTGATCCGGACGCTCCACTACGCGTTCCTAACAAGCCGGGTGCGGAGGCGCAACGCGCGGGTCATGGTCCACTGCGAGGGGCATCGCGCGGATGAAAGCGTCGGTGCACCTCGCGCAGGCGGCGCGGTGCGACGTGCGTGTAGATCTGCGTGGTGGCGACGTCGGCGTGGCCGAGCATCGCCTGCACCGCGCGTAGATCGGCGCCGCCGTCGAGCAGGTGCGTGGCGAACGCGTGCCGCAGGCTGTGCGGCGAGACGCGGCTGTCGAGCGACGCCTGCCGGAGATAGTGCTTCAAGAGCTTCCACACCGCCTGCCGCGAGAGCGGTACGCCGCGCGCCGAGAGGAAGAGCTCGGGACGCGGCCGATGCTTCCCCGCGAGGACCGGTCGGGCGATCCCGAGGTAGTCGTCGAGACGCGCTCGGGCGTGACTCCCGAGCGGCACGACGCGCTCGCGGCTGCCCTTGCCGACGACGCGGACGCAGTTGGCGTCGAGATCGAGGTTGCTCTGCCGGAGTGAGACCACCTCGGACACCCGGAGGCCGGCACTGTAGAGCAGCTCCAGCAGTGCGCGATCGCGCCGACCGCGCGGCGTCTCGGGCGGCGGCGTGTCGAGTAGTGTCTGCACGTCGGTACGGTCGGGGGCGAGCGGGAGCGCTGCCGGCGTCTTCCGCATCGTGAGCTCGGCCGCCGGCGACACGGGTACGACCCGCTCCAGGACGAGGTACCGGCCAAAGCCGCGAAGCGTCGCGGCGACGCGTGTCGCGCTTCGCGCCGCGAGCCCGCGCCGGCGCTCGGCCACGAGGAAATCCCGGAGCAACGCCGACGTCAGATCGGTCGGATCCCCTGCCCGCGCGCCGAGCCAGCGCGTCAGCTGGGCGAGGTCGCGCGCATAGGCCGCGACCGTATTGGCGGAGAGGCCACGCTCGGCGGTCACGTACGCGAGATAGCGATCGATCCAGCCGTCGAGAGCGGTTGCGATCGTGCGCGGGGTCTCATCCATGGCTCGCCAGCGCCAGCAGCTCGGTGGAGATGGTCTCGCAGATCGTGTGCAGGCGCTCTTGATCCAGCATTTTCCGTCCGTCGCCGTCGGTCACGTAGAACACGTCCAGCACCTGGTGCGCCTGCGTCGTGATCTTGGCGAGATGGATGATGAGCCCGAGCCGATGGAGTGCGTGCGTAATGGCGAACAGCACGCCGACCCGATCCCCGGTCACGACGTCCAGCACCGTGTAGTCGGCCGAGATGTCGTTGTCGACGATGATGTCGGGCGGCATCGTGCTCGCTTGCGTCGGCTTCTCGAGGATCGACGGGCGGCCGGAGGCGGCCACCAACGCCGCGATGTCCACCTGACCGCGCAGGACCTTGGCGAGCATCTGCTGCACCCGCTCCCAGCGCTCCGGCTCCAGCACGCGCTCGAGCTGCTCCTGGTGGCCGATTCGGAAGGTGTCGATCGCGATTCCGCCGCGCGACGTCGTGATACGGGCGCCGACGATGTTCATCCCCTGCGCGGTCAACACGCCCGCGATCATGGCGAAGAGCCCCGGGCGGTCCGGCGTACAGATGGTGAGCTCACTGTACTCGGACTCGGGAACGTGACGCACGGTGCTGACGAAGAGATGCGGGTGCTCGTCCTCCGGTCGGATGCTCCATTCCTCGCGCAGGTGGTTCATGAGCTCGAAGTGCGCCGGGACCTGCGCCTCGGGCGTCGTGGTGAGATACCGCTCGGGCATGCTGGCGAGGAAGGAACGGAACGCCGCCTGCCGGTCGGGATCGATGAGCCCGAGGAGGCGTTGGCGGATGCGCTCGGCCCGCCCGTGCTCGTCCTCCTCGACTTGCCCCTGCTCGAAGCGGGTGAGCGTGCGCATGTAGAGCTCGCCGAGCAGCATGTCGCGCCAGTTGTTCCAGACCTTGGGTCCGACGGCGCGCATGTCGGCGAACGTCATCACGTACAGCATCTTCAAGTTCTCGATGCTGCCGCAGGTGCGCGAGAACTCGTCGAGCAGCCGCGGGTCGTGGGTGTCGCGGTGTTGCGCCAGGTGCGACATCAGGAGGTGCTGGCGCACCAGGAACTCCCACTGCGCGATGTCGTCCTCGTGGAGCGGCAGACGGGTGGCGATGTCGCGTACCATGTCGGCGCCGCGTGCCGAGTGGCCCTCGCCGTGTCCTTTGCCGATGTCGTGGAACAGCAAGGCGAGAAAGAGGACCTCGTGGCGGTCGAGCTCGCGCATCACCTCCGTCAGGAGCGGTGCGGTTTGCTTGTGCTCGCCGCGGCGCAGGCGCTCGAGCTCGCCGATGCCGCGGAGCGAGTGCTCGTCCACGCAGTAGATGTGGTTCGGGTCGCGTTCCACCATGCGGTCGATGCGGCTGAACTCGGGAAAGAGCTGGCAGACGACGCCCACCCGGTGCATTTCCTGCACGGTCTCCCAGACCTGGTGGTTCCAGGCGAGGATCTCGAGAAAGGGCCGGATGAAGGCCGGGTCGTGTCGCTCCGCCTCGCCGATCAGGTGGAGGTGTTCCCGGATGAGGCGCTGCGTTCCCTGGGTGATGCGGACGCTGTGACGTTGCGCGTCCCGGAAGACGGTGACCAGCAGCGTCGGGTTCTCTCGGATGACCTCGGCGCCGTCCACCGACAGCGTGCGGTTGATGATCCAGACACCGGCGCGGATCTCGCGTCCGATCACCCGTCCGATGAGACGATAGGGCGTGGGTCGCTCGGTGCAGCGCTCGATGATGGTGTCCGAGAAGCGGCGAATGGCGGTCGCGTGGGTGAAGTAGGTCTTCATCAGGCGCTCGACCGGGCGATTGGTCCCGTCGTCGCCGAAGCCGAGCTCCGGAGCGGCGCGGTCCTGGAGATCGAACGTGAGATGGTCCTGGTGCGTACCCGTCAGGAAGTGGAGCGCGTTCCGAACGCGGAAGAGAAAGTCCTGGGACGCCTCGATCTCGGCTCGCTCGCGCTCGCTGATGACGCCCTTCACGACCAGCTCGCGCATGTCTTTGACCTTGTACTTGATCTTGGCGAGCCACATCGCGGTGTGGATGTCCCGGAGCCCGCCTGCGCCTTCCTTGAGCTCGGGTTCGAGGAGATAGACCGAGTCGCCGTAACGGCGATGACGGTCGGAGCTTTCCGCCAGCTTCTCGCGGTAGAAACGCGCCGCGTTCTTCTTCAGTACGTCGGACTCCATCGCGGCCTCGAACTCGGCGTACAGCGGCCGGTCGCCGGCGAGAAAGCGGGCGTCGAGGAGTGCCGTCTTGACCTTCAGATCCCGCTGCGCGAGGCGGGTGCAGTCGGCGACGGTACGGCTTGCGTGTCCCACCACGAGGCCGGCGTCCCAGAGCGAGTACAGGATGCGCTCGGCGACGGTCTCGACGTACGCATTCACGCGCCACGGATAGAGCACGAGGAGGTCGATGTCGGACGAAGGGTTGAGCTCGAAGCGTCCGTAGCCGCCCTGCGCGGCGACCGTGCAGCGATGATCGAGCAAGACGTAGCGCTCGGTGTACTCCGCCGTGGCCGAGTCGAAGAGAAACGCGATCAAGCGATCGATGCCGTCGGTGTAGGCCTCGACGATCGCCGTGCCGCCGGCCCCGGCCCGATGCTGCTCGTAGAGCTCGGCGCGGAGGTCCGCCACGTAGCTGCGGGCGATGGCGCCGAGATCCGCGCCCCCGGGTTGCACGGGGGGGAGCACCGGAAGGGCGCGCGTCTGCGGGTCGGTGAGGGTCAGAGGGTTTTCGCGAGTCGCGCGTCGCCGAGGAAGTCGGTGATGCCGAGGAAGAGACCCTCGGCGATGTCGTGCTGATAGGCGGTGGTGCCGAGCCGCTTGCCCTCGACCGGGTGCGAAAGGAAGGAGGTCTCGACGAGCACG
>CAZWAX010000259.1:0-8536 GCA_964631985.1 uncultured Polyangiaceae bacterium | reverse complement strand
TGGTCGGCGAGATCCGCGACTTCGAGACCGCCGAGATCGCCATCAAGGCCGCGCTCACCGGCCACCTCGTGCTCTCGACTCTGCACACCAACGACGCACCCTCCACCATCAACCGCCTGCTCAACATGGGCGTCGAGCCGTTCCTGGTGGCGTCGTCGATCAACCTCATCATGGCGCAGCGCCTGGTGCGCGTGATCTGCAACAGCTGCAAGGAAGAGTCGCCGATGACGCCCGACGCGCTCGTCGACATCGGCACGCTACCGGAGTTGGCAGAGCAGATGGTGTGCTATCGCGGCGTCGGCTGCGGGAACTGCAACGGCACCGGTTACAAGGGCCGCCTCGCGCTCTACGAGGTCATGCCGATGGCCGACGCCATCCGCGAGGCCGTCATCGCCGGCGCCTCCACCGCGGAGGTCAAGCGCACCGCCGTCGCGACCGGAATGTGCACGCTCCGCCGGAGCGGCATCAACAAGATCGCCGACGGCGTGACGACCGTCGAAGAGGTGCTGCGCATCACGATGCCGGATTCGACAAATCCATGACGACTCGCCGCCGGATGACGCTGCCTGGCGCGCAAGCGCCCGCCGTGTCGTCGGTCCGCCTCGGCATGTCGCTTGCTCCCTGCGAGGGGTTGCGGAGGTACGCGCCGTGGTGAACATCCAAGACTTTCTTCAACTGATGCTCGAAGCGGGGGCCTCCGACCTGCACGTGACGCAGGACAGCCCGCCCCTCATCCGCGTGCACGGCGAGCTGAAGCCGCTCGCCTACCCGCCGCTCACGGCGACCGACACGCGCCAGCTCTGCTACAGCATCCTCACCGAGGCGCAAAAGAAGAAGTTCGAGGAGGAGAGCGAGCTCGACTTCTCCTTCGCCGCCAAGGGCGTCTGCCGCTTCCGTGGTAACTTGTACAATCAAAAGGGCGCCGTCGGCGGCGCCTTCCGCGCCATTCCCTACGAGATCCCGCCGCTCGAGAAGCTCGGCCTGCCGCGCTCCGTGCTGGAGATGGCGAGCCTGCCGCGCGGCCTCGTGCTCGTGACCGGACCGACCGGCAGCGGCAAATCGACCACCCTCGCGGCCATCATCGACAAGATCAACTCGACGCGGCCCGAGCACATCATCACCGTCGAGGATCCGATCGAGTTCGTCCACAGCCACAAGCGGGCGATGATCAACCAGCGCGAGGTGTTCGCGGATACCCACGGCTTCGCGCCCGCCCTGAAGCACGTGCTGCGACAGGACCCCGACATCGTGCTGATCGGCGAAATGCGCGACCTCGAGACCATCGAGGCGGCGCTGGTCGTCGCCGAAACCGGCCACCTGGTGTTCTCGACCCTGCACACCAATTGCGCGGTGCAGACCATCAACCGCGTGATCGACGTCTTTCCGCCGCACCAGCAAGAACAGGTGCGCGCCCAGCTGTCGCTCGTGCTGCAGGCGGTCGTGTCGCAGCAGCTGTTGCCGCGGGCCGACGGCCGCGGCCGCTGCCTCGCCGCCGAGGTCATGATCCCCAACGCCGCCATCCGCAACCTGATCCGCGAGGAGAAGGTCCACCAGATCTACTCGCAGATGCAGGTGGGGCAGAACAAGTTCGGCATGCAGACGATGAGTCAATCCCTCGTCGACCTGCACCAGCGCCGCCTCGTCACCACCGAGGAAGCGCTCGGCCACGCGACCGAGCTCGAAGAGCTCAAGACCATGATGGGACAGCAGGCGGGCATCGTCGAGGGCAAAGTCCGCCCGATGGCGCGGCACTAAGAGAGGGAGGGACTCGTCATGCCAATGTTCAAGTGGGTGGGCGTCGGACCGAACGGCGAGACCATGCGCGGCGAGATGGAGGCGATGACCCGCCAGGCGGTCATCACGCGCCTCCGCACCCAGCGCATCAACCCGACGCCGGAGAAGATCAAGGAGAAGGGCAAGGGCTTCGATCGCGAGATCAACCTGCCGTCCTTCGGCGCCCCGGTGAAGCAGCACGACATCGTGATCTTCACCCGCCAGTTCGCCACCATGATCGACGCCGGTCTGCCGCTCGTGCAGTGCCTCGAGATCCTCTCGCAGCAGTCCGACAGCAAGGTTCTCTGCAAGACGATCAAGGAGGTGAAGGAGGAGGTCGAGGCCGGCTCGACGTTCGCCGCCGCCTTGAGAAAGCACCCCAAGGTCTTCTCGGACCTCTATTCCAACATGGTCGCGGCCGGTGAGGTCGGCGGCATCCTCGACACGATCCTCAATCGGCTCGCGTCGTACATGGAGAAGATCGTCCGCCTGAAGAGCAAGATCAAAGGCGCGATGATCTATCCGGCGTGCATCATCTTCGCCGCCGTGCTGGTGACCGGCATCCTGCTGGTCTACGTCATCCCGGTCTTCGCCGACCTCTTCAACAGCTTCGGCCAGGCGCTGCCGGCGCCGACCCAGTTCGTGATCAACCTCTCGAATTTCACCATCAACAACTTCTGGCTGATCATCGGCGGGTTCATCGGCATCGCCGCCGGCCTCGTCTACACCTCGCGCACCGATCGCGGGCGCTACTACATGGACAAGATCGGTCTCCGCATTCCGATCTTCGGCGACCTGATCCGGAAGACCGCGATCGCCCGCTTCGCGCGCACCCTCGGCACCCTGGTGTCGTCGGGCGTGCCCATCCTCGACGCCCTCACGATCACCGGCCGCACCGCCGGCAACAAGATCATCGAAGAGGCGATCTACGCCACGCGCACGAGCATCAGCGAGGGCAAGACGATCGCCGAGCCGCTGATCGAGAGCAAGGTCTTCCCGCCGATGGTCTGCCACATGATCGCGGTCGGTGAGACCACCGGCGCGCTCGACCAGATGCTGCAGAAGATCGCCGACTTCTACGAGGACGAGGTCGACAACGCGGTGGCCAACCTGACCGCGCTCATGGAACCGATGGTGATCCTGCTGCTCGGCGGTCTGATCGGCGGCCTGGTGGTGTCGATGTACCTGCCGATCTTCAAGCTCGGCGCAGTGGTGTCCTGACATGAGGGCGCTCGCCGCCGAGGAGGGCCTCGCAGGCTCCGCCGCGGCGGCGCGCCCGGGAGCCGACCGCCCGCCACCGTCCGAGCCCGCGCTCCGGCGCCGGCTCGGGTGGTTCCTGCTCGTCCGCACCGGCCTCGTCACGCTCTTCCTGGCGGGCGCGGCGTGGGTCTACGGCCCGCAGCAGGCGAGCGGCCCCGACCCGCGGCTCGGCCTGATCGCGCTCGGCTACGGCGTGACGGCGATCTCGAGCCTCCTCCTGCCGCGTGTCTATCGGATCGTGCTCTTCGCAGGCGTACAGGTCGGCGTCGACCTGGCGTTGGTCACGCTCGTGATCCTCGCAACCGGCGGCCTCGCGAGCCCGCTCGCCGTGCTCTACAACGTCGTCATCCTGAACACGGCGCTCCTCCGCCTCGGCCGCGGCGTCATCGCGACCGCCGGCGCCGCCGCGGTGATCTACGGCACGCTGATGACGATGCTCGCCGTCGGCGCGCCGGTCGAGCTGCCGCTCGGACCGCACGCCGTCAGCCACGGGACGATCATCCTCTCGTTTTTCGCGATCGCCGGACTCGCGCGCTACCTGACGTCGCAGCTCGCCGCGGCCGAGCGCATGCTCGCCGCGCAGCGCGAGGACCTCGGACGCATCGAGGTGCTGCAACAGCTCGTCGCCAACGCGGTCGACAACGGCCTCGTCGTAACCGACACGAGCGGGCGCGTGATCTCGGCCAACCCGACCGCCGCCGAGATCCTCGGGCTCCCGGCCGGCATGTCGGGGCCGGCGCTCGACACCCTGCTGCCCGGTGCCAGCGCGCTCGGCGCCGATACCGCGGCGGCCGAGCTCGCGATCGGTGAGGCCGACGGACAACGGCACCTGCGCATCAAGGTGGGCACCGTCACCGACACGTTCCATCACGCGATCGGCCGCATCTACGTCATCCAGGACGTGACGACCGTCCGCGACCTCGAAGCGCGCCTCCGCGACCAGGAGCAGCTCGAAGCCTACGCGGACACCGTCCGTACCAGCAGCGCGAGCGCCGTCACGGTGTTCGAGGGGCTGGTCGGCGAGAGCGAGCCGATGCGCCGCGTGTTCGGCCTGATCGAGAAGGTCGCCCCGAGCGACTCCACGGTGCTGATCACCGGGGAGAGCGGCACCGGCAAGGAGCTGGTGGCCCGCGCGATCCATGCCCGCAGCCCGCGCGCCGACCGCGACTTCGTGCCCGTCAACTGCGGCGCGATTCCCGACACGCTCATCGAGAGCGAGCTCTTCGGCCACGTGCGCGGCGCCTTCACCGGCGCGGTCAACGACCGGCCCGGCCTCTTTCGCCAGGCCCATCGCGGCACCATCTTCCTCGACGAGATCGGCGAGCTGCCCCTCCCCATGCAGGTGCGATTGTTGCGCGTCCTGCAGGACCGGCAGATCGTCCCCGTCGGCGGCGGCACCGCCATTCCCGTCGACGTTCGCGTGGTGGCCGCCACCAATCGCGACCTCGAGCGTCAAGTCGCCGAAGGCCGGTTTCGCGAGGACCTGTACTATCGGCTGAACGTCATCCGCATCGAGACGCCGTCCTTGCGGTCGCGACCGGAGGACATTCCGCTCCTGCTCGTGCACCTGCTCCGCACCTGCTCGGCGCGCCACGCCAAGACCATCGAGAAGGTGTCGCCGCGGACGCTCCGCACGCTCTGCACCTACACCTACCCCGGGAACATCCGCGAGCTCGAGAACGTCATCGACCATGCGATCACGCTCTGCGAGGGCGATGCGCTCACCGAACAGGACCTGCCCGCGCACGTGCTGGCGCAGGTCGACAGCCCGGCCGCCGCGCCGGTTCCGGAGCCGCCGTCCACGCCCGTATTCGGCGACGGCCGCAACCTCGACGAGCAGCTCGCCATCTACGAGAAGGACATGCTGCTCGCCGCGCTCGAGCGCGCCGGTGGCGTGCGCAAGCGCGCGGCCGAGCTCCTCGGCATCAAGTATCGAAGCCTTCGGCATCGCCTGTCGAAGTACGGCCTGGCGAGCGGCGAGGACGACGAGCTCGACCTCGGCTTGGGCAATTGATTTCGGCCCGCTTTGCTCCGATGTCCCTCGGACCGCGAAGTGAATCCGCGGTCCTCGCTCTTCAGGACCCTGCTGGAAACATGTGTCGCGAGCTTTCGCATGCGCTCTCGGTCGTCACGGCCGAGGGCACCCTTCGACGCGTCGTCAGTGGCCCCGCGAGCAATGGCGCGTCGGCGGCGCGCGGGCCGCGTATTCTCTTCGCGCTCCGAAGCTCGTCGGCGGACGCGCGCGCAGCGCGCGCCGCACGGGAGCAGCATACGACAGATGATGTCGGCGACCCGATCAGCGGCGGGAATGTGACGGTCAAAAAGTGTCACCGTCAAGGAATCCGCCGGTTTTTGGCCGGGTCGTCGGGCGCACGCAATGCGGTGTCGTACACGAAGCGGCGTTGCGTCCGCACAAGCGACGCAGCAGTCGCGGGATCGCTCGGCGACGAAATGCGCGTCCCTATTGGAGGCGTGAATTCGACCTGTGCTTCACCCACCCGTGGGTCAGGAGGCTGGCACCTGGCTTGCTCCCTCACCAATCCAACAAATCGGCTTCGGGACGATCAACGGCCCGAGACACTAGGAGGCAGAGAAAATGCGTAAGCACAATCAGTCAGGTTTCACTCTCATCGAGCTTCTGGTCGTCGTCGCGATCATCGGTATCTTGGCCGCGATCGCGATCCCCCAGTTCGCCGCGTACCGCGCCAAAGGCTTCGATGCCCGCGCCGAAAGCGACTGCCGCAACGCCGCGACCGCGGAAGAGGCGTACTTCGTCGACCAGGCGTCGTACTCGACCGACACTGCCGAGCTGCCGGGCTTCGTGCAGTCGGAGGACGTCAACGTCGCCCTTGCCGCAGGCAACAGCGGCGACATCGGGACTTCGTTCCAGATCACCTGCGACTCGCCCAAGGGCTCGGGCCTCTCGTGCGCCTGGGCCAGCGACCCCGCCGTTGGCGAACCCAACATGGTCTGCACGGTACCGTAAGGACAGGTACGGTCTGACGCAGCACGCTGGAAGCACGCGCGGGCGAACCTTCGGGTTCGCCCGCGCCTTTTCTTTTTGGGGAGCAACGAGGCGACGATGCGTGACCGGTTGACCCTGCACACGCTCTGGATCGCGACGGCGGTCGCGATGCTGGTGCCGTCGGCGGCCGACCCCGATCTCTGGGGGCATCTGATCTTCGGATCGCTCCTCCTCGACGGCACCTTCGCGCTCGAGAACGGCTTCGCCTACACGACGCCGGACCACCCCTGGGTGAACCACGAGCTCCTGGCCGAGGGCACGATGGCGTTGCTCTATCGCTTCGCCGGTCCGGCCGGCCTGGTCGCGCTCAAGGTCGCGCTCGGTCTCGGCACGCTCGCCTTGCTCCGACGCTCGGCGGCGCGGCGCAGCGCCGATCAGGTCGCGACCACGCTCGCCGTCCTCGGCGCGCTGGTGGTGATGGCACCGGGCCTCATGATCCGGCCGCAGATCTTCACGCTCTTCTTCCTGGCCGCGACCCTCGAGATTCTGGCGCACAGCGACTACCGGCCTCAGGGCTGGGCTTTGGGGCTCCCGGTCCTGATGGCGCTCTGGATCAACGTGCACGGCGGCGTCCTCGCCGGCGTCGGCCTCGCCGGCATCGCGCTCGGCGCCAACGCGGCGGTGCGCGCGACGCGCCGCGATCTCAGCCGCCACCAGGCGATCGCGACCATCGGGATCGTGTTCGCCGTCGTCACGGCGCTGCTGGTGAACCCCTACGGCTTCCGGCTGCTGCACTTCCTGGTGTGGGACGTGACCCCGCAGGTCCCGATCTCGGAATGGAAATCCGTCCCCCCGTTCGATGCGTCCTTTCCGGGCTTCAAGCTGATGGTGCTGGTGACGCTCGCCGGCATCGTCGTGCTGCGGCCGCGGCTCGCCGAGACCGCGATCGTGCTCGTGACGGCGGCCGTCGCGTTCCGCCACCAACGTCACATTCCGCTCTTCGCGATCGCCGCGACCCCGCTCCTGGCCGCGACCTTCCGCGAGGGTCTCCGGCGCTGGCCGCGCGGCGCCGGGTATCAGTCGATCACCGACCTCGCCCGCGGCGGCCTCATGGCGGCCGCGGCGCTGCAGCTCACGTTCGCGGCCCTCGCCATCGGCGTCCACCGCGGCACGATCACGGTCAGCCCCTCGTACTATCCCGTGCAAGCGCTCCGCTTCCTCGCCCAGAACGACATCGTCGGCAACGTGGCACTGCCGTTCCGCTGGGGGGAGTACGCGCTCTGGGCCCTCCCGGCCGGCACGCGGGTGGCCGTCGACGGGCGCTTCACGACCGCCTATCCCGCCACGCTGCTCGCCGACGCCTGGAGCTTCATGGCCGGTACCCACGGCTGGGAGGCGCTCCTCGAGCGCTATCCGACCGACGTCGTCGTCGCCGATCGGGCCCAGGCCCCGGCGCATCTGCTGAAGGCCGAGCGCGACTGGCAGTACGTCTACTCGGACCCGGTGAGCGTCGTCTTTCTCCGCAAGACCGAGCGCCATGCCGACGCCCTCGCCCGCTTCGAGGCCGGCCGGTTGCACTACGACCGGAGCCCGGTCCCGACGAGCTTCCCCGCGGGCGGAGGCACCGAGCCCGTGATCGCCCCCGAGCTGCAGTTCGCGACCGAGGACCGTCCTGCGTTTCCCGGGAAGCCCGACCCCGCGTCTTCTGGTAGAGTGCTCGCCGCATGGAGACCTTGACGCTCGCGTTCGTCTTCGCCTTCGGCGCGATCATCGGCAGCTTCCTGAACGTCTGCATCGCCCGCCTGCCCGAGGGCCGCTCGGTGGTACAGCCGCCGTCGCACTGCCCCAAGTGTCAGACCTTCCTCGCCTGGTACGAGAACATTCCGATCCTGAGCTACCTGGTGCTCACGGGCCGCTGCCGGACGTGCCGGGTGCGGATCTCGGCGATCTACCCCGCGGTCGAGGTGCTGACGGGAGCGCTCGCGGTCGCCCTCTTCCTGCGGCTCGGCCCAACGCTCGCGTTTGCCGGCTACTTCGCCTTCGCGGCAGCGCTCGTCGTGATCACCTTCATCGACCTCGACCATCAGATCATCCCCGACGTCATCAGCCTCCCCGGGATCGCGATCGGCCTCGGCTTCTCGCTGGTGTCGCCGCTCGTGACGCCGGTCGACGCCATCCTCGGCGTGCTCGCCGGCGGCGGCGTGCTGCTCGCGGTCGCCTGGCTCTACAAGACGTTTCGCGGCCAGGAAGGCATGGGCGGCGGCGACATCAAGCTGCTGGCCATGATCGGCGCCTTCCTCGGCTGGCAGAGCATCTTCGTGACGCTCTTCGTCGGCTCGGTGATCGGCTCGATCATCGGCGTCGTCGTGATGCTCTACGAGGGCGCCGACTCGAAGCTCGCCATCCCGTTCGGCCCGTTCCTCGCCGGCGGCGCGCTGGTCTACCTGTTCTGGGGCGACCGCATCCTGGCGTTCTACTTCGGCAGTTAGCCTCGATGTGACAGAAACGCGGCCGGCCGCAGTGCTCTGAGAGCACTGG
>CAZWAX010000258.1:4408-8625 GCA_964631985.1 uncultured Polyangiaceae bacterium | reverse complement strand
TGACGTAGCGGCCGTGGCCGATCACGATGTGGTCGAGGACGCGGACGCCCATCAGGTCGCCGACCTCCCGCAGCCGTTGGGTGATGGCGACGTCTTCGGCGCTCGGCGTCGGGTCGCCGCTCGGGTGGTTGTGGACCAGAATGATCGCCGCCGCGCTTTCCTCGATCACGGGGACGAAGACCTCGCGGGGATGCACCAGTGATGCGGTAAGTGTTCCCTCCGAGACGCGCACGTCCTTCAGCGGGCGGTTCTTGCCGTCGAGCAGGATGACGTGGAACTGCTCCTTCCTGAGCGCGGCGAGGCGCTCGCCGCAATGGCGATAGACTTCGGCGCTCGTACGCAGCGGCGTGCCGCGCGGCAAGCGATGCTGACCGTAGCGACGCGCCAGCTCGCCCACGGCCTGGACCATGGCCGCACGCGCCGGTCCGATGCCCGGCGCGGCGCGCAACGTGCGCGCGGGGGCATCGACCAGGCCGCGGAGCGAGCCCAAGTGCTGTAACCATGCCCGTGCCTGGTCGACGGCATTCGGCGTGCCACCAACCGCGGTCGGAAACAGCACCGCGAGGAGCTCGGCGTCGGTCAGGCGCTCGGCACCGCCGTCGAGCAGACGCTCACGCGGCCGCTCGTGCGGCGGCCATGCCTTGATGGACCGGGATCGACGCTTGCGCATGCCCCGGTCGTAGCGCGCTCCACGCTCCCGCGCATGGCTACGCGAAGCGTAGCCATGCGCGGGAAGCGGGACCCAGGACGCGAGCCTCTGCGCGAGGCGCCAGGCCCATCGGAGCACGGTGCCGTAGGTACCGCACGCACGGGGGCGAAATCGACTGACGCGTGCTAACCAGCCACCGCCCGCGCCGGCGGCACTGCCGCTCCACCGAGGCGGTCTACTCGCAACTGACGGAGCCGGTCCGCCATCACGCCGCGTACGTGATCGCGCAGCGCCTCCACGTCGCCGAACCCGTCGACGGGTATCGGATCGAGCACCTGGATGACGATGTCGGCGCCGGGCGAAGTGACGCCGTGCTTGGGCAGCGCATCGAGAGTACCGTCGAGCACGATCGGCAGGATCGGCACCCGGTGGCGCAGCGCCAGGGTGAAGGCCCCGTGTCGGAAGTCGCGCAGCTCCCCATCGAGCGAGCGCGTGCCCTCCGGGAAGATCAGGATCGAGCTGCCGCTTTCGAGCGCATCGCCGCAGGCGGCCATCATGCGGACGGCGTCTTTGGGGTCACCACGCCGGATGCGGATGTACCGGTTCAACGCCATGTTCCAGCCGATGAACGGGATGCGGAAGATCTCGGCTTTCGAGACCCACTTGAAGTGCCGGTAGAGCCGGAACAGCACGAGGATGTCGAGCAGCGACTGATGATTCGACACCACGACGTACGCGGTGTCGTTGCGGAGCCGTTCGCGATTGCGGACCACCGTCCGCCAGTACGGAAAGACGTATGTATAGAATGACGCCCACGCGCACGAGTAGAGGTGGAGGACCCGTAGCCGGCGGTCGAACGGCACCGTGACCAGCCACACCACGAAGGCCACGACGAAGAACAGAGGGCACGTGGTCAGAACGAGCGCCCACAGACCGTAGGAGGCAAGGGTCTTCGCCATCCGGTCCATCATTCGACTCGCAGCAGGAGCCCTTTCAAGTAGCGTCCTTCGGGGTGGGCCAGCGCTTGCGGATGGTCGATGCCAGGCCCGAGCCGCGTAAGCAACTGGCAGACCCGGCCGGCGTCCATGGCCGCCGCCACGACCGCCGCTTCCCACTCGCCGGCCTCGACGTGCTGCGAGCAGCTGAACGTCAAGAGGAGCGCGCCGGGCGCGGCGAGGCGCAGCGCCCGCAGGTTGACGTCCTTGTAGCCGGCACGCGCCCGCTCGCGGTCCGTTCGTCGGCGCGCGAAGGGCGGCGGATCGAGCACGATCAGATCCGCCGGCGCCAGGTCGCCGCGCAGATACTCGAACACGTCGGCACGGACGCGCGTGCCGAGCCCCTCGTCCAGCGCATTCAACCGCCACGCCGCTTCGGCGTGGGCGAGCGCGGCCGCCGAGCTGTCGACCGACGTGACGTGCGTCGCGCCCCCCTGGGCGGCCGCAATGGAGAAGCCCCCGCTGTACGCGAAGAGATTCAGCACGCGCCGACCCGCGGCGAGGCCGGCGACGAGATCCCGACTGGGACGCTGGTCGAGAAAGAATCCGGTCTTCTGGCCGCCGCGGACGTCGACCACGTGCCGCCGGCCGCTCTCGGTGATGACGAGCTCGGCCGGGGGTTCCTCGCCGGCGAGCACGCCCACGTGGCGCGCGAGCCCTTCCGCGGTCCGAACGTTGCCTTCGCTGCGCTCGAAGATCCCGCGCAGCGACGCGGCCGCAAGGGCCTCCACGACCGCCGCCTTCAGGCCCTCGGCACCGGCGGTCAGGAACTGACAGATCGCGAAATCGGCGTAGCGATCGACGACCAGGCCGGGAAAGCCGTCGCCTTCACCGTTCACCAGGCGGAGCGCGTCCGTGTCGGTCACGAGGGCTCGGAGCCCGAGCGCGTAGGCGATGCGTTCGGTCACCAGTGCGGCGTCGATCGGGCGCGGGCCGCGCGTCATCATGCGGACCGCGATACTGGTGCTCGGGTTCCACGTCCCGAAGCCGAGGACACGCCCGTCGGCCGCACGGACCTCGACCGGACAGCCCGCGCTCCCCTCGTCCGCCGTCGTCGCGACGGCACCCGAGAAGATCCAGGGGTGTCCGGCGCGGACGGAAAAATCCCGTCCCGGCTTCAGGGTGACGCGCATGTGATTCAGGCCCGCGCCCGCGTCGCGCGGCGGACGTAGGTCCCGCTCTTCCCGCCCTCTTTACGGAGCAGGCGAACGGCGGTGATCTCGATGTCGCGGTCGACCGCCTTGCACATGTCGTAGATGGTGAGCGCCGCGATGCTCGCCGCGGTGAGCGCCTCCATCTCCGCACCGGTCCGGCCTTCGATGCGCACCGTCGCTTCGATGTCGACACGGGCGGGATCGCGTCCCGGCGTGAGCTGCACGTCGACGTGCGCGAGCTCGAGGGGATGGCAGAGCGGCACCAGATCGGCGGTGCGCTTGGCGGCCATGATGCCGGCGAGGCGCGCGACGGCGAGCACGTCCCCTTTCGGCAGCTTGCCCGTCGCGATCAGGCGCAAGGTCGCCGGGCGCATGCGGACGCGCGCGCCCGCGATCGCGAGGCGCGTCGTGACCGGTTTGTCGCCGACGTCGACCATGCGGGCGCGGCCGGCGGCGTCGAGATGCGAGAGTCGTGCGCGGCGCGCCATGCGGGCGGCGAATCTACGACCAGGCGCCGCGCGTGACAACTCGACTGCGACTTGCATCGTCGTTCCCCAATCATTACGGTCGCCCGATGACCACTCCGACCCACGCCAAAGTGTTGATTCTCGGCTCCGGCCCCGCGGGTTTGACGGCTGCGCTCTATGCCGCGCGTGCCAACCTCGCGCCCGTGGTCGTCGAGGGCACGCAGCCCGGCGGGCAGCTCACCATCACCACCGAGGTCGAGAACTACCCCGGGTTTCCGCCCGGCATCCAGGGCCCGGAGCTGATGGAGCTCTTTCGGAAGCAGGCCGAGCGTTTCGGGACGGCGTACCTCTCGGGCGACATCGTGAACGTCGACCTCTCCAAGCGACCGTTCACCTTGACCCTCGGCGAAGGCACGCTGACGTGCGACACCCTCATCATCGCCACGGGCGCCCAGGCAAAGCTCCTCGGCATCGAGTCGGAGACGAAGCTCATGGGGTACGGCGTCTCGGCGTGCGCCACCTGCGACGGGTTCTTCTTCAAGGACAAGGACGTGCTGGTGGTCGGCGGCGGCGACACGGCCATGGAAGAAGCGAATTTCCTGACCAAATTCGCCCGCAAGGTGACCGTCGTCCACCGTCGCGAGGAGATGCGCGCCTCCAAGATCATGCAGGATCGCGCCCGCAAGAACCCGAAGATCCAGTGGATCATGAACGCCACGATCGAGGAGATCCACGGGGAGCCGCAGGGCCACGGCGTGAACGCCGCCACCCTCAAGGACACCCGGACGGGCGTGCTCACGAAGGTCGAGACCGACGGCGTCTTCATGGCGATCGGGCACACGCCCAACACCCAGCTCTTCACCGGCAAGCTCACGATGGACGAGTTCGGCTATCTCGTGACCCCAAAGAGCTCGACTGAGACCAACGTCGCCGGCGTCTTCGCGTGCGGCGA
>CAZWAX010000258.1:0-4398 GCA_964631985.1 uncultured Polyangiaceae bacterium | reverse complement strand
CCACGTCAAGGTACCCGTTTACCGGCGGGCAACCACGGCGGCCGGAACCGGCGGCATGGCGGCGTTCGACGCGGAACGCTTCCTCGAGGCGCACGGCCCGCATTGATCCGGCGGCGACGCCCGTCGCCGTGAAGCACGACGCTCCGCACTGAGGGGAGAGGCGCCGTCCGACGGACCTCTCCCCTCGCGCGTTCAGCTCACGGATTGCACTCGGCGGGGTACACCACCAAGCCCGGCACCTGCGCCCGGTCCATGCAGTCGACCTTGAACTCGGTCACGCAGAAGGAGCAGTCGACGAGGTCGGTGAGCGTGGTGATCGCCCCGCCACAGCTCGCACCGCCCGGAACCGTCACGTTCGGACAGGTCGGCGCCGAACCGATCGCGGCGGGCGTGAGGTCGCCGGTGCCGTTGCACAGCGCGTCCGGACCACCGCACGCCTTGCAGACCTTGCCGATCGCCTTGCCCTCGGCCGTGGCGATCTTGTCGGCGGTCTTCCGTGCCGGGGATCCGGCCGGGGCGGCCGCGTTGGGACAGGTCGAGCCATGCTTGCCCTTGATGCGGCCGTCCCAGCACTTGGAGATCTCCTTCGCCTTGAGGGCGAGGAACTTCTGGCTCTCCTTGCCGATCGACTGCTGGCACTTGTTGACGTCCGTGCCGGGCATGCTCGCGACGAGATCGTCGAAGTAGAGCGTCATCGCCTGATCGACCGCCGCGTTCTGGACGCACTGGAGACAGGTGGCGATGCCCGCGCAGTCGGTGACGGCGTTGGTGCACCCGGTGCTTTCGAAATCGGGGCACGTCGCCGGCCAGCCGAGCGTCGCCGGCGTCGTCTCGCCGCTGAGGTCGGCGCCGCACGTCTTGTCGTTACCGCCGCACGCCTTGCCGATGCCGCTCGCCAGCTTGGTCGCCGCCTTGGACAGCTTGGCGGCGGTCTCGACCGCACAATCGGTCGCGGGCGGCAGGCTGCCCTTCACCTTCGCGAGCTCGCAACCGGCAAGCGCCTTCGACCGCGCCTGCGAGTACTTGGCGCCTTCCTTCGTGATCGCGCGCTCGCACTTGGCGCAGGTCGGATCGTTCGGGCACCCGTTCGGCGTGCTGTTCGGATCGGCCGGATCGCTTCCGGTCTCGCGCTCGGTGGCGTCACGGAACCCGTCGCCGTCCTGGTCGACGCCGATGCGCTCGCCCGACCCGGCCGGCACCGCGGTGAACGTGAGCTCTTGCCCCGCGGTGTCTGCCAGCGCGAGGAGGTTCGTTTTGCTGACGGTGGGATCGCCGTCGCGATCGGCCTCGAAGCTGTTGCCGCCGGCGTAGAGGTATCCGACGGGCGCGCCTCCGACGACGCCCTTCACGACGACATCGCACGCCCCGGCGTTGGCTTGCGCGAGCATGAGATCGATCCGTGCGCTCACGTCGGCACCGCTCGTGCTGCGAAGCGTCGCCTGTTGACCGACGATCGGCAGCAGATTGGTGTCGAACGCCATCATGAGCACTTCCATCTGGAATCGCTGCGTGTCGCCCCCCGGTCCCGCCGCAAACCCTCCCGGGTTGCCCGGGCTCTGGTTGAAGACGACGCCGTTGTGAAAGCGGAAGAGCGTGTCGATGCTGCCGTCGTGCAGGAAGCCGAACCCACGGATCTGGTCGCCCTTGAAGCCGTTGTCGCCCGGGTTGATGCCGCCGAACGCCGGGAGACCGAACATGCCGACCTTCTGGTACATGTTGCGGAGGTGCGGGACCTTGAAATGCTGGGTCTCGGCTTCGAAGCTCGACCGGCCGTCGCCGCCGAAGAACCCGGCGAACTGCCCGGCAACAGCCGCGTTGCCGGCACGATCGGTCGTGTGGCAGCCGTCGCAGTTCTGCACCGTGTCCGAGATCGGACCGAAGAAGTGCGTGTTTGCGGCCTGCTGATTGGGCGTGAACGAGTTGTCGAGGTTGCGGATCGGATTCGGGGGGTACATCACCTGCAGGATGAAATCGGTGAACGCCTGCATCTCCGGCGCCGTGAGCAGATCGTTCCGGCCGAGGAGACCCTCGAAGGCCGGGTTGAACTTCTTGAATGCTCGGTCTTCGCTGAACGTCCCGTTGTTGGGCTGACTGCTGCCGACGTCGTTGCCGCCCGTCCGGTCGCCACGCCAGTGCATGGGGCCGTGGTTCGCCATGCCGCGCAGACTCTGCGTCGTCATGGGGCCCTTCATCGGATGGAAGTCGGGATCGCCGAGCTGCAGCGTGAACGGACCGGGGTTGTTCAGCACGTCGTCGTCGGGATTGCCGAGATCCCACGCCAGGCTGTCGAAGTCGCCGAAGATGTGGCAGCTCGCGCACGACGAGTCGCCGTGACTCGAGCTGAAGGTCGTGTCGTAGAGGAACGCGCGGCCATCTTTCTCGCTGTCGGGCTCGGGGTTGTGGAGCGCGACGTGCACCAGCTCGTCACCGGTCCCGGTGTGGACGACCGAGATCGAGTCGTCGAAGCGGGTGAGCACGTAGAGCTGCGAGCGCGTTTCGTCGAGGATGAGGCCGGTCGGGCCGCCGCCGGTGACCGCAATCTGATTGGCGGCGCTCGGCGTGAACGTGTCGGCCTCGAGTTGCGCGGTATTGTACACGGCGACCTCGCTCGATCCGAACGCGGCGACGTAGAGCGTCGCGCCGTCGCTCGAGACAGCCATGCCGAGCGGAAATCCGAGGCTGTCGTCGTTCTCGGTGTTCGGGATCGGCGCGCAACAGGTATCGTAATCGATGTGCTTGTTCAGGTGACGGGGCAGCACGGACGCGCCGTCGAGTACGGTAATGCGCGACTCGGCCAGGTGACCGCGCACCGTCGCCGGCTCGCCGGGCGGCTTGAAGCCGGCCGCATAGGTCCCCGGCCCTTCGAAGCGGACCTCGTTCTGCGCCTCCAGGTTCGCGACGTACACCTTGCCGCTCACCGGGTTGGCGATCATGTTGAAGAGGATCGTGCCGACGCCGGTGAAGAAGCCGGTCGGGCCCGCCACCTGGATCGGCGGATTGGCGTTGGCGTCGATCTTGAAGACGTCCTGATCGGGCAGCGAGAATCGCACCTGGCTGTTCCAGCTGCGGCCGAGCTCGTCGACCCAATTCGCGCCGTCGAACTTGACGATCAAGCCGACCTCGGGCGCCGACACGAGCGCGTGGTTGGTGGTCGGATCGGGCAAGCCCCCGGACCCTTCCCCGCCATTGGGCACCAGCGCCTCGTCGATCGTGGTGGTGCGGTTCCCGGAGTGGAAGATCGCCGCGTAGACGGTGCTGCCATCGGGCGAGACCGCGAGCGCGCGCGGCGTGTCGCCGAACAGCGTGACGATGGTCGAGGCCGTGCCGCCCAGCGTGTTCCCGAGCGCGGTCGCGTCGAACACCCAGACGTCGGCGCGGCCGATGCCCTCGGTGGTGAGCACGGTCTCGATCGTCGTGTGCAGCGACGTGTTCTGTCCGCGGTGCGCCGTCGTGATGAACGCGCGATTGCCGCCCGGGCCGGCGAAGACGATGTCGCGCGGCTCGTCGCCGACCAGCAGCGTCCTGACCACGCGCGCCGTCGCCGAGCTCGTCACGTCGACCACGCTCACGCTGTCCGAAAGATGGTTCACCACCCAGACCTCGCCGTTGTTGCGGGGCGCGACGGCGACGGGCTCGAGCCCGACGGGCACCGACCCGGCGTGGGTCAGGGTGCCGACGCCGACGTCGAAGATCTCGAGGCGGTTGTCGGGGGTATTGACGGCGAAGAGGCGAGCGCCATCGGGCGAGAGGGCGAGCGGGCGCACCTGACCACTCTCGAAGAGGACGAAGGGGCTGGCAGCGAAGCTTGGACTGGCGAAAGCGAGGGCGAGAACGGCGACCACGGCACGAACGATCGTCATGAGGGGGCTCCTTGGCTCTGGAGTTGGTACGAGCGGACAGATTTCTAGCTGGCTACCACAACGACACCGTTCGGGACGAGTGAAAAATTGCGCCGACCCGACGCAGATTCACGAAGTGGCGACGGTCAGGACGTCATGCCGAACACCCGCTCGGCATTGCCACGAAGGAAGAGCGCGGTCACCTCGCTCTCGAGACCCAGGGTCGTCAGATGGGCCAGACATTGGGCGGCCGGCCAGGCCGGATGATTCGATCCGAACAACACCTTCCGACGTCCGTGCCCGCGTAAGTACGCCACTAATTCAGCTGGATAGCGGCGCGCCGTGTACGCCGAGGTGTCGATGTAGACGTTCGGGTATTTGGTCGCGAGCGCGATCATCTCGTTGGTCCACGGCCAACCGATGTGCCCCCCGACGATGACGAGCTCGGGGAAATCGAGAGCGACACGGTCGAGGTAGGGAATCGGGCGACCGGGTTCAGAGGGACCTAGGGAACCTCTGCACAGGTCCCGATGCAGAGTCGATTGAGCATCCGGATCAT
>CAZWAX010000257.1:0-8629 GCA_964631985.1 uncultured Polyangiaceae bacterium | reverse complement strand
GTGCTGAGTAGTCGTGGGCGAGACTGGTGGCACTCAAGCTTTCAAATCTAGGGAAAAATTCCTTAGGGTATAGGGAAATGGATGCATTTACATAGCCTCGGGCTCGCGAAATAAGTGGTCGCGTCGTGGGGAGTTGGGTTCGGGCATTCCTCAATGCCTTATCCAGAACACCAAGTGCTCATGGCTTATCCTCCTTCTCTCTAGGGGGCGGCGCTCACGGACACGGCACCCGGGGTCGTCGCCCCCAGAGGGGCTCTCTCCAGAGTCTCCCACTTTTTGATTCGCCCTAGCTGCTCCGCTAAGCCCCGACCCTGATGGGTGCACACCATCGGGAAAGCGCGCTTCGTCCCGTTCCCTGCGCGATCGTGACGGTGAGCGACACACGAAAGCCGGCAGACGATCGAAGCGGGGCCGTGATCCGCGACGCACTCGCAGGCGCCGGCCATGGCATCGTCGCGACCACGATCGTGCCGGACGACGTCGAGGCCATTCGACGAGCCGTCCTGGAGTATGCCGGTCGCGAGGACGTTCGCGCGGTGATCGTGACCGGAGGTACCGGCGTGGCGCCCCGTGACGTGACGATCGAGAGTCTCGCAGCCGAGTGGACGAAGGAGCTTCCCGGGTTCGGGGAGATCTTTCGTGCCCTCAGCTTTGCGGAAATCGGTCCGGCGGCCTTCTTGAGTCGCGCGACGGCCGGCGTGATCGCCGGGACGTTCGTCGCGGTGCTCCCGGGCTCGCCCGCTGCGTGCCGGCTCGCCCTCGAGCGCGTGCTCCTGCCCGAGCTCGGACACGTCGTGGGACTGCTCGACGCGGTGGGCGGGTCGTGACCATTCGTGTCCTCTTCTTCGCGTACCTCCGCGAGCGCTGCGGGGTGCGTGAGGCGACAATCGAGCTGCCCGAGGGAGCGACCGTCGCCGAGCTTTGGCGAGCGCTCGTCGCCCGCTACGATCGGCTGCCTTCCGAGCCGCCACGCTTCGCCGTGAATCGGCTCTACGTTGACAAGGCCCACCCCCTCCACGACAATGACGAGCTCGCGCTGATCCCACCCGTAAGCGGCGGAAACTAATGGCGAAATCGTTCTATCGCGTGGTCGCAGACGGCATCGAGACGGACGCGCTTCTCGCCGACGTCGGGGACCCTGCGGCGGGCGGCACGACGCTGTTCGTCGGTACCACGCGAAACGAGAGCGAAGGCCGCGTGGTGGAGCGCCTCGAGTACGAGGCTTACGAGGCCATGGCGGTCGAGGAGATGCGGCGCATCGGCGAGGAAATCGCCCGTCGTTGGCAGGTAGTTGCGGTCGCCATGGTCCACAGGGTAGGGGTCGTGCCCGTCGGGCAGGCGAGCGTCGCAGTAGCCGTGTCGGCGGCACATCGTGAAGAAGCGTTCGCGGCCTGTCGCTTCGGGATCGACACGCTGAAGGCGACGGTCCCGATCTGGAAGAAGGAATATTACGAAGGCGGCGAGCATTGGGTCGGGCCGTGTCACGCCCACGCCGCGCCGGGACGAGGGTGAGATGAAGATTCGGAAGGCGGTTCACGCGGGGTATTGCTGGGGCGTCGAGCGTGCGCTCGACATCGTGACGGATACGGCGGCGGCCCATCCCGGCGAGACGGTCCGGACGCTTGGCCCCATCATCCACAACGCGCATGTCGTCCAATCGCTCGAGGAGAAGGGCGTCCAGTCGGTGAACGATCTCGCCGAGCTTGCGACCGGCGACACCGTGATCATTCGCACCCACGGCGTACCACCGGGAACCTACGAGCAGGCGAAGGCGCGGGGTTTGAACGTCGTCGACGCGACCTGTCCGCTCGTCACGTTGGTACAGAACAAGGCCAAGCAGCTCGTACAGGAAGGGTATCACCTCGTCATTTTCGGCAATCCGAAGCATCCCGAGGTGATCGGCACCATCGGCCATGCCGGCGGCAAGGCGACCGTGATCGAGCGTCCCGAGGACGTGGCGAAGGCGACGTTCCCGAAGCGGGTCGGCGTCGTGGTGCAGACGACGCAAGAGATCGAGCTCCTGGCGTCGTTCCTTTCCGAGCTCGCGCCGCGCTGCAAAGAGCTGAAGATCTTCAATACGATCTGCAATCCGACGATCGAGCGCCAGGAAGCGGCACGCGAGCTCGCGCGCGAGGTGGAGGTCGTGATCGTCGTAGGCGGCAAGAACAGCTCGAACACGCGGCACCTCGCCGAGGTCTGTCGCGAGGAGGGTGCGGTCGCGCATCACATCGAGGACGCCGACGAGCTGGATCCGACGTGGGTCAAAGGACGCAGCAACGTGGGCGTCACGGCGGGCGCGTCGACCCCGGGTTGGCTCATGGATCAGGTCATCGAGCGGATTCAGGCGATCGGCGCCCCCGCCTGATCTTGCGCAGGCTCGCTCTGCATCAGCAATCATCCGAAGTTACGTTGACCGTTTTTGAGCCTGCGTGATAGCTTCGCCGACTGCCACCATGTCTCGCTCCGTCCGCGTCGGCTTGATGATCGCGGGGCTCGTGCTCGCTGCCGGATGCGGACCTGTCCGGCGCACGCCGCCCGCCGGCGTCGAATGGAATCCGCAGGGGAGCCTACTGCCGGGCCACGAGCTCGCGGCGGATCCCAAGGTCGCGGCCATGGGCGAGTTCCTCGTCGGTGAGGTCGCCCTCAACGAAGGCAACTATGACGTCGGGCTGAAGGCCTTTCGCGCGGCCGTCGCTCACGATCCCGAGAGCCCGCTGCTTCGCCAACGCCTCGCGATGCTGATGGTGCGGAAGGGGATGCTCGCCGAGGCCTTGGAGCACTGCGAGAAAGTGGTCGAGGTGGAGCCCGACAACACCGAGGCGCGGCTCCTCCTCGCCGGCATCCTGTCCGCTCTCAATCGCCAGAACGAGTCGGTGGCACAGTACCGTCGAGTGATCGAGCTCGAACCGGGCAATCAAGAGGCCTACCTCTACCTGGGCGCGCTCTACGGCAAGGAAGGCAAACACGACCAGGCGGTCGCGACCCTCACCAAGCTGATCGAGCTGAATCCGCGCTCGGTGCTGGGCTACTACTACCTCGGCCGGGTGCACACGTCGGCGGGACACCTCGATCGAGCCGAGCACTATTTCCGAGAAGCCCTGGCGCGAAATCCCCAGTCGGAGCTCATCCTGATGGACCTGGCGACGCTCTACGAGCTGCGCAAGGACTATCCGCGCGCAATCGAGCTCTACCAACAGATCCTGGCGCAGAATCCCGGCAGCGCCCTCGTGCGGAAGCGGCTCGGCGGACTCTACATCGGGCAGAGGAAGCTCGACGAAGCGCTCCTGCAGTACCACGCGCTCGAGAAGATCGAGAACGACCCGGAAGAGACGCGCATCAAGATCGCGCTCATCTATTTCGAGAAGGCCGAGTACGACCGCGCAGCGACCGAGCTCAACATCGTGCTCGCCGCCGAACCCGACAATCAACGTGTCCGGTACTATCTCGGCGCGGTGTACGCGCAGACGCAGGAGTGGGCCAAAGCGATCGATCAGCTGCAGCGCATCGTGCCCGACTCCGAATACTACGTCGACGCCCGGATACAGCTCGCGGCCGTCTATCAGCGACAGGAGAAGACGCCCGCGGCGATCGCCGAGCTGCAGCAGGCGCTCGAAGCGAAAGGAAAGAACGCCGAGCTGTTGGCGTATCTGGCTGCTCTGCACCGCGAGGAAAAACAGTACCCGCAGGCGATCGCGGTGCTCGAGCAGGCCGTCAGCATCGAGCCCGACAACGACCAGCACGTCTTCTCGCTCGGCGCTACGTACGACGAGGCAAAGAACAAGCCGAAAGCCATCGAGATGATGGAGCGGGCGATCGCCATCAATCCCCAGAACGCGGCGGCCTTGAACTACCTCGGCTATACGTATGCCGAGCTCGGGCAGCGCTTGGACGAAGCCGAGAAGCTGATCCGGCGTGCCCTCGCAATCGAGCCCGAGGACGGTTTCTACATCGATTCGCTCGGCTGGGTGTACTACATGCGCGGCGACTATCCGCGCGCCGTCGAGCAACTGGAGCGCGCCATCGAGCACGCCGGAGACGACCCCACGGTCACCGAGCACCTGGGAGACGCCTACGAGAAGACCGGCAAGACCCGGGACGCCATCCGCGTCTACCAAGAGGCCCTCGGTAAGGCGAAAGAGGCGGAGCAAATCGATCGCCTGAAAGGCAAACTCCGAGCCCTCGGGGCCGGGACGCGCGCGGGTGCGACGGAGCTCTAGCGGCCCCGCGCGCTTCGCGATGGTCGTGGCCGCGGGTCTGCTCGCGACGGCGTGCCAGCCGGCGAAGCTGCGCCCGCAGTTGCCCGCGAGTGTCCCGTCGGCGGCGAAGTTGCTCGGCGCGCTCGACGAACGGCGCGCCGCGATTCGCTCGATCCGTGGGTTCGCGCAGGTCGCCTACGAAAATGCCGAAGAAAACCTCGGCGCGCGACATGCCGTCCTGGTGCGGCGCCCGGATCACTTCCGACTGGAGGTGTTGTCGCCGTTCGGGGCGCTCGCGGTGATTGCGAGCGATGCGCGCGAGCTCGTCGTGTACGCGCGCCGCGAGGGAAAGATCTATCGTGGGCCGGCGACGGCGGCGAGCGTGGGAGCGTATGCCCAGGTGCCGGTCGACGTGGCCGACGTCACCGCGATTCTTCTCGGCACACCGCCGGTGCGAGAAGCCACGGGACCGGCGACAGTGGTGCGTGACGAGGAGGCGGGTGCCTTCAAGCTCGTGCTCCCGGTCGCGGAGGGGCGTGCGCTCGTGTGGTTCGATCCGGCGACGCTGGCTCCCGTCGCCAGCGCCACTCCGCTCGGCGATGGCCTCACGCTCCGCGTCGCCTTCGGCGGCTACGCCACGATCGGCTCCTTGCGCTTTCCGCACGCCATCGACATGCGTGCGGAGCCGGGGGACCGAATGGTGCGAGTGCGCTACTCCTCACCGTCGCTCAATACCGAGATCGCCGACACGCTGTTCAGTTTCGCGCCGCGCGAAGGACTCGAGGAGCTCGTGATCGAGCAGTATCAGGCCGGAGGTGGGGGATGACGAAGAGGTCCGTGCGGTCCGTGTTCGCCCTGTGCGCCATCGTAGCGGTCGGTCTCACCGTCGGCTGTCGCCAGGGCGGCGAGGATCGCCTGCGCAAGGGTGACCGGATGGTCACGGCGGTGATCAGCGATCCCAAGACGTTCAATCCGCTGATCTCGGTCGACGCCGCGTCGTCGGAGGCGATCGACGAGCTGTTCGAAGGGCTCGTTCGGCTGAACCCGAAAACGACCCTTCCGGAAGGGGTGCTTGCGTCCTCATGGGAGCACGATGAGGCAGGGACCACATGGACGTTTCATCTCCGGAAGAACGTCACCTGGCACGACGGCACACCGTTCACGGCCGAGGACGTGGCGTTCACCGTCCAGGCCATCTTCGATCCGAAGGTGCCAAACAGCTCCAAGCACGTGCTCACGGTGGGCGGCCAGCCGATCAAGGCGGAGGTCGTCGATTCCCACACTGTGAAGCTGATCCTCGCGGAGCCGTTCGCGCCGCTCCTCAACAGCATCGGCTTCGCCATTCTGCCGAAGCACGTCCTGGGCGCGGCCCTGGCGGACGGAACCTTCACGCAACAATGGGGCATCGACACGCCCCCCGAGAAGATCATTGGAACCGGCCCCTATCGCCTCGCGCGTTACGTGCCGGCGCAGCTCCTGCAATACACCCGCAACCCCACCTACTGGATGAAAGACGAGAACGGCGGCGTCTTGCCCCGCCTCGCCGAGCGTACCAGCCTGATCGTGCCCGATCAGAACACGATGTATCTCAAGTTTCTCGATCGCCAACTGCACGTATACACGCCGCGTCCGGAGGAGATCGACGATCTCGGCAAGCGCAAGGACGAGCTCGAGATCACGCTCGACAAGATTGGGCTCGACACCGGCATGTTGTTCGTGAGCTTCAATCGCAACCCCGCCCACTACGAGAAGGACGGACAACGCGATCCACGCCTCGACTGGTTCACCGATCCGAAGTTCGTGCAGGCGATTGCCCACAGCGCCGACACGAAGAGCATGATCCAGAACACGTACTTCGGGTACGGCGACGCGGCGGTGTCGTCGATTTCGCCCGAGAACGCGCTCTTCTACAACCCGCACCTGAAGCCCTACGGGTACGACTTGGACATGGCGCGTCGCTTGCTCGACGAGGGGGAGTATCGCGATCGCGACGGCGACGGGTTTCGCGAGGATGCCAAAGGCCGCGTGCTCGAATTCGAGCTCTCGACGAATGCCGGCAACCAAGTGCGTGAGCGACTGTGCTCGATCCTCAAGGAGGACTGGACGAAGCTCGGCCTCAAGGTGAACTACCGTCCCTTGGATTTCGCGACGCTCGTCGAGAAGCTCTCGTCCAACTTCGAATGGGACGCCATGGTGATGGGGTTCACCGGCGGGGTCGAGCCGCACAACGGGTCGAACCTCCTCCGTTCGTCGGGGAATCTGCACCTCTGGCATCCCAACCAGAAGACGCCGGCGACGCCGTGGGAAGCGGAGATCGACCGCGAGATCGACGCCGGTGCCCGTGAGCTCGACCAGAAGACGCGCCAGGCGCACTACTGGAGGATCCAAGAGATTCTCCACCGCGAGCTGCCGATGATTCAGCTCGTGCGGGCCGAGCGCTTCGTCGCGGCGAAGACGTACCTGGTCGGCTTCGTCCCGACGGTGTGGGGGATCCATCAGCCCGAGCGCATCGCCATTCGGCCCTGAGTGATGCTGCGGTTCATCGCCCGTCGCATGGCTCAGATGGTCCCGCTCCTGATCGGGATCACGTTTCTCTCGTTCGTGGTGGTCGACCTGGCGCCCGGGGACTTCTTCGACACCCTCAGCATGAACCCGAGCATCTCCCCCGAGATGGTGCGCGAGATGAAGGCGGAGTTCGGGTACGGCCAACCCTTGCCGGTACGCTACGGTCGGTGGCTCTGGCAGGTCCTGCATCTCGACCTCGGAATGTCGATCGCGTATCGAGTCGGCGTGCTGGAGCTCATCGGGAGCCGCGCGCTCAACACCGTGATCCTGGCCGTCGCGAGCATGGTCTTCACCTGGGCGCTCGCGATCCCGATCGGCATCATCGTGGCACTCCGGCGCGGGACCTTGCTCGACCGCGCCCTCTCGTTCGTCGCGTTTTTCGGCATGTCCGTCCCGAGCTTCTTTCTCGCCTTTCTGCTGATGTATCTGGCGCTCGAGACGGGGTGGTTCCCGGTCGGCGGCACGACGTCGCTCGACTACCCCATCCTCTCGCCGCTCGAGAAGATCGGCGACCGCATCGTGCACCTCGTGCTGCCGGTGATCGTGCTCGGCACCGGCGGGATGGCGAGCTTGATGCGACTCATGCGGAGCCAGCTCCTGGAGATCCAGAGCGCCGACTACGTCCGGACGGCGCGGGCCAAGGGCGTTCCCGAGTGGCTCGTGGTCTCGAAGCACATCCTGCGGAACGCGCTGAATCCGTTCGTGACGCTCGCCGGGTACGAGCTCGGGACGTTGCTCGGCGGGGCCGCGCTCGTCGAAGCCGTCATGAATCTGCAAGGGCTCGGAACGCTCATGCTCGATGCCGTCCGGTCGCTCGATCTCTATCTGGTGATGGGCTCCGTCCTCATGGGCTCGATCCTGCTGCTTCTCGGCAACCTGCTCGCCGACGTCGCCCTCACGTTGGTCGATCCCCGCATCGATTTCTCGCGTCTCGAGACGGTGCGCTGACGTGGCGCGGCGGCGAACCCCGATGAGCTGGCCCGTGCGGATGAGCGTCGTCGTGCTGGCGGTGTTCTATATGGGCGCGCTCTTTGCGCCCTTCTTCGCTCCGTACGACTACGCGGAGCAGAATCGCGGATTTCCGAATTGCCCGCCGTCGCCGTTGCGCGTGAACCCTCCGGGTCTCTGGGCGAGCGAGGGACTGCTGTTCACCCATCCGTACGTGCTGGCACCCGGCACCGGGCGACGGTACTCGCTGACCGAGGAGAAGGTGCCGCTCGCCTGGTTCGCCCGCGGCAGCATGCTCACGACCCGGGATCCGGCCGCGCGGGTCTTCCTGCTCGGCACGGACGGGCTCGGGCGGGACCTGTTCTCGCGCATCGTCTACGGCAGCAGGATCAGCTTGACGGTCGGTCTCCTCGGCGTCGCGATCAGCTTCGCGATCGGGCTCACGGTCGGAGCGGTCGCCGGCTACGTCGGTGGGCGGCTCGACAACTTCGTGATGCGCGGCACCGAGATCCTCATGTCGCTGCCCTCGTTCTATTTTCTGCTGGCATTGGCGGCGGTGATCCCACCATCACTCAGCTCGGCGCAGACCTTCGTGATGATCGTCGTCATCATGAGCTTCATCCGCTGGGCCGGCTTCGCGCGCATCATTCGCGGTATGGTGTGCTCGATCCGGGAGCTCGACTACGTGCAGAGCGCGCGTGCCCTCGGCGCGGGGCGGACGAGAATCATCGTCCGGCACGTCATTCCTGCGACCTTCGGGTACACGATCGTCGCCGCCACCCTCAGCATCCCCGGCTTCATACTCGGCGAGAGCGCGCTCTCGCTGCTCGGGCTCGGCATTCAGGAGCCCGATGCCAGCTGGGGAAACTTGCTCGCCGACGCGCAGCACCTGCATAGCCTCGCCCAGTTTCCCTGGCTCC
>CAZWAX010000256.1:0-8636 GCA_964631985.1 uncultured Polyangiaceae bacterium | reverse complement strand
GCCCGGAGCGAAGCAGCGGCCGCGCCCGTCGCGGCCCCAGCCGCAGCGACCGCGGCGGCCCGACCGGCCCCCGAGAAGCGCGGTTTCTTCGGCACCCTCGGCTGTTTCTTCGTCGCCTGCGAGCCGGCGGGCTCTACCCCGTGTCTTCAGCAGTGCGCGACGGCGTACGACGAATGCCACGTCCGCGAGTCGAAGCGCGGCGGGGAATGCAACACGCGCCTCATGAACTGCCGCAAAGACTGCAGCGCGGCAGCGCCCTAGCATGGTTGCTGAAAAAGGCCGATCTGCTTCGTTGCTCGCATCTCGACCTTTTTGAGCAACCATCGAGGCTAGCTCACAACGAGGAGCGTGGATCCCCCACTCGCTGTGGCTGCACGCTGCTCGTGCGGAGTTCGCCTCACGCCGCGGCGTCGTCAGCGTACTCGGCCTGCAGGACGACGTCGTCGATGACGCGACGGACGCCGGGTACGGCGACCGCGAGGTCGAACGCGGTCGTGCTCGCGTGCGCGTTGCGCGCGGCTCCTGCGAGCCGCACGACGCCGTCGTAGACGCTCTCCACCGTGACGATGCTGCCGCGGAGCGTGCGGGCATTCCGCAGCTCCGCGTTCACCGTGGTGCGGATCTCGGCGTCGGTCGTGCCGGGTCGGAGACAATGGGCGCCGCGGACGCGGATACGGTTCGAGACACCGTGCACGCCCGCGGACGTCCGCACGATGCGCTCGGCCTCGTCGCGCGTCTCCGAGCGTCCGACGTCGCCCGCGAGGATCACGTTGCCACGAAACGCTTCGACGCCGACCTCCGCCGCATCGGTACCGAGACGGGCGAGGAGCGTGAATCGCGTACGCGCCGCCAACCAGGCGTCCCAGAACGGCCCGAAGAGCGCCTCGCCGAGGCTCGGCATTTCGGTCGTCGTGGCCGCGGGCTCCTTCCCCGTCGGCGGTCTGCGTGTCATCGCGTCCACGGCTGCGAGAAGGGCACGATCCGTGCCAGCGCGACCACGCTGAAAAATCTCGCGCCGCTCCGATGGCGCGCCCTGTCAGCGCTACACGCGCTGTAACATTTGCAGGTGGTCGTCTGCGGTCGCGCGCGCGCTCGCCGCGAAAGATCGCGAGAAAAAAGGCGCGCTCGCGGGGTGTCGCGGGCATGACGCTTGCTGATTCGCTCCGCGATGGCGAACCGAGCGCTCACGACGGAGCTTCACGAGCCCGAGAGCCGACCGGCTCCGAGCGAGCCGAGCGCGATCTCGGCGGTCGAGCGCGCCATCGAAGCGGCGCAGCGCATCGCGATCGAACGGCTCGAGCTCATGCGACTGGAGCTCGAGGAAGGGCTCGGGCGCCTGCTGCTCCGGTCGGGGCTCATGCTCGCGGCGGGATTGGTGACGATCTTCGGCTGGGCGGGGCTGGCGGCGGCGCTCGTCGTCGTGCTCGCCGAGCGCATGCCGCTGGCGACGAGCCTCGCGCTCGTCGCGGGTGTCCACGTGCTCGCGGGGCTCGTGCTCGGAGCCGTCGCAACGTCCATGACGGGGAGGAAGACGACGTGAACGATCTGGAAGCCGAGGCTCTTTCCGAGAGCGCACCTCCCGTCGACGAGAAGGAAGCGCTTCGACAATCGATCGAACGCAATGAAGCGGAGCTTCGTGACGCCGTGGAGGAGCTGACGGCCGTCGTGAAGAACGAAGTCTCGCTCGCAGGCCAGATCCTCGAGCGCCCATCGCTGTGGCTCGCCGGCGGATTCGCCGTCGGCGTGCTGCTCGCGGTGCGACGCTGAGCCTGGAACGAAAGGAGATCGGCAGAATGGCGACGAACAGAATGGCGGCCACCGAGCCGCTTGCAGACACCGACACTGCGGGCGAGATGCGGGCGCAAATCGAGCGCATCGACGAGCAGGTGCGGGGATTCGTGAAGGAGCGGCCGATCCTGGCGCTGCTCTCCGCCGTGGCGGCGGGTTACCTGGCCGGGCGCGTCCTGCGCCGGCTCGCGTGAGGTGAGCCATGCCAGCCACCATGCGCGACGGTAGTCGGATCGAGCGTCTCCATTCCAAGGGGCAGCGCGTCCGTCAGGAAGTGCGCGGCCTGACCTCCGAGGTCGAGGAGGCCCTGAGTGATCTCGACCGTGTCGTGCGCGAGCAGTTGGAGCGCCGTCCGTACGTGACGCTCGCGGCCGCGTCGAGCCTCGGGTACGTGCTCGGCGGCGGTGTTCCGATCGCCCTCAGCCGGATGGTGTTCGGCATGGGCGGGCGCCTCGCGATCCTGATGCTCGCGGAACGCGTGCGCGACGAGTTTCTGACGCCGGCGACGCCGGCCAACCCGCAATGAAAGAAGGAGTGACGACCATGCAGAATCTTTCGAATCTCTCGTTGAAGGATCTCGTCGACGCGTTCTCGGGGGCCAAGGACGTGGCGCGCGATGCCATGCCGACCCGTGACCAGGTGCTGCGCGCGCTCGGCGGGAAGCCGGCCGACGACATGATGGGATCCTTCGGAATCTTCGCGGCGGGCATCGTGCTGGGTGCCGGTCTGGCCGTGCTGTTCGCGCCGAAGCCCGGCTCCGAGATTCGGGAGGCGATCGGCGAGAAGATCAGCAACATTCGCTCGGCGGCCGAAGCGTAAACTACGAGCGCTTCGAGGCCTTGCTGGGCGGCGCGCAGACGGGGATGGGGGCGGCTCGCCGGCTCAGCGTCTCGCGGGCCCGTCCCGCTCAAGGATCTCCATGCGCATGGCCTCGTGCGCTCGCCATTTGCCTGCGCGCCGCTCCATCCCCGGCCGCGCGCGGTCGGCCAAGCGCGCGCCACCTAGGCCGAGCCTTCCGCTCGGGCGGGCGATGACGAGCGGCTGATACGCTCGAGTGTCGGATGCAAGCGCGGACGACTCAGTCGCCCGGCAGGGCGCGATTGATGGCGCGACCGGTTCCCTCGATCGCGTCGCCGGCTTTGTCGGCGGCGTGGTCGACGTGGTGTCCGGCGTGTTCCACCGGGCCGCTGTGGCGGTGATGGTGATGGTGGCAGGCAGCGAGCGTGAAGGCGGACGTCGCGAGGACGGTCGCCGCCATGGTTCGCCAGGTTCGAGAGGTGAGCTGACGCATTGGTTGGCCTCCTTGAGTGGTCGAGAACACGATGCGCAGTCGCAGCGAGATGCGTGCCAACGCACGATGGGCGTCCGAGCTCGTTCGTCGAACGCGGGCCACGGGCCAATGTAGAAGTTGCCAGCCGAAAAGTGCGCGCCGCCGGCGCACCCGGCCTCAGGAGAAGTCGGAAATCCGGGGGCGGCGCGCGCCTGCGCGCTGGCACGACGCTCGCTTCGTCCGGCGTGCCCCTGCGGGGCAACGAAGGAGTGAGCGATGGCGATCGTATCGAGACGTCGGATGGGCATGCGGGTCGGGGATCACGTCTGTCCGATCTGCGGGGGACCGGGGCGATTCTATCGTGTCGGCCGGCACCAACGGCTGCAGACCCTGTGCTTCAGCTGTCGCTCGCACGGAACGCTGCTGACGGCCGCCCCGTATCGACCGCGGACGCCGCACGCGGCGTAGCGCCTCTACGCGTTCGCCCGCGCCTGCTCCTCGAATCCGGGGAGGATGGCGCGGAAGAATGCGTTCTGGATGAGTCGCAGCACCACCTGCAGCGTGCTCAGGTTGGGATTGTCGACCGGTCCCGAGATCGTCGCCTTGGTCGCCACCTCCTCGCGGTCGGTGGGGTTCTCGAGCAGCTTGGCGACGCCCCCGACGATCCCCTCGTACAGCTGGTGGAAGACGTTGTCGTGCTTGTCCTGCCGACGGTCGTACACCTTCATGTCGGCGAAGAGCGGCTTCAGGTACCCGTCGATGCGCTGATCGTGGATGTTCAGCTCCGTGTAGAGGCTGAACCTGCCCGCGGCGACGTCGAAGTCGCCATAGGCCCGGAACAGGTCGTTCATTCGCACGAGGTCGGTGTCGTCGATCTGCACCGCGACCGCGAAGTTCGGGCCGGCGGTCTCGGGGCGGAACGTGAAGCTCGCCTTGGTCGGGCCCGAGCCCATGAATCGGCCGGTCAGCTCGCCGGTGGTCGGCGGACGCTTCTCGTGGTTGCTGAGGTTCGCGACCTGGAGGGTCCCTTGGTCGAGCTCGAGCGTGTAGTCGGGGTCGGCCGCCTCGTTGACGAAGCGCACGCGCCCCTCCGCGCGCATCTTCCGCACCAGCAGGAGGATCCCGGGATCGTTGGCGACCTCGGCGGCGGCCTCGGCGGTCTTGGCCCGCAGCTCGGCCGCGGCAGCCGCGCGCGCCGGCCGGTTGACGTAGGCGGCGTCGAGGTTGCGGAGCGTGAGCTCGCGCACGTCGGCCGTCTTCACCTTGGCGCTGTACTCGACGTTGCTCGCAAGCGAGAGCTGGCCCTTGGCGATGCTCAGGTTGTAGCGCTCGAGGACCGGCTTGAACGGATCGAGGCGGGCGTCGGTGAGCGTGAGCGCGCCTTTCACACCTGCATGCGGCGTGGCCATGAAATCGGCGTTGCCGTCGAGCTTCAGGCGACCGGACTCGAAGATCCGCGCCGTCATCTGCACGTCGGACGGATAGGTGTGACCCGTGGAGCGGATGTTCCGGATGTTGTTGGCGCGGAAGTCGATTTCGTCGATGCGCAGCGGCCGCGACTTCTCGTCGTCGACGTAGGTGATTTCACCACGCCGGATCACGAGCTCGTTGATCTCGAGCGGGTAGACGGCTTCGAGCGCCTCCTGCCAGCCGCGATCCTCGACCGCGACCTTGTCCTTCGCCTCGGCGACGACGTGCGTCCGGTCGACATGGATCCTCGGCCGGTCGAAGCGGACGTCGGCCACCAACTGCAAGGCGAGGAGCGCGCGCCACTGCACGCTCGCGTCGAGGCGCGGGAGGTCGGCGACCGCCGGCTTCGGATGCTTGTCCTGTACGATCGTCGTGTCCTTCAGCGTGATCGCGAACCCGAACGGGTGAAAGCGAACGGCGCGAATGCGCGCGGTGTAGCCGACGAGGTTCGCGTTCATCTGGGCCTCGAGCCGGCGGCGAATCGGCTCGTCCAGCGTGAACGACACGGCATAGACGACGGCGAGCACGACGAGGACGGCCACGAACAACCGGCGGCGATTCTTCACGGACGAGGGAAAGAGACGCATTCCACGAGCGCCGCAGGTTCCATGCCAGGCGACGCGGGCCAAGCGTGCGCCCAAGGTGCGAATCTGCCGAGGTCGCACCGTCCGAGTCCGCACCTCGGGCGCGGTAGTTTGTAGAGTGGCGCACGCGGTTACCACGACATTCCCGGCGATTCGCCCGTGGATCGCGTCCCCGGCCACTGGCACGGCATGCGCTACTGGTTCCCATCGCCACTGCCGATACGGCGGCGGCCGAGAAGGAGGAGAGTCATGGCAGATCAAAAACGCGGTCAGGCTGGGCAAGGTGGTCAGGGGCAGCAGAAGCAGCAGCCTCGGAACGACAACCCGGCGGACCAGACGAAGAATCGGAAGCAACAGGATCGGCAGCAAGATCAGCGCGACGAGCGCTGATCAGGTTCGGCGCAAAGCGCCCCGCCACTGCCGATGAGGGGGCGACTCGAGCACGGGTCGCCCCCTTTTTTTTGCGCCCTGGCCTAGTGGTAGCGGGGAAGGATGTCGCGCTCGTAGAGATCGACGAACCCTTCCTGGTCGGGGCCGATCTGGTGCACGTAGACGTGATCGAAGCCGGCGGCGACGTATTCGTCGATGCGGGCTCGGTGCTCTTCGGGATCGGCGCTGCAGAGCACCTCGCGCGCGATGTCCTCCTCGCGCACCTGCTTGCAGGCGGCCTCGAAGAGCGCCGGGGTCTTGATCTCCCACGTGAGCCCGCCCGAAAGCACGGTCTGCGGCCAATAGCGGTGCGCGGTTGCGCGCGCTTCGGCATCGGTCGGGGCCCAGCAGACCGTCAGGCCGCCGTAGCGCGGCTTCCCCCGCCCGCCGGCGGCAGTGAACTTCTGGATGACGTCGGCATCGGGCGAGGTCGAGATCAGCCCGTCGCTCGCCCGCCCGGCAAGGTCGGCCGCGAGGGGCGCGCTCGCGGCCACGTACAGCGGCGGCAGCGTCTCGGGCAATGTGTACAGGCGGGCCTGATCGACGGTGTAGAAGGTGCCGCGGTGGTTGGTCACCTCACCCTTCCAGAGCTCGCGGATCACCTGCACGGCTTCCTCCAGCATCTCGAGACGACGGCCGGGGGTCGGCCACCATTCGCCGGTCACGTGCTCGTTCAGGTTCTCGCCGCTCCCGAGGCCGAGGAAGAACCGCTCCGGCATGAGCGCGGCGGCGGTCGCGGCGGCGTGTGCGACGATGGCCGGGTGCATCCGGATGAGCGGGCAGGTGACGGTCGTGCCGAGAAACAGGCGATCCGTCGCGTGCGCGATCGCCCCGATGACGCTCCAGACGAAGGGACTCTGGCCCTGCGTTCCGGTCCAAGGGTGGAAGTGGTCGGAGATCGCGGCAAAGGAGAAGCCGGCGCGCTCCGCGCGAACGGCGAGGTCGACGAGCGCGCGTGGGCCGTGCTCCTCGCTCGACAAGGCGTAGCCGATTCGAGTGGTCATGCCGGGCCGTGCGAGGCCCGTGCCAACGCCGCGCGCGTGCGTGCGCGCGTGCGAACGCGCGTCGTGTAGAAGCTGCCAGCAGCCCCGTGCAACCCGCCGCCGGGTTTCAGCGCGTGTTGAGCTGCCGCGTGCCCTGCGTGCTGTCGTTGACGAGGATCTCGAGCGTGTAGTCGCCCGCCGGCCAGCGGCCGTCCTTCTCCTTCGTCGGTGCCGCTTCGAACATCGTCACGGTCGTGCCCGTGGGGGAGATCGTCTGGCTCGATTCGGCGGCGACCGATCCGTCGGGGCCCTTCCAGCGGGCCTGCATGGTGACCTTATCGGCCGCGCCCTCGGTCGTGACCGCCACGTAGAAGGTGTCGGTCGTCCAGAACATCGTGGTCTGCGCGTCGGCGAGGATCTTGCCGTCGGCACCGACCGCGCGACCCGTGGTGATGTCACTCACCTTGAGGTCGCCCGGGAGCGACGACGTGCAGCTCGCGAGGGCTGCGAGCACCAGAAGGGAGGCGCCGGCGCGGCGCATCCCACGGAGGGACCAAGGCACGATCGGGGTCATATGCGGCCGGCTGATAGCGCGGGGCCCGGGCGCTCGGCAAGGGCGGGAGCGCATGATACGGCCCGCCCCGAGCAGAGCATGTCGGGCACGCCCCAGCAGAACGACCTCGGTCAGCCGGTCGGGTTCGCCGTTCCGGAGTGGCGGCGGCCGCCGCTCCCGCCGCGCGCCGGACGCTTCTGCCGCCTCGAACCCGTCGTTCCGGCGCGGCATGCCGACGCGCTCTTCGCCGCCAATGGGCTCGACGCCGATGCCCGGCACTGGACCTACCTGCCGTACGGCCCGTTCCCCGACCTCGCCACCTATCGTCAGTGGATGGAGCGGCAGTGCCTCGGCGACGATCCGCTCTTCTTCGCGATCGTCGACCCGGAAACGGGGCGCGCGGTCGGGCTCGCGAGCTATCTCCGCATCGATCCGGCGGCGGGCTCGATCGAGGTCGGGCATCTGCGCTTCTCGTCGTTGCTGCAGCGCACGCCGGCGGCGACCGAGGCCATGTATCTCCTGATGCGGAACGCGTTCGCGCTCGGCTACCGGCGTTACGAGTGGAAATGCGACGCCCTGAACGCCCCGTCACGCGCTGCCGCGCTTCGGCTCGGCCTGTCGTTCGAGGGCGTGTTCCGCCAGGCGGTCGTCATCAAGGGCCGGAACCGCGACACCGCGTGGTTCGCCGCGACCGATCGTGACTGGCCGGCGCTCGAGCGCGCCTTCGCGCAGTGGCTCGCCCCCGCGAACTTCGACGCCCACGGCCGGCAGCGTGTCCCCCTGACCGAGCTCACCGCGCCGTTGCTCGTGCGCGTAGCTTGACGCGGCTCGTGCTCGCGGTCGTTGGCGTGGCGGTTGGTCTCGCGGTGGCCGAAGGCGGGCTCCGCCTCGCGGCGCGGAGCGACGCCCGCCTCGCCGGCCTGCTGCACGCGTGGGATCCGGACGCGGCCGCGCTCGAGCCGCTCGGTGCGAGCTGCTATCGCGCCCGCCCGGGCTCCGCGATCCGCTACGCCAACGGCACGACGGCGCACGTGAACGGTCGCGGGTATCGCGGCCCGGAGGTGGCGGTCCCGAAGCCGCCCGGCACCTATCGCGTCGTGCTGCTCGGCGGCTCGACGGTGCACGGGTTCCTGGTGGACGACGCGGACACGGTGGACGCGGCGCTCCGCGTCCAGCTCGGCGCGCGCGCGCGCCGCGGCGGTGGGCCGCGCGTCGAGGTCGTGAATCTCGGCCTCGACGGGTATGACGTGCTCTGCGATCTCGAGCGCCTCCGGCGCGACGGCGTGGGTCTCGCGCCCGACGCGCTCATCGTCCACGCCGGTGTGAACGACGCCCTCGCTCTCCGGCGCGATCGACTCGACGCGAACGCACCCGAGCGCGGATTTCGGGTGGAGCGCCGGCGCGGGCTCGACGAGCCCTGGCGTCGGAGCGGGACGTGGCGTGCGCTGAAGCGGCAGCTGATGATCGCGCGTGTGCCCGGGATCGCCCGCGAGCTGCGCCGCGCGGGAGCGCCGGCGCCCGGTCCCGCCGAGCCGACGGCGGGCGGGCTCGACGCCTTC
>CAZWAX010000255.1:0-8720 GCA_964631985.1 uncultured Polyangiaceae bacterium | reverse complement strand
CATGGTCTCGACCTCCCGGACACGCGTCCAGCCGGGCGAGGGCAAGTCGACGATGAAACCGGTGTTCGCGGCCTGCGGGCGCTCCGGGTCGTCCTCGGTGCGCGCGATCAGGATGGCGAAGGCGGCGCGCCGTGCGTTCGAGATGAACCACTTGTGGCCGTTCACGACCCAGTCGTCGCCGTCTCGTACGGCCTTGGTCTGGATCAGCGTGGGGTCGGAGCCGGCGACCTCGGGCTCGGTCATGGCGAAGCAGCTCATGACGTGGCCCTCACAGAGCGGGCGCAGGTACTTCTCCTTCTGCGCATCGGTCGCCCAGTGCAGCAGCGTGTGCATGTTGCCTTCGTCCGGGGCCTGGCAGTTCAGCACCCACGGGCCGTAGTAGGCCTTGGCGGCTTCGGCCTGCACCATCGCGAGCTCGACGTGGCCGAGCCCCATGCCGCCCCATTCTTTCGGCATGTGCGGCAGCCAGAGGCCGGCGGCCTTGGCCTCGGCGCGCATCTGCAGGAGCAGCTTGACGTAGTCGCTGCGCTCGATCTTGTCGGGGTCGCCGATCTTCGCTTCGGTTGGGCGGACGACGTTCTGGATGAAGTCGTGGACGCGGGCGCGGATCTGCTCGACCTCGGGGCTCAACGTGAAATCGATCGCCATGGCGCTCTCCTTTTTTGCCGGTGAGCCCTATCACGCTCGCCCCCCGGTTGAAGACTCGCCGACGGACGTGCCAGAACCGCCGCCATGCGATGCGTGACGGTCGTGGCCATCGGAGCGGCGATGGTCCTGCTCGCTGGTGCCGGCCCGGCGAGTGCCCAGTTCTCGACGAGCTGGCAGGGGTTCGCCAACGCGTGGATCGCGTCCCATGCGCAACGCGCGCACGGGAAGGCGCCGCGCGAGACCCGCAAGAGCTGCGAGGGGGATCTGAACGGCGACGGGCACGCCGACGTCGTCATCGTCTACACCATCGAGGCCGTCGGCGGGGGCAACGACTGGACGCAGTACGTGACCGTGATGACCTCGACCCCGCAGGGCTACGGCGCCAGCATGCCGAAGGCCATCGGCGGCAAGACCCTTCGCACCGTCGAGAGCTGTCGGGTCGCGGGGACGACCGTCGAGTTCCCGTACAAGACCCATGGACCGCAGGATGCCCCGTGCTGTCCGAGCGTGCCCGGGAGCACGCGCCTGCGGTTCGAGAAGGGGGCCCTCGTGGACGAGCCGGTTCCGTCGCCGAGCCCCAAGTGATCGCCGGCTCGTTCGAGCGGGAGCGGTCGATAGAGTGCTGAAGGGACCGCTCTCGGGCATCACCGTCCTCGATCTCACCCGCGTGCTCGCGGGTCCGTTCTGCACGCTCACGCTCGCCGACCTGGGCGCGCGGGTCATCAAGATCGAGCACCCTGACGGCGACCTCGCGCGCCAGCTCGGCCCGATGCTGAACGGCGTCTCGGGCTACGCCTTGTCGGTGAACCGCGGCAAGGAAGGGATCGCGCTCGACCTGAAGCGTCCCGACGACGTCGCGATCTTCCACCGCCTCCTCGCGCGCGCCGACGTCCTGGTCGAGAACTATCGCCCGGGCGTGATGGAGAAGCTCGGGCTCGGATGGGACGTGCTGCGCGCGCGCTATCCCCGCCTGATCTATGCGGCGACGTCGGGCTTCGGGCACTCGGGGCCCTATGCGGGCTACGCGGCCTACGATCTGGTGGCGCAAGCGATGGGCGGCGTCATGAGCCTCACCGGCCACCCGGGCAATCCGCCGACGCGGGTCGGCGTCTCGATCGGCGACATCGCCGCCGCGCTCTACACGACGATCGGCATCAACGCCGCGCTCGTGCACCGGGCCAACACCGGCGAGGGCATGAAGGTCGACGTCGCCATGCTGGATTGCCAGGTGGCGATCAGCGAGAACGCGATCGCGCGCCACTTCGCGGGCGAGACGCTCGGCCCGATCGGCGCCCGCCACCCGACGGCCGCCCCCTTCGACGCGTTCCCGACGCAGGACGGCCACATGATCATCGCGAGCGCCGACGATGCCGGGTATCGCCGGCTCTGCGCGACGCTCGAGCGGCCGGACCTCGCGGACGATGCCCGCTTCGCCAACGTGCGGCTGCGGGTCGCGAACCATCAGGCGTTGAAGGATCAGCTGTCGGCGATCCTCGTCACGCGGCCGACCGCCGCATGGATCGCGATCCTCCGCGACGCCGGCCTGCCGTGCGGCCCCATCAACACGATCGCCGACGTCGTCGCCGACCCGCAGGTCGCCGCGCGCAACATGATCGTCGAGGTGGAGGATCCGCAGGCGGGCACGGTGCGACTCTTCGGTTGCCCGATCAAAATGTCGGCGTTCGACGACCCGCACGTGCGGGCGACGGCGCCGGTCGTCGACGGCGATCGCGCCCGCATCCTCGCCGAGCTCGGTATCGACGACGAGGGCTGAGCCGCGTCCCCTGGCTCGGCCCGTGCAGGCGCGCCGGCTCCTGCAGCAATGCCAGTCGACCAGACGCCGCACGTTCGCTGCGGCGCGCGCTGGACTCCGCATGGGCGTCCGCTCGATGCGATGCGGACGTCGCGGGGTCGGCGCGCGCCGGCATGTGCTCGTCCGCGCTGCCGTCTTCGGGCCGAGGCGCGCGAGCCTCCGCGACGCGCGGGAGGGCAGGCGAGGGCGACCGCGACCGGGCGATTCCGTGTGGCATCCATCTTGGACTCAAGGGCCGGCATGCGTCCGATCATCGACGGCGTCATGCGCCGACTCGTCGCCGCCACCGCGGAGCCCCAACGGGTCCTCAAGCTGCATCCCATCTCGCGGGACCTCGCCGCGGGTCTCCTGCCGCGTGCCACCTACGTCGCATGGCTCGGCCAGCTCTTCTTCGTCCACCGCGCCCTCGAATGGCACCTCGGGCGGCTCCGCGTGGTGGTGCCGCCGCTCGCCTCGGTCGTCCGCGACCACTACTTCCACACTCCGGCGATCGCGTCGGACCTCGCGTGCTTCGGTGTCGGCTTGCAGCGTCTCACGCCGCTGGCCTCGACGAGCGTGCTCGTCGAGCTGATCGACGGCCTCGCGGTCCGCGCGCCGTTGGCGCTCCTCGGCCTCGCCTACGTGCTCGAGGACGGCAAGAACGGCGGCCGCCAGATCGCGAAGCGGGCGCGGCTCGCGTATCGCCTGCGCCCCGGCGACGGCGTCGCGTATCTCGATCCGTACGGCGAGGCGCAGCGTCAGCGCTGGCTCGACTTCCGGGTCGACATGGAAGCCACGGGCTTCGAGCCCGACGAGATCGCGGCCGTCGCCGACGCCGCCAAGCTGATGTTCCAGAGCCTGACGTCCATCCTCGACGAGATCGTGGCCGTCGAGCGCGTCACCCGCCGCGCCCCCGCGATGTAGCCGGGCCCGGCTACGTGAACATCAGGGAGATGTCGGGGCCGCCGCGGAGCGTGTGACCTCCGTCGACCGCGAAGACCTGCCCCGTGATCCAGGACGCGGCGTCGCTCAGGAGGAAGAGCGCGGCCTGCGCGATGTCCTCCACCGTGCCGAGCCGGCCGAGCGGCATGAGCGATTCGTAGTTGGCGCGTGCCAGGGGATGGGCCGCGAGCGGGGCTGCGAGGTCGGTCGGCACGAGGCCGGGGCGGAGCGCGTTCACCCGGATGCCGTGCTCCCCGAGCTCGTCGGCGGCGCAGCGGGTGAGCATCTCGACGCCGGCCTTCGAGACGCAATACGCGCTCATCAGCCGGTGGGTGAGGATGCCCGCGATCGACGAGACGTTGACGATCGCGCCGCCGTTCCCGAGCTGCAGCATCGCCGCGGTCTCGTGCTTGAGCGCCAGCATCGTCCCGTCGAGGTTGGTGCGGAGCGTGAAGGTCCACGACTCGAACGATTGGTCGGCGACGGCGCCGAAGCTGCCGGTGCCGGCCGCGTTGACGCCGTAATCGAGGCGGCCGAAGCGCTCGACCACCGTCGCGACCGCACGCTCGACGTCGGCTTCGCTTCCGACGTCGCCCGCGATGGTCAGCACCTCGGCGGACGCCGGGAACCCCCCCGCCGCGCGCCCGAGCTTGTCCCCATCGCGTCCCATGAGCGCGATGCGCGCGCCACTCGCGGCGAGCGCCGTGGCGATGCCGAGCCCGATACCGCTCCCGCCCCCGGTGACGAATCCGACCTTCCGATCCAGTGTCCCCATACGCGCCTCCGGCCGGCTTCTTTCGCACGCCCGCGCGCAGCTGCCAATGCATGGATTTCGGCCCCGTGCGGTCGCCCGCGCTGCGTGCGCTCAAGGCACGTGCGTGCGATTCGCGGGCAAGAGGCTGGCGGCGACCGCCGCCGCGAGCGGCGCCACCTCGTCGGCCGCGAGGGTGGTGATGGTGATGCGGATCGCCGGGCCGCTCGCGATGCGGTAGCGCTCGCCGCCGTTCACGGCGAAGCCCGCGTCGAGCAGGCTCCGCACGACCGGCAGCTCTTCGGGTACCGGCACCCAGACGTTCAGGCCCGAGCGCCCGTGGGCGGTGACGCCGTGGCGGGCGAGGGCATCGACGAGCTCCTGGCGGCGCGCGGCATAGGTGGCGGCTGCCTGACGCACGCGCGCGCCGGTCGCACGGTCGGCCCAGAGCGTCGCCACCAGGCGTTGCAGCACGTGGCTCACCCAGCCGGTGCCGATCAATTGCCGGCCTTCGATGCGGGCAATCGTCGTGGCGTCCCCCGAGAGCACGGCAAGCCGGAGGTCGGGCCCGAGCGACTTCGAGACCGACCGCACGACGACCCAGCGGGCGCGGCCGCGTTCGCAGAGGCTGAACGCCGGCGTCCCGGCGATCGGGCCCGCATGATCGTCCTCGATCACGAGGAGATCGGGGTGCTTCTTGATGATGCGCCGAAGCTCGGCGGCGCGCGCAGCGTCGAACGCGGCGCCGGTCGGGTTCTGTGCCCGCGGCGTCACGATGCACGCCGCCGCACGCAGGCGCAGCGCGTGCGCGAGCGCGTCGGGCAGGACGCCGGCGTCGTCCATGGCGACCGGCTCGGGCACCAGGCCGAGCGCCGCCACGAGGTCGATCACGCCGGGATAGCCGGGATCCTCGATCGCGATGCGGTCGCCGGGGCGGAGGTGGGCCTGCAGCGCGCGCTCGATGCCGTCGAGGGCGCCCCCGGTCACGGCGAGCGCGTCGGCGGGGATACCGTCGTCGGTCAGCTGTTTGGCGGCGAGACGCAGGAGGTCGGTCAGGTTGGCGCGCTCGCCGTAGGAGCGTTGCGTCGGGTCGATGCGCGCGAGCGCCGGGCGGAGGTCGGGGAGCAGGGCGGGGTTCGGGCTCCCGGCAGCGAGGTCGCGGACGTGCGTCGGGACCGGCATGGCGGTGCGGGTCGGCAGCGGCGGTCGCTGCCGCACGCGGGTACCGCGTCGGCCATCCGATTGGAGGACGCCGCGCCCCGTGAGGGCGCGATAGGCCGCGGCGACGGTGCTCGGGCTCACCCGTAGTTGCGACGCCAGGGCGCGTACGGCGGGTACCGTCGATCCCCCCGTCAGCCGGCCGTGGCGGATGCCGGCCTCGATGCTGTTCGCGATCGTGCTTGCGGTGTCACCGGCGATCTTATACTGTACTGGCACGTAGAACATCGTGTACCAGTACAAAAGGAGTTGCACAAGTGCCCATCACCGGCCCGACCCCTCGCACCACCGTGAAGCGCCGTGCCCAACGCGGCGTCTACGACCACCCCACCGTGCTCCGTATCCTCGACGAAGGCCTCGTCTGTCACATGGGCTTCGTCGTCGACGGCCAGCCCTTCGTTCTGCCGACGGCCTACGCGCGGATCGCCGACCACCTCTATCTCCACGGCTCGCCGAGCAACCGCATGCTGCGGACGGGGAAGGGCGGCGTCGGTCTCTGCGTCACGGTCACGTTGCTCGACGGGCTCGTGCTCGCCCGCTCCGCCTTCCACCATTCGATGAACTACCGCTCGGTCGTGCTGCTCGGGACGGCGACGGTCGTCGACGATCCGGCGGAGAAGCGCGCCGCGTTTCGCGCGCTGGTCGAGCACGTGGTGCCGGGTCGGTACGCCGGCATCCGCGCGCCGAGCGACGACGAGATCAGCGGGACACTCGTGCTGCGCCTGCCCATCGACGAAGGCTCGGCCAAGATCCGGAGCGGACCGCCGATCGACGACGAAGCGGATTATGCGTGGCCGGTCTGGGCCGGGGTCGTGCCGCTCGCCGTCCAGGCCGGTACGCCGATTCCCGATCCCCGTCTCGACCCCGAGCATGCGGTGCCGCGCCATGCCAGCGCCTATGCCAGGAGGTGACACGACGATGATGCGTCTCTACGACTACCTCCCGTCTGGGAATGGCTACAAGGTTCGCCTGCTGCTCGCGCAGCTCGGCATCCCGTTCGAGCTCGTCACGCTCGACATCACCAAGGGCGAGACCCGCACGCCGGCGTTCCTTGCGAAGAATCCGAACGGCCGCATTCCGCTCCTCGAGGTCGAGCCGGGCAGGTACCTGGCCGAGTCGAACGCGATCCTCGTCTACCTGAGCGAGGGCACTCCGTTCTTTCCGGACGATCGCTGGCAGCGCGCTCAGGTGCTGCAGTGGATGTGCTTCGAGCAGTACAGCCACGAGCCCAACATCGCGACCGTGCGCTTCTGGCTGCATTACACCGAGCTCACGCCCGAGCGGCGGGCGGCGATCGAGCAGAAGCGCCCGCTCGGCTACGCGGCGCTCGACGTGATGGAGCGCCACCTCGCGACGCGTCCCTTCTTCGTGGCCGACCGCTACACGATCGCGGACATCGCGCTCTACGCCTACACCCACGTCGCCGACGAAGGGGGCTTCGACCTCGGCCGCCATCCGGCCGTGCAGACCTGGCTCACGCGCGTCCGCGCCGAGCCCCGCCACGTCCCGATCACGGCGGGCGGCGCGTCGCGATGAGTCTGACGGTCGCCGTCCTCGGCGCGACGGGCGTCTACGGTCGTCATCTGGTGCCGCGCCTCGTCGCGCGCGGCCACCGCGTACGTGCCTTGGTGCGCCGCCCCGAAACCGCCGCGGTCGCGGCGGCGTGCGGCGCCGATATCCGTGCGGCGGACGTCTTCGATGCGGCATCGTTGCGCACCGGGCTCGACGGTTGCGACGTGGGGATCAACCTCGCGACCGCGCTTCCCCGTCCCGACCGGGCGGGAGGCGACTTTGCCGACAACGACCGCGTCCGTCGCGAGGGCACGCCCATTTGGGTCCGCGCGTGCGAGGACGCCGGCGTCGCCCGCGTGATCCAACAGAGCATCGCCATGGTGAACGGCGCAGGGGCCGCCTGGGTCGACGAGGACACGTTCGCGCCCCCAGCGAACGATCTCGCGGGACAGGCGATCGCCGCCGCGCTCGCCATGGAGGAGACCATCCGCCGGTCGGCGCTCGATTGGCTGATCCTCCGCGGCGGTCTCTTCTACGGCCCCGGCACGGGTTTCGACGACGACTGGCGCGCCCGGGCACACGCCGGCAAGCTGCGCCTCCCCGGCGACGGCACCGACTGGGTGACCCTCGTCCACATCGCCGACATGGCCGCCGCCACGGTACAGGCCCTCGACCGCTGGCCGTCCCGCCGCGCACTCATCATCGCCGACGACCACCCAGTACAGTGGCGCGACCTCTTCACCCACATCGCCACCACCACCAACGCCTCACCCCCAACTCCCGGCGGCCGCCAAGGCTTCCCGTCTTTCCGCGCCCGCAACCAACGAGCCCGAGACACGCTCCCGTGGCAACCGCTCTACCCCGACTACCGCTCCGGCCTGGCTGGCTAGCCACGCCGAGACCTCCCGACGCTCAGCGGTGGCGCGCGGTAGCTGCGGTGAGCGAGAACGGATGCACTGTCGATGCTTGACGACGATTGACGTCAGCCGACGGCGCCGCGCGTCGGAAGGGTGCGGGTCTACGCGCGGAGTGGTTCTTGCTCGGTGCCGCGATCATGGCGAGCGAGCTCGTGGCGTGGATGCCGGACGTCGAGGACGGACCGGCGCGGGGGACGATCGCGCGACCCACCTGGGTCCGTCTGGCCGAGAACCTCGCGCCCGTCGGCGCGCGGCTCTTTGGCCGGCGGCACTTCCGTGGTGGCGTCGATCGGGCGGCGTGTCGAGCCGTGCACGGCGCGGCGACGCGGGGCTCGCTGTACGCCTTCGCGCCACCGCCGCACTTCGCGCGAGTCGTGCGCGGGCGGGGCCGCCGTCCCGTCGACGTGTATCGCGGGCGGGCGCCACTGGTGAACGGTCTGGCGAGCGTCGGGGAGACCTGTCTCCGCCACCACCGCGGCACCGGCACGCGCGGTACGCTCGTCGTCGTGACGCGCGGCACCGGGCTCCTCGCGGATCTCGTGGCACGTCGGCTCGCCGGCGCGCTCGTGGCGGTCGGCTTCGACGTGGTGATCCCGTCGGCGTACATCCACGACGATGGTCGGCCCGCGGTGGACTGGGCCCACAGCGTCGGGAGCGCGCTCGCCACCATCGTCCGCCGCGTGCACGAGGGCGCGGCGGTCGAAGCCTGGGCGCGGGAGCGCGGCTATCGCACCGTGCTCGCCCAGCATGACGCTCCCGAACGACCGCGCGCTCTCGAGGCGCTCGTCGGTCTCCTCGCTTCGAAGAAGGACTACGCCGCGTGCGCGGAGCTCGCGCTTGCCGAGCATGCCTCGATGCCACCCGGCACGTCGCGTGCGACGCTCCTCGCGACGGGGCTCTCGTGTGCGCGCGAAGGGCACCGCACGGTCGAGCTCGAGAA
>CAZWAX010000254.1:0-8730 GCA_964631985.1 uncultured Polyangiaceae bacterium | reverse complement strand
CTCGAACGGGGTCGCGGTCGGCACGGGCGGTGGCGTGGCCGGCGGTGCGGTCGCGGTGCGCGCGGGCGTGGCGCTGGCGCGCGGCGTCGCGGAGGCGGAGGGCGCCAGGGTCGTCGTGCGCATCGGGGTCGCGGTCGAGGTCCGGATCGGCGTCGCAGTCCGCGCCGGCGTTCGGGTCGGCTGTGGCGTGCTCGTCCGGGTCGCCGTACGCGTCGTGGTGCGCACCGGCGTGGGGGTCCGGGTCGGCGTCGGCGTGGCGGTCCGAACCGGTGTCGGTGTCCGCGTCGCGCCGGGTCGTGAGTTGGGGTTCAATGGATCGGTCCCGGCGGCGACCTCGGCGCCGTCGTTGGTGCCGTCGCCGTCACTGTCGGAGCGCAGGCGGTCGGTCTCGCCACTGTCGCGCGCGAGGCTCAGGTTCGTGTCCTCACGGGCGTCGGTCAGACCGTCACCGTCGGAATCGACGATCGTGGCCGCGGTGGCATAGCCGACGGAGAGCTCGTTGGAGGGCAGGCTCTCCACGCCGGCGGCGTCGTAGCTCGCGAGCGAGAACGTGTTGGTGCTCTCGACGAGGAGGCCGGCGTGCTCGTAGCGCATGATGCCGGCGGCGTCGGCAACGGGTCGGCCGAGATCGACGATCGTGGGCGTGGGATACCCGTTTTGGCGCGCATAGAGCTTGTAGCCGCTGACACCCGCGACCGGGCGCCATGCCAGACGCACGCGATACGCCTCCGCGTTCGAGGCGCACGTGACGAGTCCGAGCACAGCCAGGCCGACGAGCCGGCTGAAGAAGACGGCACTGTGGTTCATGGTAAGGGGGTACGGAGCGCGCGGAACGCGCTGCTGTAGAATCGCGCATTGGCAATTGCATTTCGGATGCCAAAGAGAACGCTGTGGCGACGCGGGTCGTTCTCGTGCACTGAGGTCGGATTGCGTGCGTGCAGGATGCGTGTGGCCCCATGCGGCGGGTCGGCCCCCTCGTGCAGCGTTTCGCGTCACGCACCGTAAAACGCCGTGCTCGCCACGCGGCGGAGCGCGAGCGATTTACATCGGTGGCCGCATCGAATTGTAGCTCTTACGCTCGTCGCCGCTCGGGGCGCGTAATCCGCGAGCCTGCGATGTGGCATGAAACGTGCGATTTCGTCGGCGCATGATGGACCGACTGATCACTGGAAGACGTTGCCGTGCGCTTCGCACCGTCCCGCATCCGAGCATGCCCGTCGCGCGCAATCTCCAGGGCCGCGTCCGCTACGGCATGGAGAACCTCGGACGCACGCTGCTCATGGTCGATTGGGACGATGGCCGTGCGACGCTCGTGTTCCCGACCGACGTCGAGCTGGTCGCGAGCGAGTGATCGCCGCTATCCGCTAGCGCTCGAGGCCGACCGGCTGACCCGCGAGGGTGGCGCCGGCATCGAGCGCGAGCAGACGCACGCGTCCGCTCGCTACCAACGTGCCGTCCGCGCTCCGCGCATCGGCTTGCCAGAGCTGCGAGCGGCGACCGCGGGTCAACGGGCGCGCCGTGACCGTCACGCGTCCCTCACGGACGGCATGGATGAAGCTCGTGTGATTCTCCACGCCGACGACCGACTGACCGCGGGGCGCCGCCGCGAGGGCCGCGCCCATGGAGCACGCGGTTTCGACGACCGTGCAATGCATCCCGCCGTGAACGATGCCGTAGGGCTGGCGGTGGCGGTCGTCGACGTCGTATTCGAGGACGACCTCGTCGGGACCGCTGCGTACCAGCCGAATGCCGAGGGTCTGATCGAGACCGCCGATCGCGCCGGCGGGTCGTCGGGGTTGGTCGGTCACGGGAACCTCGTGTACCGTGCCCCGCGGGAACGCAAGTACCGAGGAGGGAACAGACCATGAGCTCATCGATCGCGCAGCGAATGTTTCGCCGGATCCTCGTCCCCCACGACTTCTCCGAGCACGCGACGCGGGCGCTCGCGATCGCGGCGGACCTGGGTGGTCCGGGCAGCGTCCTCACGGTGCTGCACGCGGTGGCCCCGGTCTACTCGGGCATGGGCGGCCCGGCGGCCGATCTGGCCTGGACGCCGACGCCGGCCATGATCGACGACGTGAAGGGCCAACTGACCCGGGTCGTCGAGCGCACGCTCGGCCGCCAGGCCGCGGCCCGCGTGCGGCGTCGCGTCGTGCTCGCCGATCCCGTGAGCGCGATCTTGGCCGCCGCGCGCAGTGCCGACGCGATCGTGATGACGACGGTCGGCCGCACCGGCCTCACGCATCTGCTCCTGGGCAGCGTCGCCGAGAAGGTCGTGCGGCATGCGACGGTGCCGGTCCTGACGGTGCACCCGAACACGGCGCGCCGGCTGGTCACGGTGGGCCGGAGCGCGGCGAAGACCGCCGCCGCGAAGCGGGCCGCTCGCAAGCGCCCGCGGCATCGCCGCAAGCTCAGCATTCCGTGATGGCGATCATCTGCTCGAGCGCGCGGCGGGCATCGCGCACGAGCACGGCGCGCTCGGCGATCGGGAGACGCTCGCGCGTCCCGGAGATCTCGTTCACGGCATCGCCCGGCAGCACGTGGTTCAGGTCGGGCGGGGTGCCGCGGCGCAACAGGTCGAGGATGGCGACCAGATGCGGCGGGTCGTTCCGCGACATGGTGGCGCAGCCGCATCCCATACCGCCGAACTGCTCGCGCGGCACGTCGGCCATGTTGACGACCTCGACGCCGCGCAATGCGCCCTGCTCGCGGGCGTTCCGGACGAAGTGGCCCTCGGTCGCGATCGCGAGCTTGTCGCCGGGTTTCGCGTCGGTCATCGCCTTCCAGAGATAGCTCGTCGAGCCGGCGCCATCGGCGGCGTCGACGACGATCTTCGGGCACTCCGGGTGCACCAGCACGCGGTAGCCGCGTCCGCGCCAGTACGCCGCCTGCGCCGGGGTGAACACGGTGTGGACGCCGCAGAAGCTCCCCCAGAGCACCATCTGCGAACGATCGAGGCGCGCGCGCTCGCTCTCCGCCATGCCGGCGATCGTCTGCGCGGTGCCGGCGAGACCGCCCGGCCATTGAAAGAGCGCGTCGGGAGGGACGCCGCACCAGCCGGCGACGACCTCGCCGAGGTGCCGATCCGGCACGAAGAAGATCTTCTTCCGTTGCGCGAGCGCCCAACCGACGACGGCCTTGGCGTTCGAGCTGGTGCACACCGCGCCACCGGTTCGGCCGGCGAGCGCCTTCACGCGTCCCGAGGTGTTCATGTAGGCGATCACCAGCAGGTCGTCGCCGTAGCGCTCACGCAGGTCGTCGAAGACCGGCTCGACCATGAAGTCCTTGGCGAGCATCTCCATCGTGCAGCCCGACTTCGGGTTGGTGATCCAGACGTCCTGGTCGTCATTGGCGAGGATGGCGATCGACTCGGCCATGAAGTGCACCGCCGACTCGACGAAGATCTTCACCTCGGGATGCCGCTGGGTCTGGAGCGCCAACTGGTACGAGTCGGCCACGTGGCCGCCGTAACGCTCGACGAGCTTCACGATCTCGCCGCCCATGTAGTAGTGCGCGAGCAGCATCACGCGGTCGCCGAGTGCGGCGAGCGCGGGCTCGATGTACCCGTCCATCCACGGCAGTACCGTCTCGGGGAGGCGATCGGGGAGGGCGAGATACTCCTCGGCGTACGGCTTGAACTCGGCCTGATACCAGTCGAGCGGCAGGTCGGTCTGGCAGATCGGGATGTCGGGGACGAGCTGGATGCCGCTGCCCGGCACGGCGGCAACGCCCTGGGTCGCGACGCTCATGCCCTCGTCGCTAGCAGTTGCGTGTCGATGAATCCACGCGCGTGCGGTCGCTCGCCGCTTCGCGCTCGAAGTCGCCGGCGACGGTCTCGCCCGCCATCAGCTTGCCGTAGTGCTCGGCGAAGACGGCGCGCATCTCTTCCATCGGAACGTCGACGTGGGTGCCGCGGTCGCGCAGGTACTCCATGTGACGCTGGCCGGCGCTGTCGTAGGGGTGGAGCAGGCTGTCCTCCGCACCGTCGAACTCGAGTGGCTTCACGCCGAAGCGATCGCAGAGCGATCGGTTGAACGTCGGCGTCGCCTTCACCCAGCGGCCGCCGAGATGGAGCTCGGTGAAGCCGTGGAACGCGAAGACGTCGGTGCCCATCTGGGCCCGCAAGCGCTCGGTCGTGAGGTGGTTGCGGACGTCGGCGAAGCCGAGGCGGGCCGGAATGCCGGCGGCACGCGCGGCGGCGGCGAGCAGCACGGCCTTGGCGACGCAGAAGCCGGCGCCGCGCTCGAGGACGCTCGTCGCGCGGAGCCCGTCCTCGGTGAGGACGACGCCATAGGGGTCGTAGCGAATCTCGTCGCGGACCGCATAGAAGAGCCGGACGGCACGTTCGCGAGCGTCGGCGGCGCCGGCGGTCACACGCGCGGTGAACGCGCGCACCGCCGGGGCGTCGCTTTCGACGCAGACGGTCGACTGGAGGTAGGGGGCAAGCGCGGGATCGGTCATCGGGTCACCTCGGGTTCTTGCGGAGCGATGGCGCTGGCTATCAGGTCGCCCGACTCGAGGGTACCCGCCCGCCGGGCCGGCTCCGAGACTCTCCCGGGCTCAAGAGTCCCGTCCACACTGTCGATGTCTACCGCGAGTGTCCGCCCTCGCACCCGACTCGTGCGTCTCCCGGACCGTCTATCGGTCCGAAACCAGCGCGATTTTGCGCCAGCGCCTCGCGGTCGCGATGGGGCTCTTCGTGCTCTTCATGGGGGCGGGCACCTTCTTCGAGGTCGCCTACTACCCCGAGCGCATGCGAACTGCCGTGCTCCTGTACGCGCTCGAGGCGGGAATTGCCGTGCTCGGCGTCGTGCTCTGCCGGCCCACACGACTGCACGATTGGTCGGAGCAGATCGCCGTCGGCGTCGGCGTCGGCGAGCTCGCCTGCATCTGCGCGTACCACGCCATGGTGGGCGCCCAGGCGGAGCGAGTCGCGACCATCCTCGGGTGCGTCTTGAACCTGCTCTCCGTCCTCTGTCCCTGGGGGTGGGGCGCACAGGCGGCGACCGCGGTCGGGGCGGTCGTGAGCTTCGCGGCCGCGTCCTCGTACTTCGTCACGACCGATGCCCTCGTCTTTCCCGGGATGGTGCTGCTGTGCGCCGCCACGACGTCCGTGTGGGCGGCGTTCTTCCTCGATCGTTATCGTTTCGAGGCGTTTACGCACGCCGCGCTGCAGACCGAGGAGGCCGAGATCGCTGCGGCGCTCGCGCGGATCGGCGAGACCCTCAGTCGTCGCCTCGGCCAGACCGACGTGCTCGATCAGGTGAACCAGCTGACGCGCGAGGCGCTCGCCTGCGATTGGAGCAGCCTCTACCTCTTCGATCCGCGGCGGAGCGTCTACTGGCTCGCGTCCAACGTGGGCTCGCCGACGGACGTCCAGGCGGAGCTCGCGCAACTCGAGTTTCCGCCGGACAGCTTGACGCTGTTGCAGGCGCTCCGGCCAGGCGAGGTGATCGAGATCGCCGATGCCGATGCGCAGTCGTGGGTGCCGGTCGAGCTGATGCGCCGTCTGGGTGTCGCGTCCGCGCTCTACGCGCCGGTCGTCCGCGGCGACCAGATCATCGGCGTGCTGATCGTCGGCTTCATCGCCCGCCGCGCCGCGTTCTCGGGCCGCCAACGCCGCCTGGCCCTCGGGATCGCGCACGTGGCCGCGACCACGCTCGAGAATCGGCGCCTGATCGCGGACCTCCAATCGGCGAACCGTCTCAAGTCGGAGTTCGTCGCGACCATGTCGCACGAGCTCCGCACGCCGTTGAACGTGATCATGGGCTACACCGAGATGCTCGCCGACCGCATCGTCCGCACCGACGAGCCCGCGTTCGAGGACACGCTCGGCCGCATTCGCACCCAGTCCGTCGAGCTCTTGAACCTGGTGAGCGCGACCCTCGACATGGGCCGGCTCGAGGCCGGACGCGAGAGCCTCACGATGGACGCGGTGGCGATCGACCCGCTCTTCGCCGAGCTTGCCCGCGAGCTCGATTCGCTGACGTCACCGGCCGTGCAGCTCCGCTGGCAGAACAACGTCGACCGGGTCGCGATCATGAGCGACCGCGTCAAGCTCAAGACGATCCTCAAGAACCTGGTAGGCAACGCGCTGAAGTTCACGAGCACCGGCACCGTCGACGTGACCGCGCAGCGGACGGACAGTTGGGTGCGGTTCACGATCCGCGACACCGGGCTCGGCATCGCCCCGGAGCATCTTTCGATGATCTTCGAGATGTTTCGGCAGGTGGACTCGTCGTCGACGCGGCAGTTCGGGGGCGTCGGGCTCGGCTTGCACATCGCCCGGCGGTTGGCGGACCTGCTGGGGGGAAACATCGCGGTCGAAAGCCGACTGGGGGCGGGGTCGGTGTTTGTGGTGACGCTCCCCGTCGAACGAGCCACCGAACGCATCGCCAGCTAGTTCGGGCGGCGATACGCGCCCATCTGCTGCGTTGCTCCCTCCTTCGCTTGTGCGGCGTAGCTCCGCTACGCCTCCGCGCTCAGTCGGTCGCGCCTTGCAGCTGGGCACGTCTCGCCGCCCTCTGGGCGCTGCCAGCCGAAGACGTTTGGTGGGCTTCGCTGCTTCGCAGCTTGCCTTTTTCATCTATCAGGCAGGCGTAGCGCACGAGGGTGTTGCGGGTGTTTCTGGCCAACCAGCTCACGCCGATCATGTGGCTGTAGTGGAAGGCCACCTTTTCGGTGCCGTCGGTCCAGTGGAGGTCGATGGTCGGGCTGCCGAGGGATTTTTCGCAGCATTCGTCGTGGCAGTCGCTGACGCAGCAGGCCCAGGGGCGGTTGGATCCGTGCACGCAGTCGTGGAGGGGTTTGGGGAAGGTGACGGCTACGTGCTCGGGGTTTGGGAGGACGCGGGCGTCCTTGAACGCCTCCTCCAAAACGACGAGGCGGGTGGTGGCGAAGCGCTCGCGGAGCGTGTTGAGCAGTGTGTCGTATGGGGTGCTGCGGGCGAGGGCGCGGAAGTCCTGACCGGTCATGGTGAAGGTGAGCAGGTAGCCGCGCTGCGGGGTGCCGCGGAGGGCGGCGGTGGCGAATCTCTTTCCCCAGGCGACGTCGGGGGAGCCGCAGGGAGTGTACCCGGTCGCGGCGCAGGCGGGGCAGGAGGCGGCGATGGTCGCCGCGAGTGTTCCCGTGCCGGGTGGTAGGCCGAGCTCGGCGGCGCGGAGAGTCGCCGGCGGCGCGACGACGAGTAGCCACGCCCCAACGACGAACGCCCGCGTCCGGTGGCTCGGCCGGACGCGGGCGTTGGTGCGCAGCACGATGGAAGCTACTTGACGATCTCTAGCAGCTCGACCTCGAAGACGAGCGTCGCGCCGGGCTTGATCTGCGGCGGACGGCCCTGGTCGCCGTACGCGAGATCGGACGGACAGATCAGCTTCGACTTGCCGCCGACCTTGATCAGCTGCATGCCCTCGGTCCAGCACTTCACGACGCCGCTCAACGGGAACGTCGCCGGCTGGCCGCGCTGCACCGAGCTGTCGAAGACGGTGCCGTCGATCAGCGAGCCGGTGTAGTGCACCTTCACCTTGTCGGACGCCTTCGGGAGCTCGCCGGTGCCCTCTTTGATCGTCTGAATCACGATCCCGGACGCGGTCTTGGTGGCGCCCTTTTCCTTGGCGGCCTTGTCGATGAAGTCCTGACCGATCTTCTTCTCCGCGCCGGCGTTGGCGACCACGCGGTCGCGGGCGAGCGCCTGGAACTTCGGATAGAACTCCTTCGGATCGGCCTTTGCCGGCTTCTTCAGCACGCCGTCGGACAGCCCCGACTTCACGAGCTCGAATTCGGCCGGCGTGAGATTCAGCATCTGGAGCTGCTGACTCAGGTTGAAGCCGAACGAGTAGAAGGCCTTCTCATCGTCGGTCTTCGGTTCGGCGTCGGCGAACGCGGGCGCGGCCGTGGCGAGCGCCAGAACGACAAGCAAAGCAGTGCGGATACGCAGCATGATGAGACTCCTTTCGAGTCGGGGGTGGCTGAGCAAATCCCGGCGGTACTATCTGCGATGCGACGTGCGCGCAATGCCTCCGCTTCCATGCATTGCGCCATCAGCGCATTGCTTCTATAGCTCCGCGATCGACTCCCAGGGGCAAGCGTCGTTGTTCGGACCGCGCGAAGTCTTGCGCGGCGTCTTTGGTTACGAGGACTTCCGTCCCGGGCAGGAGAAGATCATCACGACCGTCATCGGCGGCCGTGACTGCATCGGCGTCATGCCGACGGGCGCGGGCAAGTCGCTGACGTTCCAGATCCCGGCGCGCATCCTTCCCGGTACCGTGCTGGTCGTGAGCCCGCTGATCTCGCTGATGAAGGATCAGGTCGACGCCCTCACGCGCTACGGCTTTCGTGCCACCGTCCTGAACTCGTCGATCGACTTCGAGACCCGTCGCGATCGCTTGAGGCGCATGCGCGCCGGCGAGTACGAGCTCGTCTACGTCGCGCCCGAAGGGCTCGAAGGCAGTCTCCGCACCATGCTCCAGCAGATGCCGGTCTCGCTGGTGGTCGTCGACGAGGCGCACTGCATCTCGGAATGGGGCCACGACTTCCGCCCCGCGTACCGGCGGCTCTGCGGGCTCAAGCAAGAGCTCGGCGGCGTGCCGATCCTGGCGCTCACCGCGACCGCGACGCGCAAGGTCGTCGGCGACATCATCCGCCAGCTCGGTATGCAGAAGCCCGACGGCTTCAAGGGCTCCTTCTTCCGGCAAAACCTCCGGCTCTGGGCGCACAAGAAGGGCGACGGTC
>CAZWAX010000253.1:0-8733 GCA_964631985.1 uncultured Polyangiaceae bacterium | reverse complement strand
ATGAAGAGTGCCGGCACGTGCGGCGCGAGGGTGTCGAGGTCGAAGTCGGTCGGCTTCACGAGCGCCGAGCCGACCGACAGATCGTTCAGCAGCGTGTCGTCCTCGTAGAGCCGGTAGGTCGGGCTGCCGGCGCCGTTCAGCGTCAGGCGGTCGTTCCAGAGCTGCGGGTAGTGCGCCTTCACGTAGTCGACGTAGCCCTGGTAGGTCGCGCGCACCTCGGCGATCAGCGACGCGCGTGAGCGCGCCCACGACGGCACCTTGGCGACGTGCGGGTCGTAGCCCATGAAACCGGCGAGCTCGAGGCGCGTCGGGTGGGCGGCGATGATGGCGAGCAGGCGGTCGAGCGTCGCCGTGTCCTGCACCCCGCCGCGATGCAGGCCGACGTCGATCTCGACGTTGATGAGCATCTTCTGCTGCAGGCGCTCGGCGAGCGCGCGGTACTCCTCGAGCCGCTCGGGCGTGTCGATCAGCCACTGCAGCTGATGGTCGGGGTCGAAGCTGCTGCGGAGGTCGGCGTAGAACCGCTCCGCGGAGCGCACCGGCATCGGCTTCCCGAGCAGGATCTGGCTCCCCTTCAGCTGGTCGGCGACCTGGTTCAGGAACGGTTGGTGAAACGACATCACCCGATTCGTCCCGGCCTTCTCGAAGATGTAGTGCACCAACTGGATCGACGGCAGCGACTTGTCGACGACGCGGAACTGCTTGGGCGGGCGGATCGACTGGCGCAGCACGGCGATGTTGTGGTCGAGCCGGTCGAGGTCGAGGACCAGGACGGGTTTGGCCGGGCCCTGCTGCTTCAGTAGCTCGTTGAGCGCGCGGAAATACGGATCGTAGCCGCCGCCGTCGTCACGCGGACGCATGACCAGCGCCACCACGACGAGCCCGACCGCGAGGAGCGCGACCAGCGCCAGCTTCATGCCGCCTCCAGACATTGCCGCAGGTGCGGGTTCAGGAACTTGCCGCCGGGGTCGAGCCGCCGGCGCACCGCCTGGAACGCGTCCCACTGCGGGTAGAGCTCGGCCAGATCGGCGGCACCGAGCGTGTGCAGCTTGCCCCAATGCGGGCGGCCCTCGTACTTCCGGAAGATCGGCTCGACGATCGCGAACAGCGCGCGGTAGTCGGCCTGCGCGTACTGATGGATCGAGATCGAGGCGCTGGCCCGTCCATGGAACGGGCTCAGCCAGCAGTCGTCGGCGGCGACCGTCCGGTACTCGATCGGGAAGAGCGTCGGCACGTCGTGCACGGCGACCGTCGTCAGGATCTCCTGCAGACACTCGGGTCCGCGCGCGAGCGGGAGCTCGTACTCCATCTCGTTGAAGCGCGTGTTCCGCGGGCTGGGGTAGACACGGTAGGAGCGATCGACGCGCGTGTCGTCTGGCGACAGGGCGGCAAGCAACCGCTGCAGCGTGCCGGCCAAGACCGGCACGTTGTGGGCGACCTCACTCGCGGTACGGAGCACGAGGTCGATCGGCACGGGAATCGCCGGCGGCTCCGTCGGCGTCGTGTCGGCGGCGAGCTCGTCGAGCGTCTTCACGAGGACGGCGTCAGCCAAATAGAACGCCCAGAACTCGAAGTGGCGATGCTCGGCGATCAGCCGCTCGAGGTTGCGCAGCACGTCGGCGAGCGGCGCGGTGTAGACGTGCTCGCGGAGCGCATAGGGCGCGCGGTTCTGCATGCGGAGCTGGGTCACGACGCCGAGCGTACCCATCGCCGTGCACGCGGCGTGGAAGACGTCGGCGTCATGCGTCGGGCTGCACTCGATCACCTCGCCCGCCGCGGTCACGAGGCGCACGCCGCGGACGGCCGACGAGAACGAGCCGAGGGTGACCCCGGTGCCGTGCGTGCTGGTGCCGACCGCGCCGCCGAGCGATTGGCGGTCGATGTCGCCCTGGTTCACGAACGCCTGGCCGCGCTCCCACAGCGGGTCGCCGAGCGCGTGCAGACGGGTGCCGGCCCAGATCGTCGCCTGCAGACTCGCAGGGTCGTGCTCGACGATGCCGGCGAGGTCATCGAGCGACACCAGCGTGTCGTCGGTCGCGACGATCGGGCTGAAGGAATGGCCGGCGCCGACGACCCGTACCGTGCCGGTTGCCCGCCGGACCTCGGTGACGAGGTCCGGCTCGTTGGCCGGAATGATCCAGGTCTTCGGGTGCGCGGTCTGGCTGCCGGACCAGTTCGCCCACGAGCCGTCGTGCCGGGGCCGCGACGACGCATGCTCGTCGTCCCGCGCGCACCCGACCGCGCCGAGCCCCGCTCCGGCGAGCACGGCCGCGCCGGCGGCCTGCAACAGCGCGCGGCGCGAGAGCTCGCTGGTCGACACGCGGGCGTGACTATCCGACGCTACGTAGAGCGACAAGCACGGACGCAGTGGTGGGTCGGCTCGCGCTCCGGGCCGATGCGCACGAACGCCGCAGCGAGCCGACCTACGACCGCCGCGTTCAGACGTAGGACGGGTTGAGCACCATGTCGTTCTGTTGCATCCACGCCGCTGCCTCGGGGCCGACGCTCGCGTCGTAGACGTCGGCCAGATGCGCGATCTTGCCGGCGCGGAAGCGCGCCTCGCTCCGGCCGCGCAGTACGTAGGGCGTCTTGCCGGCCTTGCGATACGTCACCGCCCAGTCGGCGCGCATCGTGTCGCCGTCGACCTCGGGTCCCTTGGTGACCTCGACTCCGCGGCCGTCGAACTTGCGGTCGAAGCCGTCGAGCGACTTCTTCATACCCTCGAAGATCGCGTCCGGGCCGACGAGGCGGCAGGGGAAGCCTTCCGCCTTCACCTCGTAGACGGCGTCGTCCGTGAAGTACTGCCGGAGCCGCGACCAGTCGTCGTCGACGAGGGTCAGCTCGAAGTCGGCGGCGTAGCGCATGAACTGCGTGAGATTGTCCATGCCGCCCGGCTAGCAGCAGCACCGAGCCAGCGGAAGACGGGAAGGTGGGTGGCGAGCGAGCCGGGAGTGGGGCCCCGGACGGGCTGTGCCCGTCCGGGGCGAGGGAGCGATCCCCCGTATCGACTAATTGGCCAGTGAGGTGTGTAGGACCTCGGTCGCACTGTCGAGCGGGATGGCGCGGGTCTGGACGCTGTACTTGCCCTTGCTGTCCTTGTGCACCGTGACCCAGGCCTGGGCCGCCGCGGGATCCTCGAACGGAATCCCGGCCGCACCCACGACCGTCGTGTTGAGGTTCAGATAGAGCCAGCCCTCGGTGAACGAAATGGGCAAGCTCGGACCGTCGACCTTCACCTGCTGCGTGGCGGCACCGAACGCCGCACCGGGTTGGAGCTGCTCGACGTTCTCCTGGTTGTCGAACGCGAGGACCTCTTCCTGATTGAGCGGGAACCACAACGGCCGGGTGCCGCACGGAAACGCGGTCGCCGGCAGCGCCTTGGGGTCGCGCCATACGGTGAGTGACGTTCCCTGCGGGAACAACAGGTCCTTGAGACCGCGGTTCGCGTACGGCGCCGCGAACTTGGTGGCGAGCGGCTGGCGAAACGTCTGGCCCGCGAGGGGCTCGAAGCGCGTGTAGAAGGTGTACTCCCCGGGCACCGTCACCTGCGGATCGTTGTCGAAGAACTGTCCCGAGCGGATGTGGACCAGCGCATCGCCGCGGGCGATCTTCTTGGTCTTGTCGATGACCTCGTAGTCGCCCCACAGGATGTTCCGGTGGTCGATGATGGAGTTGTAGGTCGGGTCGTTCGGGAATTGTGTCGAGCACTGGGTGACCGTGTCGACGGTCACGAAGCCGCGCGCGATGAGCTTCTTTTCGCCGTAGTCGAGCCCGAAGCAGCCGTTCAGGAGCGACGAGAACTTTCCGGTGAGCGCGGCACGGATGTGCTGGATGCTGGCCTCCGGGAACACCTCCTCGTACGCCGTCTCACGGCTCCCGCACGGACCGGTCGAGCCGGGGAAGTTGATGTCCTGCGAGAGGAAGCCCTGGTTGCTGATGGCGGTGTCGTTCGCGCTGTTGTTGTCGGTGGGGTCGGCCCCGTCGTCGGCCGTGAAGGGAAACCGGCCGTTCAGGATGTCCTGCATGCTGATCCGAAGGACGTCGTAGCCGGTCAGGTACACGTCGAAGTTGATCACCGGGACGGCCAGGTCGGACCAGATGGTCACCTTGGCGACCGCCGCGGAGGCCGACGAGTTGTTGATCGAGAAGAACGTGTTGATGCCCTTCCCCTTGGCGCCGATCTTGGACGGCACCTGGGCTTCGAAATACGGCAGCAACAGGGTTGCCGCCGGCTCGTTCGTGACGTGCTCGGCGTCCTCGGCCGCTCGCGTGGCCGACGGTGCGACCAGCGCCACCATCCCCCCGAGCACGAGACTCGCGACGATTCTCCGCATCACCACTCCTCCTCTGTTCTCGATCGCCTGCGTGCGCATGGTCGCCCTCACGGGATCAGCAAGACGCTGTTGGTATTGGTCGCGCTGTCGAGGTGGGTGGCGCGGGTGCCAACACTGTACTTGTTCTTGTTCTCACGCACGGCGATCACCCAGTTCTGCATGATCCCCGGCGCCTCGTTCGGGACGTTGGACGCCGCCGGGACGAAGTTGTTGAGGTTCAGATAGATCGCCCCACGGGTGAACGAGATCGGAAAGCCCACGGTGTCGAGCTTGACCTTCTGGGTGGCGGCCGGGAACGGGTTGACGGCGACCGGCGGCGCCGGCGGCGTCTCGGGCAGGAAGCTCAAGTCCTCGGGATTCTCCTGCTCGTCGAAGGCGACCATGTCGTCCTGGCCGAGCGGGTACCATGGCGGAGTCGCGCCGCACGGGAACGGCGCGGCGCTGCTCGCCTTGGGGTCGCGCCACACGATGAACGACGTTCCCTGGGGATAGAGCGAATCCTTCGGCACGTTGTCGAACGGCGCGAAGAACGTGGTCGCGAGCGGTTGGCGGACCGACTGGGACGCAATGCCTTCGAAGCGCGTGTAGAAGGTATAGGCGCCGGGTCCGAGCGTCTCGGCATCGTTGGTCTCCGCCCGCACGTGGACGGCGGTGTCGCCCCGGCCGACCTTCTTCGAGCGGTCGAGCGTCAGGTACTCGGCCCACCAGATGTTCCGCGTCCCGATCACGTTGTAGTAGTCGAGGCTGCTCGGATCGAGGGTCGTGCACTCGTTGACGTCGTCGATCGTGATGTAGCCGCGCACGGTCTGCTTCTTGTCGTTGTGGAAGAGCCCGGCGCACGCGTTCAGGAGCGGCGAGGCGCGGCCGCTCAGCGACGCGCGGAGGTGCTCGATGACGGACGTCTCGAGCGGCGTATCGGTCGCCGGCGCCGTGGGATCGTGCAAGCGACAGGGTCCCGTGGTCCCGGGGTAGTTGATGTCCTGCGAGAGCAGGCCCTGGTTGCTGATGCCGTCGGCCGGAGACACCGTGTCGACCTGATCGAGCCCATCGTCGGCGGTGAACGGGATCTTGCCGTTCAAGATGTCCTGGATGTTGAACGTGACCTGATCGTAGCCGGTCAGGTACATGTCGAAGTTCAAGACCGGAATCCCGAGGTCGGTCCAGAGCGTGACGTGGACGAGACCCGCGCTCGCGGAGGCGTTCCCGACGGTGACGAGCGTCGTGATGCCGCTCGGCTTCGAGCCGATCTTCTTCGGGACCTGCGCTTCGAAATAGGGAATCAACAACGTGGCGGCAGGCTCATTGGAGATGCGTTTCGCATCGCCGTTGTCTGCTGCTGCCGGCCCGGCGATCGCACACATCACGACAGCCGCCATCACCAGGCTCGCGCCGGTTCTCCGCATCACACCACCTCCTCTTGCTCACTCGCGCTGCTTGGGTTTCGAGACCGTCGACGACGGCCACGACGAAGCGAATTCTGACATGCGACCCGCCAACCGAATAGGTCGATTGTTATGGCGACTGCGCTATCGCCGCGCGGCCTTCCAGGCCGTGATTCCGCCGCCACTCGGGCACCGCGCCTCGTCGGCGTCGCGCGCGGGCTCGTCGGCGAATGCCGCCACGATCTCGGCGCTCCGATCCCCGTCGAGATCGGCGAGCGCGACGTGCACGCCGCGGCAAACGCCGGGATAGGCCGGGGGCGGACGATGCTCGCGCGTGAAAGCGCCGCGCCCGTCCCCACGGAAGACCCAGGTCTCGCCGGTCTCGCTGAGGGCGACCACATCGAGGGCGCCGTCGCCGTCGAGGTCGCCCGCCCCGACCGCATGGATCCCTACGCGGTTCTCGGCGGCTGCCAGGCCGACGCGTTGCCACGTCCGGCCCGGGCGCGCGAGCAGGACGTCGACGCCGTTCCGCCAGGTGGAGAGCTCGAAGCTCGCGTACGAGAGCACGAGGTCGTCGCGGCCGTCGCGGTCGACGTCGCCGACGGCGACCGACCGTACGTACGCCGACGGGCGCACCTCACCGACGGCCCGACTGTCCCACCCGCCCGTCGCGTTGCCGAAGTGGACGATCTCCGTGAAGCCGAGCGCGCTCGACGCGGTCGCGGCGTCGGGCCGCCCATCGCCATCGAAGTCGCCGACCGCGAGCGACGGGCCGAAGGCACGGCGCGCGCCGGTACCCTGATCGTAGCGCCGCCAGGTGCCGTCAGCGCCGCCGCGGTAGAGGACGAGCCCGTTGGAACCACTCGTCTGGTCCCCGCCGCGGCCGCCGGCCGCACGCGGGCCCTCACCGAGGGCCAGGACGTCGGCGCGGCCGTCGCGATCCCAATCGACGATCGTCACGGCGCGACTCGAGAAGCCGGCGGGTCCGCCGTCCTTCGTCGGACGGTCGAGACCGGTGCTGGCGTCCCGGAAGACGCCGCCCTTCGCGCTCCGGAACGCCGCCATCCCGAGGAGGTGCATGCCGAGCGCGACGTCGGGCGTGCCGTTGCCGTCGAGATCGCCGACCGCGGCGTCACCGTAGTCGTACTGTCCGGCGGGGAACCGCGCCTCCTGCCAGATCCGCCAGCGACCGGCGCCGTCCCCGAGGAAGACGAACGGGGACCCGGGACGCTTCCGCGGCGGACCATGGACGATGTCGGCGTGCCCGTCGCCGTTCAGGTCGGCGATCGCGAATCCCTGTCGCCACTGGCCGCGGGTCGGAAGCCCGGTGCCGAACGACGCGAACTCGAGCCGTGCCTCCTCGGGCACCGCCACCGCATAGCTCGCGAGGATGCGGGCACGATCCGCCGCAGTGGGCTCGGCCTGCGTCGGCAGGGTCGTCGTGGCTCCCGACGGCGGCCGGAACACCTTGTAGTAGACGTACGCGTCGTCCTCGCGCTCGACCTGGAGCGGGATGCCCCACTGGTTGCGCACGCTGCCGTCCGGCTGACGGTGGGCCTGCGCCTTCGGCAAGCGCTCGAGGTAGTAGGCGCTGCCCTTCGCGTCGGTCAGCCACTTGCCGTCGGCCGGCGCGGGCGCGTCGGGCGCTGCGGCGTCGGACGCGTGGCGACGCGATGCGGTCGCACATCCACTGACGAGGACGATCGCGAGCGCGACCGCCGCCCCACTCTTCCAACCCCTCATACCACCCCCCACGTCGCGGGCGGACTCTACCGGGGCACGCCGGCATCGGCAATCGTGCCCGCGTCTGCTAGGAGCGCAGCGCGAAGGAGGGTTCCGATGGACTGCGACCTGAAGCTCAGCGGCGGTCACGTCGTCGACGGCAGCGGCAGCCCGGCCACGCGTGCCGACGTCGCGGTACGGGGCGATCGCATCACCGCGGTCGGCGACCTCACCGGTCTCGCCGCCGCCCGTACGATCGACTGCACCGGCAAGACCGTGACCCCCGGGTTCATCGACATCCACTCGCACTCCGACTGGCTCGTACCCGGTGCCGACCACGGCGCGCTCGTCGAGCCCTTCGTGCGGCAGGGCATGACGACGCTCGTCGGCGGCAACTGCGGCTTCAGCCCCGCGCCGATCACCGACCGGAACCGCGGCGCCGCGCACGACGCGAGCCGCCTGATCGTCGACGAGGCGATCGACCTCCGCTGGCACTCGATGGGCGAGTTCCTCGACGGCCTGGAGCGCAGCGGCGTGTCGCTGAACGTCGCGCAGCTGGTCGGCCACGGCTCGGTGCGCGCCGCGGTGACCGGTCCGTTGAATCCGGCGCCCCCGTCGACCGACGAGCTCGCCGCGATGGAGCGCTTCGTCCGCGACGCGCTCGCCGTCGGCTGCGTCGGCGTCTCGACGGGGCTCGGCTATCCGCCCGGCATCTTCGCCGCCGAGGACGAGCTCGCGCACTTCGCCGGGTGGGCCGCCCGCGAGGACAAGCTCTTCACCTCGCACCTGAAGGCCTACAGCTGGATGAGCGGCGCCTTCGCGAGCGATCCGATGACCGAGCCGCACAACCTGGCCGCGCTCGACGAGATCCTGCGCGTCGGCGCGGCGAGCGGCGCGCGGGTGCAGGTGAGCCACCTCATCTTCGTCGGCCGTCAGACCTGGCCGAGCTGGCCAAAAGCGCTCGCCCGCATCGACGCCGCGCGCGCGCGCGGGCTCGACGTCGCCTTCGACGCGTTCCCGTACACCGCCGGCAACACCACCGCGAGCGTGATCTTCCCCGCCCACATCCTGCCGCGCCTCGAAGAGGTCCTGGCGAGCCCCGACGAGCTCGCCAACCTCCGGAGCTTCGCCACGTTCGCGTTCGAGGCCCTCGGCTTCGGCCTCCCCGACATCCAGATCATGCGCGCCAACGCGCCGGCGCTGAACCAATACGACGGCCTCCGCATCACCGAGGCGGCGGCGCGCGCCGGCATGGAGCCCTTCGATTTCTATTGTCGGCTCGTCCTCGAGAGCAT
>CAZWAX010000252.1:0-8746 GCA_964631985.1 uncultured Polyangiaceae bacterium | reverse complement strand
CGGCGGGCGGCGGCGGTGGATCCGGCGGCAGCGGCGGTGCCGGCAACTCGGGCGGCAGCGGCGCCAACGGGGGCGGGACGTCCTCGGGTGGCGCCCTCGGCTCGACCGGCTCGACTGGCGCGGCAGTGTTGTTGTGTAGTCGGTACTCGAGCTCGACGTGCACGCCGTGACGCACATGAGCGTTTGGAGCAGCACCATCAACGAAACCCGCTTCGGCGGAGAACCCCAAGGAGAGAAGCCATGCTGACTTTGAGGAAGCTCGCTGTCATTGGTCTGGCCGTCGTCGCGTCCGCGGCGCCGGCTCTCGCCGGCACGAAGTACGCCGCCAACATCGTTCCGAGCAGCCCCGCGAATCCGCCGCCGAATCCGACGCTCTCGTCGAAGGGCTCGATCAAGCTCGACGACAAGGGCAAGCTCTCCGTATCCCTCTCGGGCGTGACCGACGCGGGCGGCGCGCTCGTGGACACTTCCGGAGTCTACAACGACAGCCTCCTGCCGACGGTCGACGCCACGACGTACATCGCGATCGTCCGGCTCAAAATGCCGGGCGTTACGGCCCTCGTCCCGGCCATCGACGACGTCGAGCTTCCCGTGCCGGTGGACCTCAAGAAGGGCAAGGGCAAGACCAAGCTCGACGCGGGGCCCCTCCTCGATCTCCTTGATATTCTTCCCACCCTCGGTCGCACGGCCGAGGTGGCCGGCGTCGAGGTGTGGGGTCCGCTCGGCGCCACAGCAGCGGCCTGCCAGGCCGTCGTCGGTAATTCACCGCCGGTCAGCCTGGTCACCCCGGATGCGGCGTGCCGTGGTGGCTCGCAGATCGGCATGTCCGGTATCGCGATCCCGCCGCCCGCGCCCTGATCTTCTCAACTGATGACGGCGTCACCTCGTCGTGAGGTGACGCCGTTCTTCGTTTCCGCGGAGCGTGCATGCAGACCGGCCGGCTGGTTCTCGTCTTCTCCCTCGCGTTCGCGGCGCTGCCTCACCTGTCGCAGGCGTACACTCCGGCCGAGATCGCCTGCCGCAAGACGCTCGCCGCGAGCGTGCTCACGATCGCGTCCGCGATCGTCAAAGAGCAGGCCCGGTGCCACCGGGAGCGCATGGCCGGCGACCCGACCCTCGCGACGATCGACTGCAACGACGTCGCCCAGCTCCCGCAGAAATCGCAAGACAAGATCATCAAGGCCGAGAACAAGCTCGCCATCCTTGCCGACGCGAAGTGCACGGCGGCGAGCGTGACGCCGGCGGCGCTTGCATATGTCACCTGCAGCGCGCCCTGTGACGCGATCGCCGTCGCAGGGTTCAGCGGTCCCAACAGCGTTTCCGCCTGCCTCGCGTGCCAGGCCCGCAGCGAAGCCTCGCTCGCCGGCCTGGCCACCTACGGGGGCTACCCCGACCCGCCGATCCTCGATCCCAGCAGCTTCGCGCTCGCCTGCCAGCGCGCGATCGGCAAGGAGCTCACGCGCCAGCAGCTCGCGCGCATGAAAGAGCAGCAGAAGTGCCAGTACCTGAAGGACAAGGGCAAGGCGCCGACGACCGGCGCCACCGACTGCCGCAGCGCCGACCTGAAAGGCAAGATCGCCAAGACCGAGAGCCGGGCGCTCGCCGCGCTCACCAAGGTCTGCACCAACCAGATCCTCGCGACCCAGCTCACGAGCTGCGGCCCGACGGTCGCCGACGAGAGTGCCTGCGTGCTCGCGACCGCCGCCGAAGCCGCCGACGCGCTCTTCGTCCAGGTCTACGAGCCGCCGATCCCGGCGACGCCCACGCCGACCCTGACGCCGAGCGCGACGCCGACGCCGAGCGCGACGCCGAGCGCCACCCCGACCGGCACGCGCACGCCAACCCCGACACCGACCGTCACCGCGACCGCGACGGTCAGCGCGACGCCGACGCCGACCTTCACCGCCTCGCCGACGCCCACGTTGACCACGGGTGAGACGCCGACGGCGACCGTCACCGCCACGGCGACGTCGACCGCGACGCCGACCCCGACGCCGACCGCCACGCCGACTCTCACCGCGCTGGTGACGGCAACCCCGACACCCACCGTCACCGTGACGGCCACGCGGACCGCGACGCCGACGGCGACCCGCACCGCCACGCCGACGGCGACGCCGACGGCCACCCAAACGGCGACCCCGACGCCCACGACGGCGGCGACGCCCCTTGGCGCGCGCACGTTCACGATCCTGAACGGCGACAACTGCAACTCGATCGGCGCCTGCCCGGCGGGCTGCGGCGACACCGCGGGCAAGAGCTGCTTCTTCCTCCAGCCGCCGACGAGCGGTCAGTGCTGCGGGACCGACAACACGGATTGGGCGACGGCCTCGTCGACGGGGGTGAGCATTCCCCTGACGGGCGGGGTCCCGGACGGCAGCGGCCGCGCCGTGCTGACCATGACGTCGCCGGTCGTGATCGGCGACAAGAAGGCGACGGCCTTCGCGGCCGGATACGCGTGCTGGCGCTTGCGCCAGGATCCGGCGTTCGCGACCAGCGCGGACAGCTTCGTCGACTGCAACGGCGGAACGCGCGCCAACGTGACGTACTCGGTCGACAGCAACGGCACGGGTGCCGCCGGCGCGCCGGTGCTCACCATCGACACGACCGCCGACGGCAGCGCTCCCGCGGGCGCCGCGATCATCCGCATCCTCATGCAGAGCTCCGAGACCGGCAGTGACGGCAACAACTGCGACACGGTCAGCTGGGGCTCGGTGCCGGACCAGGCGATCGCGATCGCGACGGGTCAGGTCACGGCTACCATCACCGAGATGCGCCAGGGCGGGACGGGGACGGCGAGCCGCCGCGGCAATCCTCTCAACTGTGCGGCATGGAGCAGCGCGAACGGCAGCCTGGCCTTTCCGCTGCACGGGCTCGATACGGTGATCCTCGGCTCTCCTACCGACAAGGCCAACGTCGTTCGCCTCCAGGACTAGCCACCCGGCGAGTCCGCGCAGCAGCGCAAGGAGAGCGAGGAGCGCACGGGACCGGCATCAGACTGATACTCGCGCGCAGCGGATTTCATGACCCCTTCACCTTGCGGGTCCGAAACCGCTTCTTTATAGTCCGCCGCCCATGGCCACCAATTCGCCCGCGGTCGGCGGACACGTCGAGGGATTCGGTGCGACCGAGCGGACGGACGGGTGGCGGGTCGAGCCGCTCGTCACGGCCGCCGTCTTCCTCACCTTCGTGGTCTACACGACGTGGGCGGCGCTGCAGGGCACGCATTACCACTGGGGTCCGTATCTCTCGCCGTTCTACTCGCCGCTGCTCTTCGCGGCGCCGGGCGACACGGCCGGGCTCCACCATGCCTGGTTCGGCGCCTGGCCGAGTTGGTGGCCGTCGTTCGTGCCGGCGTCGCCGGCGGTCTTGATCCTGGTGTTCCCCGGCAGCTTTCGCTTCACCTGCTACTACTACCGCAAGGCCTATTACCGCTCGTTCGCGGGCTCGCCGCCGGGCTGCGCCGTCGGGCCGCTCGCCGGCAACCGTCCGTACAAGGGCGAGACCTTCCTGCTCATCTTCCAGAACCTGCACCGCTATTCGATGTACTTCGCGCTGCTCTTCGTCGTGATCCTCTCCTACGACGCGCTCGTGTCGTTCTTCCACGATGGCCGCATCGGCCTCGGGGCCGGCTCGATTATCCTCACCCTCAACGCCATCCTGCTCGCCGCCTACTGCTTCGGGTGCCACTCCTTCCGCCACATGATCGGCGGCCGCACCGACTGCATGTCGTGCGGCAAGATGACCCTCAAGTATGGCGCGTGGAAGAAAGCGAGCTGGTTCAACGAGCGTCATCAAGAGTTCGCCTGGCTGAGCCTGGTGTGGGTCATGGTCACCGACCTCTACATCCGCCTGCTGTCGATGGGCGTGATCAGCGACCTCAACACCTGGGGCTAGCCGGGATGCTGAACGTCTCCGAGATTCAGACCATCGATCACGACGTGCTGGTCGTAGGCGCGGGCGGCGCGGGCCTGCGAGCCGCGATCGAGTGCAGCGCCCAGAAGCTCTCGACCGGCGTCATCTCGAAGAGCCTGCTCGGCAAGGCCCACACCGTCATGGCCGAGGGCGGCATGGCGGCGGCGATGGGCAACGTCGATCAGCGCGACAACTGGAAGGTCCACTTCCGCGACACCATGCGCGGCGGCAAGTTCCTGAACGATTGGCGCATGGCCGAGCTGCACGCCCGTCAGGCGCCCGATCGGGTGCAGGAGCTGGAGGAGTGGGGGGCGGTCTTCGATCGCACCAAGGAAGGCCTGATCTCGCAGCGGAACTTCGGCGGCCACCGCTACCCGCGGCTCGCGCACGTCGGCGACCGCACCGGCCTCGAGCTCATCCGAACCCTCCAGGATCACGGCGTGCACTCCGGCATCGACTTCCACATGGAGTGCACCGCGCTCGAAATTCTGAAGGACGGTGACCGCGTCGCGGGCCTCCTCGCGTACTGGCGCGAGACCGGCCGCTTCGTGATCTTCCGGTGTCGGGCGGTGATCCTCGCGACCGGCGGCGGCGGCAAGGCGTGGCCCGTCACCTCGAACTCGTGGGAGTACACCGGCGACGGCACCGCGATGGCCTACGAGGCCGGGGCCGAGCTCATGGACCTCGAGTTCACGCAGTTCCACCCGACCGGGATGGTGTGGCCGCTCTCCGTGCGCGGCATCCTGGTGACCGAGGGCGTGCGCGGCGACAGCGGCATCCTCAAGAACAACAAGGGCGAGCGCTTCATGTTCAACTACATCTCCGAGCGCTTCGCGCCGGAGACCGCCGACACCGTCGAAGAGGCCGACCGCTGGCTGAAGGGCGACAAGACCGCGCGCCGCCCGCCCGAGCTGCTGACGCGCGACGAGGTCGCGCGCGCCATCACCGCCGAGGTGAAGGCGGGGCGCGGGTCGCCGCACGGCGGCGTGTTCCTCGACATCGCCTCGCGCGTTCCCGCCGACGTCATCAAACGGAAGCTCCCGTCGATGTACCACCAGTTCATGGAGCTCGCCGAGGTCGACATCACCAAGGAGGCGATGGAGGTCGGACCGACGCTCCACTACTTCATGGGCGGCATCAGGGTCGATTCGGATTCGCAGATGACGAACGTGCCCGGGCTGTTCGGCGCGGGCGAGTGCACGGCCGGCATGCACGGCGCCAACCGTCTCGGCGGCAACTCGCTCTCCGACCTGGTCGTGTTCGGGAAGCTCGCCGGCGAGGGCGCGGCCGGCTACATCCGCACGCTCGCGTCGAAGCCGGCGGTGCAGGACGCCCAGGTGACGTCCGCCGTCCGGAAGGCGACCGACATCCTGAACCGCGAGGCCGGCGCCAATCCGTACCTCCTCCACGACAAGCTCTGCGAGACCATGGCGAAGGGCGTCGGCATCGTGCGGGTGAAGGACGAGCTCGAGCAGGCGATCCGCGAGATCGAGACCCACAAGAAGGAAGCCGAGACGCTCAAGGCCCCGGGCGCCAGCCAGTACAATCCCGGCTGGCACGAGGCGATCGCGATGCGCTCGTTGCTGGTCACGTCGGAAGCCGTCGCGCGCTGCGCCCTCATGCGCGAGGAGAGCCGCGGCGCCCACACCCGGCTCGACCATCCGGGCGAGAGCAAGGAGTGGGTGGGCTTCAACTGCGTCGTGAGTCGCGGTGCCGACGGCAACATGCAGATCGAGAAGCGCCCGAAACCCGCGGGGGCCCCCGCGCCCGGCCAGACCGGCAACGCCCACAGCGCAGACCTCGAAAGCGGCAAGGCCGGGGCCGGGGTGAAGTAATGGCGGCCACCCGCACGTTCAAGATCTGGCGCGGCGACGCCAAGGGCGGCGATTTCAAGGAGTTCGAGATCCAAGTCGATCCCGGCATGGTCGTCCTCGACGTGCTCCACCGCATCCAGGCCCAGCAGGCGAACGACCTGGCGCTGCGCTGGAACTGCAAGGCCGGTAAGTGCGGCTCGTGCAGCATGGAGATCAACGGCAAGCCGAAGCTCGCCTGCATGACCCGCATGAACTCGTTCACCGAGACCGAGACCATCACCGTCCAGCCGCTCAAGACCTTCCCGGTGATGAAGGATCTCGTGACCGACGTCTCGTGGAATTACGCGCAGAACAAGCGCATCCCCAAGTTCAAGCCGCGCCCGCGCGACGCCGACGGGAAGTACCGGATGTACCAGGAGGACATCGACCGGGTGCAGGAGTTCCGGAAGTGCATCGAGTGCTACCTCTGCCAGGACGTCTGCCACGTTCTCCGTGACCGCGACGGCCGCGAGCAGAACACCTTCGTCGGCCCGCGCTTCATGATCCGGGTCGCGTCGCTCGAGATGCATCCGCTGGATACGGCCGATCGCATTCCCGCCGTCCGCGACGAGTTCGGGTCGGGGATGTGCAACATAACGAAGTGCTGCACCGAGGTCTGTCCGGAGCACATCCACATCACCGACAACGGGATCATTCCGTTGAAGGAGCGGGTGGTCGATCGGTTCTACGACCCGGTGGCGATGCTGATGCGGAAGATCTTCGGCTAGGCCCGAGGTCTCATCGCTCGCCATCCCTCGGCTCCAGCCGGAACCTCATTCCGTCCTCGCCGAGGACGGTCGCGGGAAAGATCGACCGCACGCCGCGGAGGAAGGCCCAGCGCATGAGAAGATCGTTGGGCGGCGGATACGCGCGCGTGACGACGAGGCGCCCGACCCCCGCGTCGCGCGCGATGGTCGCGACCGTGGCCGGGGAGGCATGCCCCGGCAGCATCTCGTGCGTCAGTCGGGCGAGCCGCTCGCGTCCGACGTCCCGCATCACGCGGACGCCGCGCGCAACCATCCGGGGGTCCGCGCACTCGTGCACCAGGATGTCGGCGCCGGCGGCGAAGGCGGCGACGTTCGGATGGCCGTTGGCGTGCCCCGCGACGACGATCGACCGGCCACGGTAGTCGAACCGATAGCCGACCGACGGCACGCCGCCGACGGCGCCGACGGAGAACGCCGTCACCCGAAGACCACGCTCGTCGAAGACGACCGCCGCGCCGTCCGGGTCTTCGAAGGCAAACTCGTGTGCTACGGCTCCGGCATGCCGCGGCGGCAAGAGCTCGGGGTCGTGATGCGCGACGCGCATGACGGCGTCGGCGCGATAGGCCTCCGTGAAAGCGGCGACCAGCGCCGCCGTACCCGGGGGGCCGTGCACCGTGAGCGGCCGCGGCCGCCCGGCGATCCAGCCGCGGATCATGACCTCGCCGAGGTCGCCGATGTTGTCCGCGAGGAAGGCCGTCAGGAACACGGCGTCCACGCCGTCGAGCGGCAAGCGCGCGGCATCGACGCCCTCCCACGCGCCCGGCCCGACGTCGACGAGGACCATCTGCCCGCCTGCGACGATCGCCGAGCACGCACCCGAGCGGCTCTGGTCCGCGATCGCGCCGCCCGTCCCGCAGAGCACGAGGTGCAACGCGGACGACGCGAGCAGCCCGCGGTCGGCCTTGGTGAACTGCGCCCGCAGGCGCGCATCGACACAGCCGGTCCCGATGAGAGCGAGGACCGCCGCCATTGCGGTCGCGAGGCGTCGCATACGACGCCGGCGTGCTACGCGAGCCGGCCGGATCGTGTCAACTCGTCCGGCGGCCCTTGAAACGCGCGACGACTCGGGTGCATGTCCGGGTCATGGTCGGCATCCTCATCCTCGTCCTCGTGCTCGCGGCCCCGACGCCGGCGGTGGGGTTCGTGATGCCGACCGCCTGGCACGAGGTCGACGTCGTCCAGGGCGTGCGCGTCTGGGCCGCGGACGCGCCCGGGGAGTTCTGGGGGCTCGCACGCGGGCGCGTCGCCGCGCCGCCGTCGGCGATCTTCCGGCGTGTCAGCGACTTCGAGGCCCTGCCGCGCGTCTATCCGTGGCTCGGCACCGTGCGCGTGCTCGAGCGTGGTCCCGCAAGCTCACTGGTCTATTTCCGCTACGACTTGCCGTGGCCGCTCTCCGACCGGGACTACGTCGCCCTGCACCACTGGCGGACCGAGTCGTCGGGGACGATCGTCTTTGCCGCCGAGGGGGAACGCCACGTCGCGGCAGCGAGCGGCGACACGGTCCCGGTCGAGGGCTTGCTCGTGCAGATGACTTTCGTGCCGATCGAGGGCGGCATCGCGACCGAGGTCGACTATCTCTTCCGCGCCGACCTGGGCGGCGTCCTGCCACGCAGCGTGCGCGCTGCGACCGCCTGGAAGATCCCGATGCAGGCCATCCTCTCGATGCGCCGCTCGTTCGAGCCGCACGACCCGTAGGGTGACGCGCCGGAGCGCCGCGCCGCCCCGTTACGGGGCGACGCGGCCCGCTTCATGCGGCGACCGCTCCGAAGCGGCCGGAGTTGAAGTCGACGATCGCCCGGCGGATCTCGTCGTGGCTGTTCATCACGAAGGGCCCATAGCCGACGACCGGCTCGTCGATCGGCTCGCCGGTGAGGACGAGGAGCATGCTCTTCCCGTCCGCTTTCACGCGCGCGCTCGACCCCTCGACCGAGAACCGCGCGATCTCGGCCTCGCCGACGGCCTGATCCTCGATCGTGACGTGGCCGGAGAGCACGGCGATCATCGCGTTGTGGCCCGCGGGCAGGTCGAGCGTGACCTCGGCATCCGCCTCGAGCCGCACGTCCCACAGGTTGATCGGCGTGAAGGTGCGTGCCGGCCCGCGGGTTCCGGCGAGCGCGCCCGCGATGACCCGCGCCGTCCCCCCGGGGAGACCGACCGACGGGATCTCGCCGGGCGCCTACCGCTTGGTGGCCACCGCCAACTACGTCACCACCA
>CAZWAX010000251.1:0-8782 GCA_964631985.1 uncultured Polyangiaceae bacterium | reverse complement strand
TTCGCGCCGGGCAGTTTCGGCGGCGCCGTGGTGGTGTGCGAGCGGGGCATCAATGCGCGGGTGGCGAAGGGGTTCAACGTTTCGAGCGGCGGAGCCGGGGCGATGATCCTCTACAATCCGGCCCTGCAGTCGCTCTCGACCGACAACCATTTCGTGCCGGCGCTGCACGTGCAGAACGACGGTGGGCAGGCGCTGATCGACTACCTCACCAGTCACACCGGCGTGACCGCGACGTTCAAGGGAGGCAAGGCCGCCAACGGGAAAGGCGACTACGTCGCCACGTTCAGCTCCCGTGGCGGCACGGGGCTCGCGCTCGGCATCGCCAAGCCCGACGTCACCGCACCCGGGGTTCAGATTCTGGCCGGCATGACGCCGGCGCCCCTCTCGGTGGAGGCCCGCGCCGGCGAGCTCTTCCAGGCGATCGAGGGCACCTCGATGGCGAGCCCGCACGTGGCCGGGGCCGGCGCCCTCCTGCGCGCGCTCCATCTCGACTGGTCGCCGGGGCAAATCCACTCGGCGTTGATGACGACGGCGAGCACGAAGAAGCTCTTCCTCGCCGACGGAGCGACGCCGGCGGGACCCTTCGACGTCGGTACGGGACGGATCGACCTCGGGCGGGCCGGCGCCCCGGCGCTCACCTTCGATGCCACCCGCGCCGAGTATCTGGCGCACGAGCTCGACCTCTGGAACGCCAACTACCCGAGCCTCTACGTCCCGGCGATGCCCGCGACCCTGCTGGTGTCGCGCACGGTCGCAAGCGTTCTCCCCAAGACCGCCAAGCTCGAGCTCAGCGTGATTGCGCCGCCCGACCTCGCCCTCACGGTTCCCGCCGAGATCGTCGTCGCTCCCGGTGCGACCGCCACCTTCGACATCGGCCTGGATGCGACCGCGGTGCCCTCGGGCGAGACGCGGCACGCGACCGTCCTCATCGGCAAAGGAAAGAATCTCGTCCGCTTTCCCGTCACCATCGTTCGGCCATGACGACGCCCAGCGCATTTCCGAGTTTTGCGACGGGCGCGACGGCCTTCCGAAGGTCCTGTTCCCAGGACCGAGACGCGTCTGGCCGCAATTGGCCCGCAGTTCGTGGCGGATAGCCCTGGCATCTTTCCTGCTGTTAGGGCGTTCGATGGCACTCTCGTCGACACGGATCGCACGCCTCACCATGGTTCTCCTCGTGATCGGCGTCGCGGCCGTGGCCGCTGCCGAGTCCGGTCTCCAGATCACCCCGGATGAACGGCGGACGCTGGTGAGCAAGGACGTCGGCGCCGAGCGCTGGGTCATCACGCTGAACGCCGACGATGGGACCGCGACCGGCAACGTCTTCTTCCCCGGGGGCGGCGATCCGAAGTTCGTCGCGTGCGACCAGACGGCGAGCTCCGAGGATGCGTTGACGTTCGCTTGCGCGGGCGCCGATCGGTGTCCGCTTGCGCCGTGCGCGCCGGACGAGTGGGTCCCGACCGGGGAGGTCACGATCCCGCGATCCTTCTTCCAGCCGCGACCGAGCTCGACGCTCGCCACCGCCTCCGGCCACGCGCCTGCGAGTCGCCAGGTCGTTGCCCGGCTCGGATCGTCGGTGCTGGGGGTGGTCGCGAGCCGTCCGTCGGGCCTGCAGGTCACGCAGGATGGGAAGCGGACCTTGATCAGCAAGGACGTCGGCACCGAGCGCTGGGCGATCACGCGGAACGCCGACGACGGCTCGGTCACCGGCAACGTCTTCTTTCCCGACGGCGGCGAGCCCAAGTTCGTCTGGTGCGCACAGGAGGGAGATGCCGCTGCCGATCTGGCGTTCTCGTGCTACGGCGCCGATGCCTGCGGCGACACGTCCTGCGCTTCCGAGTGGTCGTACATCGCGGGCGTCCAACTTCCGGCGACGTTCTTCGCTGCCCTCGCGCTCGTCCGCATCGAGGATCTGGAGGTGGCGATCCTCGCGACCTTGGGGAGCGAGGACGGCTTCTACGGCGTCGTGCAGGCGCTCGATCGCGGCTACTCGCTTCGCCAGGTGCTGCGGGCGGCGCTCTCGGGGCGCCTGCGTGCGGACGGATCGGTGGTCACGAAGACCGGCGGGCTCGAGCCCCCCGAGGGCGCCGCGCACGGGATCCTGACGGCGGGCCGCATGGGTAGCACGGCGGAGCTGCCCGGCGTTCCGCGAGCGAGCTCCACCCCGGTGCCCCTCATCTCCGCACTGCGCGCCAAGTCGGACGCCCTGGCCGGAGTTCGCGGTCATCTCGGATTGTCCGTGCTGATCTCGTTGACGGGTCAGGGCTACTCATTCGAGCAGGTCGTCCAGGCGATTCTGCTCGACCAGGTCCGAATCCCGGAGGGTCCGGGCGCCCGTGCCGCCTTCGAGATCGTCGATGAGAATGGCCACTGGGTCGTGCCGGACGGTCCGCCGATCGAGCTGGTGGCGCCCCCGGGCTTGCCCACGCCGACGCCGACCCCGCAACCGACCGCGACGCCGGTCGGAGAGTTCTGCGGGAACGGCATCGCCGGCGGCGACGAGGAATGCGAAGGCGGCAACCTGCGCGGCGGGACGTGCTCGGCGTTGGGATTCGCCGGAGGGACGCTCCGCTGCACGACCCGCTGCACCTACGACGTGACCGGCTGCGTGGAGGAGCCGACGTGTACGGGGCTACGCTGTCCGGACGGTGCGTGCGTGCCGGCCGGCGCGGATTGCTGCGGCGGCGGGCGCTATTGCCGCCCGGGCTCGATCTGCGTCGGGGGCGGCCAGTGCTGTCCGGTCGCGTTGCCACAGCTCTGCGGCACGCTCTGCATCGGGGCCGAGGCCCAGTGCTGTGGAGGGTACTACTGCGACCCCGGTTTCGTGTGCGCGAGCGGCGGTTGCTGCCCCGAGGGCCTCCCGCAGCCGTGTCCTGACGGCACCTGCACGATCGCCGGCTACGTCTGCTGCGGCGGCGGCACGTCGTGTCCACCCGGCACGGAATGCGCGGCGAACGGAGCGTGCGAATAGGTGACGTGCGGTCGCAGGCAGTCGCGGATCATCGCGAGCGCGCTTTGAACCCGCTCATCCGATTCGTCTTCGCACCGTCGAAGCTCGCGCCGAAGACGGTCGAACCGGTGCTGGTGCGGATGACGACGGTGACCGGCGTCACGAGCGGCAGCCGACCGGGGCGGAGCTTCGGGCTGATGCCTTTGGCCGAAATCTTCCCGCCGCTGCCGAGCGTCAGCTTGCTGAGCGTGCCCGGGGCGGCCGACTTGGACTTGTAGGAGAAGCCCGAGGAGGTGCTCTTCCATCCGGCGCCGGCGGGCACGCGGGCGCTCGCGACCAGCGTCGGAGTCGCGCCGGTCGTATCGATGAGGCAGATCGAGACGTCGGTGTCGGTGGTCGGATCGCCGAATGTCGCACGCGCGATCGACGCGCCCTTCCATTTGAAGTTCAACGAGCCGCCGCGCTTCATCTGGAAGCCGGCGCCGCCGGGGAGTGGCGCGGTCACGGCATCGATCGGCGCCAGCGTGCACTCCGCCGAGCAGCAATCGCCATCCTGCGTGTTGGCGTCGTCGCATCCCTCGCCGGTGGTGACGACGCCGTTGCCGCAGCGGGTAACCGTGCAGTTGGAATCGCAGCCGTCGCCGTCGACGTTGCTGCCGTCGTCGCACTCTTCCTCGACGTCGACGGTGCCGTTGCCGCAGCGGGCGAGCTCGAACGCGCCGATGTCGCAGCGGAGGCCGGAGGGCCGGTCGATGCCGCGCTGATCGGTCGCCGCACACGCGAGGCCGCCGCTTCCGGGTACGCCCGGATTGCCCGCGTTCACCGCCGGGCTCGTCGCCGACAGTGCGTGGGTCGGAGTCGGACCGCCGTTGTCGGCGAGCGCGCCGAGCACGGGGTCCTGGGCAAGCACGTCGGTGGGAGTGCCCGGACCCGAGACGACGCAGCTCCCGGCGGGCACGTTCTCGACCAGGTTGTAGCCGCGGGACTCGATCTCGCCCCGGCAGTCCTGCGGGACGTTGCCGCCGAAACGCGCGACGTAGTTGTTCGCGACGATCGAGTTGGCGATCGTCAGCAGGGAACCATACTCGAAATTCTTGATCCCGGCCCCGGTGTTGCCGCAGGCGTTGTCGACGACCGTCACGTTGTTGAGGGTGGTGCGCCCCTCGTTGCCGAGCCCGCCGCTGGTGTTGCCGGCAAAGTTGCCGCTGATCGTGCTGTTCACGATCTCGGCCGACGCCTCCGTGCCGACGTAGACGCCGCCGCCGACGTTCCCCGCGCTGTTGCCGACGACGGTCGTCCCGACCATCGCGAGGTGACCGAAGTCGACGTAGACGCCGCCACCGACGTTGACCGTGTGGTTGTCGCGCACGATGCAGTCGATCAGCGTCATCCGTCCGCCGCCGCTCACCGTGATGCCGCCACCGACGTTGGCCCCCGATCCGCCGGCGACCGTCAGGCCGACCAGCGCGACGTCGACGTTCGCGTAGAAGTACAGCACCGTCTCGGTGCCGTTGCCGAGAATCGTCGTGCTCGTCGCTCCAGCGCCCGCGACGATGACCCCGTCCGTGATGTCGAGGAACGGATCCGCCGAAAAGTCCCCCGCCGGCAGCACGATCGTGTCGCTCCCGCCGGTCGCGTTCGACTCCTGAACGGCCGCCTGCACCGTACAATCCCCGAGACCCGACGTCGCCTCGCAGATCGCGTCGCCGGGCGTGGCGTCGGAGCCGGTCCCGCTGCTGTTGACGACGAAGTTGTCGGCGGCGGCGGGTCGCGCCACGCACACCATGGCGGCGACGACCACGGCGACTGCGAGCCACGTGCGGATGGACATGGATCCTCCTGCGGGGTTGGACGCTGCGACCGCCACAGCGACAGAAACACGCCCGTCCTTGGAACAGTGACGCCGGTCGCTTGGCAAGTCGCGGCGCGTCAGCGAGCTCGAAAAGGCGGGGCGCCGTGGCGAACGGTCGCCCTAGCGCCGACCGAGCACGATCGGGGCACTGCGGGCGAGAAACCCGAGGAAGCGCATCCAGTGTCCGAGCCAGGAACGCGGTCGCGCGCTCGCGGGCGGCACGATGACGTCACCCCGCCGCACCCGCCCCGGCGCGAGCACCTCGGCATACACGCCCATGTCGTAGTGGCCGTAGGCGGCGCGGAGCCCCTTCACCACGTTGACGTCGCGTGTGCCGGTCGTCGGATCGACGCTCGTGGCCGCGCAGCGCGGGATGCGCGCCGGAATGCGGAGGCGCGCGTCGCCGATCTGCACCTCGCACCCCACCCAATCGAACTCCGCCCAGGGCGCCGCCCCGTCGACGTAGAGATTGGCGCGGAAGCGCAGCGGGTCCAGCCGACACCCCATGCGGGCCTCGAGCGCGCGCACGCTCGCGAGATTGACGAGCGAGAGACAGTTCTGGGGCACGTCGGTGAACGACTGCCCGCCGGCCTCGACCATCCGCGCGGGCCCCTCCGGCCGCGGGCCGAGCATCGCATTCAGCCACGCGTCGAGGCGGGCACGGCTCCCAGCGTCACCGATCCCGACACGACAGGGCGGGTGCTCCGGCGCGACGAGCTCGAGCTCCGCCGCGTCCGCATCGAGACGGCACGTGACCCGTGCCAGCGCCGTGTCGCGCATGAGCATGACGAAGCGCTGCTTGGGGAGCCAACGCGGGGTCGCCGCATCGAAGGGGACGCCGCCGCGCAGCACCGCGAAGCGCCGGTCGTGCGGCACGCCGGCGCCGGGCGCGAGCGTCACGGCGTCCAGCGCGTCGGGTCCGAGCCCCTTCACGGGATACCGCTGAATGCGAACGAGCGTGGTGGTCATGGCAGCCCGCGGGTCATTCTGCCCGGTTCTCGTATCAGGGTTTTCACCGATACGAAGTGTGACGCTCTCGCCACCACCTCGCCGGCAAAATCGCGACGGTACGGGAAAAAGGCCGACCGCACACGGTGTGCGGATGGCACGTCGTTCGCTCTGGTGCTGGACGCCGCGTGAGGACCTTCATTCGCACCGCCGCCGTGCTCGGCTGGCTCGCGGCCGTCGGCACGGGCATGGCCATGCTGGCGGCCTACGCCCACACGCCCGGCGCTCCCGCGACCCCTCCCGTGGAATGGCCGGTCGCGAGCACGATCGGCCGGCACCCCGGCGCGGCGACGCTGCTCGTCTTTGCGCACCCCAGCTGTCCGTGTACGCGCGCGACGATCGCCGAGCTCGACCGGTTGCTCGCGCACGTCGACGGTCGCGCCGACGTGCACGTCGTGCTCTGGCACCCCGACGCCGGGGATGCCGTGTCGGTGGAGACGAGTCTCGCGGACCTCGCCGCCACCATTCCGCACGTCCAGGTGCAGTGGGACGGCGGCGGCCGGGAGGCAGCGCGCTTCGGCGTCGCGACCTCGGGTGAGGTGCTGCTCTACGATGGCAGCGCTCGCTTGCGCTTTGCCGGTGGCATCACGGGCGCGCGCGGGCACATGGGCGACAACGCCGGCAGCGACGCGTTGCTCCTGCACCTGACGGCGTCTTCGGAAGGCGCCGCCTCGTCGCCGGTCTTCGGATGCGAGCTCTCCCACCCGGCGGAGCGCCCGACCTCATGACCGCGGACGGCCTCTCTCCGCCTTCGCTCGCCGTTCAGGCGCGCGCGGCCGAGCTGTTCGCGCGCGATCGCGACGAGGTCTTTCGGACCACCGACCGCTGGTTCGTCGTTTTGATGGCGTGCCAATGGCTCGCCGGCGTCGCCGCCGCCTTGTGGATCTCGCCGCGCACGTGGTCGGGTCCGACGAGCGCGGTCCACATGCACGTCTGGGCCGCCGTCTTTCTCGGCGGCGCGATCAGCTTCTTTCCGATCTTCATGGCGCTCACGCGTCCGGGCCGGCGAGAGACGCGCTACACGATCGCGGTTGGCCAGATGCTCACCTCGGCGCTCCTGATCCACCTGACCGGCGGCCGCCTCGAGACCCATTTCCACGTCTTCGGCTCGCTCGCGTTCCTCGCCGTCTACCGCGATTGGACCGTGCTCGTGCCCGCGACGATCGTCGTCGCCGTCGATCACTTCGCGCGGGGTATCTTCTGGCCGCAGTCGGTCTACGGCGTGCTCAGCACGAGTGTCTGGCGTTCGCTCGAGCATGCGAGCTGGGTCGTCTTCGAGAACATCTTCCTCGTCGCCTCGTGCCGGCGGGGCGTGCGCGAGATGGGACAGATCGCCGAGCGGCAGGCGCTCTTGGAAGCGGCCGACCAAACCAAGAGCGAGTTCCTCGCCACCATCAGCCACGAGATCCGCACGCCGATGAACGGCATCTTCGGTATGACCGAGCTCGCGCTCGACACCGCCGACGACGGCGACCGTCGCGACTTCCTGCTCCGGACGCGGGCCTGCGCGGCGAGCCTCATGCAGATCCTGAACGACGTGCTCGACTTCTCGAAAATCGAGGCCGGCCATTGCGAGCTCGAGCGCGTCGCCTTCCGGCTCGACGCCGTGCTCGAAGGCGTCCTCGACACCCTCGCGGTCGACGCCGATCGCCGCGGGCTCGAGCTCGTCGGCTCGCTCGCCCCGGGAAGTCCGCGGCGCGTCCGCGGCGATCCGGGACGTCTGCGCCAGATCCTGGTCAACCTCGGCAACAATGCGCTCAAATTCACGCAGCATGGCGAGGTCGAACTGCGGCTCGACGCGGTCCCGGTCGGCGATCGCATCCGGCTCGTCGGCGCGGTGCGTGACACGGGCATCGGCATCTCGGAAGACAAACAGGGGACGATCTTCGAGTCCTTCACCCAGGCCCACGCGGGCGATCCCCGGAACTTCGGCGGCACCGGGCTCGGCCTCGCCATCGTGCAGCGCCTGGTGCGAGCGATGGACGGCACCGTCACCGTCACCAGCGCCGTCGACCGAGGCACGACCTTCACCTTCACGGTCATGCTCGAGCCCCTCGTCGACGTGGACGAGTCGACGCCATGCCTCGACGGGATCCGCGCGCTCGTGATCGACGCCAACGCGACGAGCGCGCGCGTGCTCGAGGAGACGCTCCGCGGCGCCGGTGCCGTGCCGGTATGCGTTCCCGGCGGCGCCGCCGTCGCGGCGCTCGGCCGCAACCGGACGGACGTCGTGATCCTGAGCGCCCCGCCCGACGCGGACGCGGATGAGGCGAACGCCCTCGCGAAGCTCTTTCTCGGCAGCGTGCCGGTCGTCACCTTGACGAGCATCCGGCGCCTCGCGACCGCGGCGCCGAGCGCGACCGCCGCGGTCGTGCTGGCGAAGCCCGTGAAGCCGCGCGCCCTCGTCGAATGCGTTGCGACGGTCACTGGCCGCGGCCCGCGGCGGAGCGCGGCCGCAGGCTGACGCGGGCGGCGCGATTTCCCAAAGGCGCAGCGTCTTTCCCTGGCCCGGGCTGCAGGGTACGAGCGTTTCATGACCCAGCCCATCGCCATGACCGACGAGGTGCGCGCGCTCCGCGCTCGCATGAAGGACTTCATCGACGGCGTCGTCTTCCCCGCCGAGGCCGCGCTCGAGCGCGAGGCCGAGCACGACCTTCACCCCGAGACCGGTCTGCCGCTCGAGCTCTATGCCGCGGCCAAGGCCCGCGGCGACGATCCGACGCACGGCGTGCGCGGGCCCGGCACCGACGTCGCCGCGCGGCGCGCGGGCGGCCGCATGGCCGAGCTCAAAGCCGAGGCCAAGCGGCGCGGGCTCTGGGCGCTCGGCCATCCCAAGTCGATCGGCGGCGGCGGGCTGCCCTTCATGGACTTCGTCTATCTGAACGAGATCATCGGGCGCTCGGAGTACGGGCAGGTCGCGGTCGGGTCGGTGAGCATGCAGGACTCGATCATGCTCGACCTCTACGCGAGCCCCG
>CAZWAX010000250.1:0-8790 GCA_964631985.1 uncultured Polyangiaceae bacterium | reverse complement strand
CGACGGCGGCACGCGCCGTCGCCGCGTGCCGGCGCGCGTTCAAGAGCACGTAGCGAAGCGCGCGATGCACCTCGCGCGGCGTCCGCAGCGTGCGCACGTGGTAGCGATCCGCGAACACTCTCCCGGTGCGGCGCGCGATCCGATTCACCGCCCGCGCGAGCCGCGCCGTGATCGCCATCATCCCGCGCCCGAGCGCCCTCCGATCGTCGGCCTCGACGAGGAGATGGGCGTGGTTTCCCTGCAGGGAGTAGTGCACGAGACGAAAGCCGGGCCGTTCGCACCCGACGGCGAAGCTCCGCTCGATCTCGTGCACGATCGGCACCGTCCGGAGCGATGGAACGCCCGCACGGACCCGGAGCGTCACGTGCAACGGAAGTGGCCAGCGAAAGTCGACGCGTGAGCGATGCCGGATCATATCGAAACGCATCGGCGCTCGTTACGACGCGACTCGGTCGCGCACCGCGCGCACCCCGAACACCCCTTACCTCCTTCCTGCTTTTTCTCTCCCGAGCCACCAATAAATCGGCCACCCCGCGAGCAGCACCCCCAGGCCGATCGCGCACTCGAACGGCCGCCCGACCAGCATCGCAACCGCCACGCCGGCGTTCGCGAGCAGGTAGAGGGCCGGCACCACCGGGTAGCCCCAGGCCCGGTAAGGCCGATGCAGATCGGGGCGCAGGCGGCGCAAGCGGTAGAGCACCCCCGTGTCTGCCATCGTCGCGAGCACGATCGCGAACGTCGTGTAGTCGAGCACGCTCGGAAACCGCCGCAGCACGAGGAGGAGCGCGATCGCGACCGCCGCCTGGACGACGATCGCTCGGTGCGGCGTGCGGTAGTCGGGATGGACCTCGTGGGCACCGCCGACGAAGAGGCCATCGAGCGCCATCGCGTAGGCGATCCGCGGCCCGACCAGGATCGTGGCGTTCAGGGTGCCGAGAATCGAGGCCACGACGAAGATGCTGGTGATCGTGCCGGCGACCGGGCCGAAGAGCGCGTGTGCCGTCGCCGCACCGGCGTTGGGCTCGGCGCGCAGTACGTCCAGCGGGAGCGCGTAGAGGTAGACGACGTTCAGCGCCAGATACGCGAACGTGCAGAGCCCGAGGCCGAGGAAGAGCGCGCGCGGCAGCGTCGTCGCCGGGTCGCGGATCTCGCTCGCGACGTACACCGGCGCGTTCCAGCCGAGGTAGGTGAAGAGCACCGGCGAGAGGGCCAGGCCGAACGCCGAGAGCGGCGCCGCGCTCGCGGCCCCGGCGGTGAGCGGACCCAACCGGCTCGCGTCGCCGCCCCCGACGACCAGCGCCGTGGCCACGAAGAACGCCACCCCGGCGAGCTTGAGCGCGCTGCTCAGGTTGTTGACCTGCACGCCGCGTCGGACGCCGGCATAGTTGACGGCCGAGGTCATGACCGTCGCCGCGATCGCGAGCGCCACCACGCCGACCGTCCCGACCCGGAGATGCGGCGCGACCGCCTCCGCGAAGGCCGCCGCCAACGACGCGACCGTCCCGGCGTAGATCACGAAGAAGCTCAGCCACCCGACCAGGAAGCCGGCGGCAGGGTGATAGCCCTCGCGAAGGTAGACGTAATCGCCCCCCGCGCGCGGATACATCGCCCCGAGCTCGGCGTTGGCAAGCGCCCCCGCAAGCGACAACAGCCCGCCGACCAGCCACGCCGCCAGGATCAGCCCGGGATGCGGCAGCAGCCCCGCGATCGCCGCCGGGGTGAGAAAGATGCCGGAGCCGATGACCGACGACACCACCAGCATCGTCGTGTCGCCCGTCCCGAGCTCGCGCACGAGCCGGTCACGAGGATCGCCTCCCCGGATCTCCGCCACGCGTCCCCCCTACCACAGCTCGCGTCGGCGGTTGGTAGCGACGCGGATTGTCGCGACCTCGCGCGTCTGCCATGCCGATGCGATGGCGCTGCCACCGCTCGTCACGACCGCGCTCCTGATCGTCGCCGCCATGATCGCGCTCTGGCTGTTGAGCCTCGCCCTGCGCGACGTCAGCATCGTCGACGTCTTCTGGGGCATCGGCTTCGTGATGGTGGCACACGGAGTGCGGCTGACGGCGCCCGGGTTTCCACCGCGGGCCTGGCTCGTCGCGGCGCTGGTCACCGCCTGGGGCGTCCGGCTCGGCGCCTATCTCTGCTGGCGCAACTGGGGCGGCGGCGAGGACTATCGCTACCAGGCGATGCGGCGGCATTACGGGGATCGGTTCTGGATCATCAGCCTACCGGTCGTCTTCGGCCTCCAGGGCGTGCTGATGTGGGTGATCTCGCTGCCCGTGCAGCTCGCGATCGCGTCGCCGGCGCCCCCGACGCTCGGGGCCCTCGACGCGCTCGGGACGGTGCTCGTGCTGATCGGCCTCGGCTTCGAGAGCATCGGCGACTTCCAGCTCGCGCGCTTCAAGGCCGACCCGGCGAACAAAGGCAAGGTGATGGACCGCGGGCTCTGGTACTACACCCGCCATCCCAACTATTTCGGCGACGCGGTCGTCTGGTGGGGACTCTTCTGTTTCGCGCTCGCGACCGGGCACGCCTGGACGGTGATCGGCCCCATCGTGATGACCTATCTCCTGACCCGTCTCTCGGGCGTTCCGCTGCTCGAGAAGAAGCTCGCCCGGACGCGTCCCGGCTACGCCGACTACGTCGCCCGGACGAGCAGCGTCATCCCGTGGCCCCCAAAGGCAGCGTCGTAGCGGCCGGGCTCACAGCCCGAACGACGCCAAGGCCTTCGCGATCCGTCGGCGCGCGTGCGGGTCGGCGAACGGGAACGACCGGAAGAAATCGGCCGCGGTGATCCCGCTGCGGCGGTCCCGGGCGTTCGCCGCCCAGGCCTCCGCCCGGGCGCGGTCGCCGTGCAGGGCGTGCGCCGCGACGGCGATCACGGCGATCAGCACGTGCGCGCCGGGTGAACGGGCGGCGCGCTCCGCCCAGGCGGCGGCCTCCGCGTCCTGCTCGCAGACGACGTGCGCGAGGGCTCGGGTCGCGGCCATCGCGTAGTACAGCGGGTCGAGCGGGCTGAGCGCCATCGCCGTGTCGGCATCCGCCTTCCCGGCGTCGCCGCGGCCGGCGAGCGCGTGGGTCCAGGCCCGGGCGTAGATGCCCTGGGCATAGCTCGGGCTGATGGTGGTGGCGCGCTCGAGCCAGGCGAGGCTCGCGTCGAGATCCCCCTCGAGCCAGAAGCTCCGACCCATGGCGAGGTTGGCGAACGGGTCCACCGGGTCGAGCGCGACGCTGCGCTCGGCCGAGCGGCGCGCCGCCGCCACCTCGTCGTCCGCATCCGGCGTGTAGCGCAGGAACGCGTTCTGAAAATGCACGAACGAGAGGCCGGCGTGGGCACGGGCGAACTCGGGATCGGCGGCGACCGCCCGTTCGAAGAACCCGTGGGCCGCCGCGTTGTCGGCGCGGTGGAAGCGGAACATGTGCTGCAGGCCGAGGTGATAGGCCGACCACGCGTCGAGATTCTCCGGCGTGACGCTGCGCGCGAGCCGCGCCTCGTTGAGCGCGACCTGCAGATCCAGCGCCGCGACGAGCTTCGCCAGCAGCACCGCGCGGGTCGCGTGCACGTCGGCGACGGCCGACTCGAAGCGATCGCCCCAGACGACGCCGCCGTCCCGGGTGTCGACCAGACGGACCGTCAGCGCGAGGGCCGCGCTCGCGATCTCGGCTGTCCCGGTGAGGCAATAGCGCGTGCCGAGCGCGAGCCCGACCTCGGCGAGGTCGGGCATCGGCGCGCGGAAGCGGAACGACGATCCGCGCGCGATGACGAAGAGCGAGCGCAGGCGGGAGAGCTCGCCGATCAGCTCGTCGGCCAACGCCTCGGCGATCGTCGCCTCGGGACCGGCCGCGCCGAGCCAGGCAAAGGGCAGCACCGCAATCGAGGGCCGGGGGTCGTCGCGACGCACCGCCGACGGCGCCTCGGCGTCGGCGGTGCGCGTCGCCGCCGCCACCCGGACGTCTCCGACGAAGCGGAAGCCCCGGCCGTGGATCGTGCGGATGCAGCGCTGCGTCTTGCCGTCGTCTCCGAGCGCGCGGCGCGCCGACTTGATGCGGCTGTCGAGCGCGGAATCGGAGACCACCCGTCCGTCCCAGACCTTCTCGATGATCTCGTCGCGGGAGACCAGCCGCTCGTGGTTCTCGGCCAGGAGCAGGAGCAACGCGAAGACCTGCGGCTCCACGGGGACCACCGCGCCGTCCCGGCGGAGCTCGATCGTGGCCCGGTCGAGCTCGAAGCCCTCGAAAAGGTACCGCATTCCCGAAGCCTACCCGATCACCCCCACGACGCCTAGAAATCTCCAGCCGATCTCCAGGCGCTCTCCAAGCATCCGGGGCCGGGCCGTTGCTACATCCCTGCGCACGCTCGCCGGAATGACTCCGGCGCCGCAACCGAACGAAGGAGAATGCCCATGCCGCTCGTCACCATCGATGTGATCAAGAACGTGTTCACGCCCGCCCAGAAGCAGGAGATGATCGCCAAGGTCACCGAGGCGCTGATCGAAGTCGAAGGCGAGAACCTCCGCCCCGTCACCTGGGTGCGCATCAGCGAGGTCGAGCAGGGCGACTGGGCGATCGGCGGCAAGTTCCTGAAGGCCGCCGACGTCCACGCGCTTGCGGCCGGTAAAGCCGCGTAGCCGGACGACGCGTGGCGGGTCGGGCTTCCCCGCCCGCCACGCGTCGGCTCCGGGCTACGGCTCGAGCCCGACGACGACGAAAGCCACGAACTCCTCGGTCTTGCCGCCCGCCACGGCCGTATTGCCGACCGCATCGCAGAGCGTCTTGAGCTTGCCGAGCTTCTGCTTGGCTTCCAGCTTCGCGAAGCAGCCCTTGCTGGCATCGCCACCGCCGCTGAACTTCGTGACGGCCTTGGCGATGCACGCCTCGTCGGCCGGCACGCCGGCCTTGTGGGCGGCGATCTCGCATTTGAAGAGCTGCTTGAACAGGGTCCCGACGCAGGCCACCTTGCCCGCGCTGCAGGTGCTCCCGAAACCCACCGGGCCGCCGGGTGCCACTTCGTTGCTCACGATGTCGAGCGTGAAGTCCTCGACCATGTCGTCGACGATGAACTCGTCCGCGATGCCGGCGGGACACACGGTTTCCGGCTTCTCGGCCTTCTCTTTGAGCTCGACCTTGTCCCAGCATTGGATCTTGCTCGAGAGCGCCGTGCCGAACTTGCTGCGCGCCTTCCGCACGCAATCCTCGGCTTTGTCCTGGTTCTCCCCGCCGAAGCCGGTCTTGAAGACCTTGGCGTAACACTTGAACACGGCGCTCGTGAACGCGTTGGTGCACGCGAGCTTGGCGGCGATGCAGGTGTTCGGCTGGGCCCCGGCCGGGCTGGCTGACAGCACACTGGCAACGAGGGCGGCGGTGAGGGTCGGGACGAGTGAACGAAACATGGGTGAGGCTCCTTTCTCATCCGAAGGCGTTCATTTGCGACGGAACGGCGTTCAAGGGATTTGGAGGATGGACTCTCGCGCAAAATCGAGTACCATCGCGGCTTTGCCTCGCCGGACGCTTGGAGCGCAGGGGACGAGGAGACGGGGGTACGGTGAACGCGACGACCGGCAGCATGCTGAACAGGATCAACTGGGTTACCACGCTCTTCTTGCTGCTGACGCCGCTCGTTGGCCTGATCTGGGGCCCGCTCCACATCTACGCGATGGGCGTCGGCGCGAGCGAGCTCGCCGTCTTCGTCTTCTACGTGTGCGCCACCGGGTTCAGCATCACGACCGGCTACCACCGGCTCTTCGCGCACGGCTCCTACGACTGCTCGCGGATCGTCAAGATTTTCTATCTCCTCTTCGGCGCCGCGGCGTTCCAGCACTCGGTGCTGTCGTGGTGCTCGGATCATCGGCGCCATCACAAGCATCTCGACCACGACGAGGATCCCTACAGCATCAAGCGCGGGTTCTTCTGGGCCCACATCGGGTGGCTGCTCGTCACCGATCACAAGAAGGCCGAGGACTTCTCGAACATCCCCGACCTGGTCGCCGATCCGTGGATCCGCTGGCAGCACCGGCACTACATGGCGATCGCGGTCGTCATGGGGTTCGGCGTTCCGTTCGCCCTCGGCTGGGCCGTCGGCCATCCGTGGGGCTTCCTCTTGTGGGCCGGCATCTTCCGCGTCGTGATCGTCCACCACTCGACGTTCCTGGTGAACTCGCTCGCGCACCGTCTCGGCCGCCGCCCCTACCTGCGCGCGATCTCGGCGCGCGACAGCATCGTCACTGCATTCCTCACCTTCGGCGAGGGCTACCACAACTTCCATCACCGCTTCGCGACCGACTATCGGAACGGCGTCGGCCGCGCCGCGTGGGATCCGACGAAGTGGCTGATCCGCGTGCTCGAGTCGGTAGGCTTAGCGTGGAATCTCCGCCGCGTCCCGACCGAGCGCATCGTCGCCGCCGAGCTCAATTGCGATTCGGAGCGGCTGACGGAACGCCTCCCCCGTCTCCGCGGCGCCTCCGAGCAAGCCCTGGCGCGTGTCCGCGAGCGTTTCGCCGACATGTCGGCGAGCGTGCAACGGGCCGCGGCCGCCCTCGGCACGCGCGAGCGCGAGTTCGCCGAAGCCCGCAAGCTGTGCCGCAATCGCGCCGATCAATACCGTGATCGCGCCGATCAATGGGGACGGGACCGCGCCGATCAACTTCGTCAGCTCCGCGCCGAGCTCCGCGCCGCACGTCTCGAGATGCGCGCGGCACGCGTCCGTTGGCGCGCCGTCGTCGAAGAGCTGCTCGGCGGCGGCGTCGCGCTCCCGACCGCCTAGCTCACAAGGGGGATCTCTCCCCCTTCACACGCTTCACGTGCGGAGGGTTCGCGCTACCGATCGTTCTCGTCGGAGACTTCGAGCACGATCGTCGTGACGTCATTGGCCGGGGTCGGATCGACGCCGGGGCCGATGGCGCGGACGGTCATCTGACACCGTGCCGGGGTCGCCTGGTCGGGTGAGAAGAAGTCGCTCGCCGCCATCGTGAGGACGACCGTCGCGGTCTTGCGTTTGCCGGCGCGGAGCTGGACGCGGTCCTGCGAGCCGGCGGTGCGGGGGAAGAAGTCGGGCGCGACGCTGACGATGCCGGCGGGACAGTTGCCGGAGTCGGTCACGAGCTGGATCTCGTGACCCGGGCCGCCGCGGTCGGCGACGACGTCTTCGTTCCGGGCCTTGATGCGGAGGCGCAGGGTCTTCGCGACCACGCCGTCGCGGAGCTTCACCCGCTTCGGGCGGCGGAGACCCGTGACGCTCGAGTCGTGACCGCTGCCGGGTCCCGGCGTCGCGGTCGGTTGCGGGAACACGAACGTCGGCGTCGGTGCCGGGCCCACACCGACCGAGAAGCGCCGATCGACGCGCGTGACGTTGCCCTGTTGATCGCTGACGGCGACGTGAAGTCGCGCGTTCTGCACGTCGATGAGCGGCGGCGACAACGCGACCGACCAGATCCCGTCGCCGACCGAGGACGCGAGGTCCGCGAGCTCGGTGCCGGGATCGCGGCCCGCCATCACGACGTCGGCCGTGATCGAGAGTGAGCCCGGCTGCAGGCCGGAATCCGCGTCGGCCGCGCCGATGAGCAGCGAGCCGAGCTCGCCGCTGTTCCAACCCGGCCGCGGCAGCGTCACCGCGAGCGCCGGCCGGAGGTCGTCGAGGAACCAGCCGTGTCCGTTCGTCGTCTGGTCGATCGGGCAGCCGAGATCGACCCAGCGCGCGATCGTGCGCTTCTCGTCCTCGCTGAGCGGGGGCACACCGCTCGCAGGCGGCGGCATGATCGTACCGGTGTAGTCGAGGTCGGCGGCGTTCGGATCGGCACCGTTCGGGAGCGTTGCCTCCACGCCGGGCGTCGACTCGGTCGGATGATCGGCATTGCTCCAGCCGTCGAGCCGGGCGCCGAAGATCTTCCACACCAGCAGGCTCCGCCGGCTCTGGAAGCTCCGCACGTAGCGGCTGGCGTTGGTCTGGCGCCAGCTCGACGGGCCGACCGGGGGATGCCCCCAGCGGGCGCTCCGGTCATCGGCGAGGCGTGCGTAGTCGCCGGGCACGCCGCCGGTCATCGCGAGGTCGTCGAGCACCAGGTTGCCGGGCGGGCTCGCGACGTTCTTGGTGTGACAGGGGGTGCAGCTCCGCTGCAGCAGCGGTCGGACGTCGCGGAGGAACTCGACCGTCACCGCCGGCACCGGCTCGATGCGCGTCGCCGGCGTACCGTCGAGCAACGCGGTCAGGAGCGGCGTCTCGTGCACCAGGTCGGCGACCGGAAAGCCAGGTTGGCCCGCGGCCGTCGTGTGGAAGTCGAGCGGCTGCTGGCTGTGGGCGTGACAACCGCCGCAGTCGTAGCGCGCCTCGCCCGGCCGCACCTGATGCCAGGTCTGCGCCATGTTGAGGACGAGGCCGCGCCGATCGAGGGTCTGGAACGTGAACGGCGTGTCGGCGGGGATGCGTGCCAGGAAGCTCGTGTCGGGGTTGCCCTCGGGATCGAGCACCGGCGCGCCGCCGGGGCCAGTCTTCCGGACCGGGATCTCGCCGAGGATGCGCAGGCGCTCCATCGCGTGGCTCGCGAAGCGCGGTCCGCCGCTCGGCCCGATGTGTGGGCCGTAGCCCCGGTACGTGTTCGGCACCATCGCCAGGAGACGGATCGCCCAGATGTCGGCGTCGTCGTAGCGGCCCGCGTCGGCGCCCTGCCACTCCCAATTGCTGCTCTGCCCGTTCTCGGCGGTGTTGAAGGCGTCCAGCCCGTCGAAGGTGTTCGACCACGGCGGCACGAAGCCGGGAAAGCTCTCGCGCTTGTAGAGGCTGCTGGTACCGACGAG
>CAZWAX010000249.1:0-8793 GCA_964631985.1 uncultured Polyangiaceae bacterium | reverse complement strand
CCATGGGCCTGATTCACGAGGGTACCGAGATTCGCGTGCTCTCCGACATCCTCGGTGACGAAGACCATCTCGGCGACATGGATTTCAAGGTCGCCGGGACGGCCGAGGGCATCACCGCCGTGCAGATGGACATCAAGATCGGCGGCGTGACGCGCGAGATCATGCGCGACGCGCTTTATCAGGCACGCGAAGGGCGGTTGCACATCCTCGGTTGCATGAAGCAGGCGCTCGGCGAAGCGCGCACCGACATGTCCACCTATGCGCCACGCATCACGACGTTGAAGATCCGGGTCGACCGGATCCGCGACGTCATCGGACCCGGCGGCAAGGTCATCAGGGGCATCATCGAAGAGACCGGCGTCAAGATCGACGTCGAGGACGACGGGACGATCTACATCGCGTCGTCCGACGGTGTCGCGATGCAGAAGGCGATCGACTGGGTCAATCGGCTGACCGCCGAAGCTGAGGTCGGGAAGATCTACAAAGGGGTCGTGAAGAAGATCATGGATTTCGGTGCGTTCGTCGAGATCCTTCCCGGAACCGATGGTCTCGTGCACATTTCGCAGCTTGCGCCCGAGCGGGTGAAGGAAGTGCGGGACGTGCTGAAGGAAGGCGACGAGGTGATGGTCAAGGTCCTTGAAGTCGACAAGACCGGAAAGATCCGCCTGTCGCGCAAGGAAGCTTTGGCGGCCGCGAACGCGTAAGCGCACCGTGAGCCAAGAATATGCCGCCGCGTCTCCGGACGCGGCGGCTGCCGTGCGGATCGAAAAGACCACGCTCCCGAACGGGATCCGCGTCCTCTCCGAGGAGATTCCGGGGATGGTGTCCGTCGCCATCGGTCTCTGGGTCGAGAGCGGATCACGCTTCGAATCCGCTGCCCAGAACGGCATCTCGCACTTTCTCGAGCATCTCTTCTTCAAGGGAACCGAGCGCCGGAGCGCCTCGGAGCTCGCCGAGGCGATCGACGCCGTCGGTGGCGTTCTCAACGCCGACACCGATCGCGAGCACACCTGCTACTACGCGAAGGTGCTCGGCGAGCACGCCCCGCTCGCGATCGACCTCCTGAGCGACATCTTTCTCGCCTCCAGGTTCGCGCCCGAGGAGGTCGCACGCGAGAAGGACGTCGTGCTCGAAGAGATCGCCCAGATCGAGGACACGCCGGACGATCTCATCAACGATCTCTTCCATCAGGCCTACTGGCCCGAGCACGCGCTCGGGCGCCCGGTCTGCGGCACGCGCGAAACCGTCACGGCCTTCGATCGGGAGGCTTGCCGGACATGGGTAGCCCGTCGCTATCGGCCGGATCGGCTCGTCGTTGCAGCGGCCGGTGACGTGCGCCACGACGTGCTGGTGGACGAGATCGCGAGGCGTTTCGGGCATCTCGCCGGGAGTGCGCCGCTCGAAGAGGGTGTTTCGCCGACCTTGCGCTCGGGAGTGAGCGTCCATCGTCGCAAGCTCGAGCAAGTCCAGCTCTGCTTCGGGACGCAAGGGGTGCCGGTGACGGATGCGGATCGCGACGTCGCGATCGTCCTCAACTCGGCGCTCGGGGACAGCCCGAGCTCTCGGTTGTTCCAAGAAGTGCGCGAGCGGCGCGGACGTGCGTACTCGATCGACTCGTTTCTGTGCTCGTATCGGGATACGGGGTACCTCGGCATCGCGGCCGGCACCCGGCCGCGCTGGGTGCGGGAAGTCGTCGAGATCGTGATCGGCGAGCTCGCTCGCATCCGTCGCGAGGGGGTTCCAGCGGCCGAGCTGGTGCGTGCCCAGGGCAAGCTCAAGGGTACGATCCTGCTCGGACTCGAGACCTCGGATCAACGCATGGAACGTCTGGCATTGAACGAGATGTACTTCGGGCGGCAGGTGACGACGACCGAGCTCGCGGCGAGGCTCGACGCCGTCACGAATGATCAGATCGTGAGTCTGGCGAGTCGCCTCTTCACGCCCGAATCCTGCTCGCTCGTGTTGCTCGGTGACGTGCACGGGGACGGGATCGATGCCGGGGTCTTCGGAGGATTGCTCGCATGATCAGTCGATACACGCGGCCAGCGATGGGTGAGATCTGGACCGATGCGGCCCGCTACGCCCGCTGGTTGGAGGTCGAGATCCTGGCCTGCGAGGCGATGGCGAAACGCGGCGAGGTGCCGAAGAAGGCCGTCACGACCATCCGGCGTCGCGCCCGCATCGATCCCGAGCGCATCGCGGCCCTCGAGGCAGAGGTGAAGCACGACATCATCGCCTTCGTGACCCAGGTCGCGGAGACGGTCGGGCCCGCCGGCCGCTTCCTTCACCTCGGGCTCACGTCGTCCGACGTCCTGGACACGGGATTCGCGCTCCAACTGCGAGCGGCCGCCGAGCTCCTGCTCGTCGGTCAGGATCGGTTGATCGTGGCGCTTCGGCGTCTGGCGTTGGCGCACAAGACGACGCTGATGATCGGGCGCACGCACGGCATGCACGCGGAGCCCGTGACGTTCGGGGTGAAGGTGGCGAGCTGGCATGCGGAGGCGCTGCGCAACCGCGAGCGCCTGATCGTCGCGACCAAGGAGATCGCAGTCGGGACATTGTCGGGTGCCGTCGGCGCGTTCGGTAACGTGGACCCCGACGTCGAAGCGTACGTGCTCGGCCGCCTCGGCCTAGCTGCGGAGCCGGTGGCAACGCAAGTGGTAGCGCGCGATCGTCACGCTGCGTTCTTTGCGACCCTCGCGGTACTAGGAGCCTCGATCGAGCGGATGGCGGTCGAGATTCGCCACCTGCAGCGCACCGAGGTCGGCGAGGCGGAGGAGCCGTTCAGCGCGGGGCAGAAGGGCTCGTCGGCCATGCCGCACAAGCGCAACCCGATCCTCTCGGAGAACGTGACCGGTCTCGCGCGGCTCTTGCGGGCATACGCCGGGGCGGCGCTCGAGAACGTCGCGCTCTGGCACGAGCGCGACATCAGCCATTCGTCGGTCGAGCGAGTGATCGCACCCGACGCCACGATCGCGCTCGACTTCATGGTGGCCAGGATGTGTGGGGTAGTGGAGAATCTCGTCGTCCGACCCGAGCGCATGCGCGCGAATCTCGATCTGCACGGGGGCATCGTGCTGTCGGAGAACGTGCTCCTGGCACTGGTGCAGAAGGGAGCGGTCCGTCAGGACGCCTATCGTTGGGTGCAGCGTGCGGCGCACGCATCCCTGGCGGGTGAATCCACGTTCCTCGAGGCGCTTGCGCGTGAACCCGAGATCCACAAGCGCCTCTCGGCGCGCGAGCTGCAACGTCTGCTCGATCCCAGTCGTCATCTCGCGCACCTCGACTTGCTCTTTCGACGTGGCTTGGGTACCAGTGGATCTCCACGGCAGCAGCGATCACGCCAACGGCCCACGGTTCGAACGTCACGTGCGGCCAAACGACCGACAGCGTGAAGGCGTGAGAGCGGCTCCTCGCAATGAGGATGGCACCATGGGTTGGTTGGCACGGGTGTATGTGACTCCCAAAATGGGCGTGCTCGACCCGCAAGGCAAAGCCGTCCAGCATTCGCTCCACACGTTGGGCTATCCCGAGGTTGCCGATGTTCGCATCGGCAAGTTCATGGAGGTGCGCTTGGCCGAGGTCAGCCGTGAGAGTGCCGAGGTGCGGTTACGCGAGATGTGCGAGCGGCTGCTGGCGAACCGGGTGATCGAAGACTACCGGTTCGAGATCGACGCGACCGAGAGCTGACCAGTGCGCTGGGGTGTAATCACGTTCCCCGGATCGAACGACGACGAGCAGACGGCGTTCGTCCTGGAACGACTGCTCGGGGAATCTGTCGTCCGCCTGTGGCACAAGGATGAGAGTGTCGACGGGCTCGATTGCGTCGTCCTCCCCGGCGGCTTTTCGTACGGCGACTATCTCCGCTGCGGCGCGGTGGCCCGCTTCTCCCCGATCATGCGTGCCGTCGAAAAGTTCGCCGAGGGCGGTGGCATCGTGCTCGGCATCTGCAACGGCTTCCAGATTCTCTGCGAAGCCGGGCTGCTTCCCGGTGCGCTCATCCGCAATCGCGATCTCAGCTTCCTCTGTCGGCGCGCGTACGTGCGCGTCGAGGACTCCGACACGACGTTCACCAATCGCTGCCGGCGTGGGGACGTCCTCGATCTCCCCGTGAAGCACGGCGAAGGCTGTTACGTCGCCGATGAAGCGACGCTGCGCTCGTTGGAAGCGGGACGCCAGATCGTCCTGCGTTACACCGACGCTGAGGGACGCGTCACCCCGGAGGCCAATCCGAACGGCTCGCTCGGTGCCATCGCCGGCATCCGGAACGCCCGCGGCAACGTCTTCGGCATGATGCCGCATCCGGAACACGCGTGTGAATGGCTCGTCGGCGGTGAGGACGGTCGCAAGATCTTCCTGGCGATCATCGCGAGCGCCAGCGGTGCCGTCGAAGCACCCACCGCCCAGGTGAGCTCGAAGGTCTTGTCCGGCCCGTAGGCATGCCGATCACCGTCGACACGGCCCTGCAGCATGGACTCACCACCGAGGAGTACGAGCGCATCGTCGCGACGCTCGGGCGTACGCCGACGCTCGAGGAGCTCGGAGTGTTCTCGGTCATGTGGTCGGAGCACTGTAGCTACAAGAGCTCCCGGGCCTATCTGCGCGGGCTCCCGACCAGCGGGCCACGCGTCCTACAGGGCCCGGGTGAGAACGCGGGTGCGATCGACGTCGGCGACGGGTTGGCGGTCGTATTCAAGATCGAGAGCCACAACCATCCGTCCTTCGTCGAGCCATTCCAGGGTGCGGCGACCGGTGTCGGCGGCATTCTCCGCGACATCTTCACGATGGGCGCGCGGCCGATCGCCAACTTGAATTCGCTGCGTTTCGGCTCGATCGATCACCCCCGGACCGCGTTCCTTCTGCGCGGCGTCGTCGCCGGCATCGGGCACTACGGCAACTGCATCGGGGTACCGACGGTCGGGGGCGAGGTCTCCTTCGATCCGGGCTACGACCACAACATTCTGGTGAATGCGTTCACGCTGGGCGTCGTGCGTGCCGATCGCATCTTTCGGGCGCGGGCGACGGGCGTCGGCAATCCGGTGATGTACGTCGGCTCGCGCACGGGGCGCGACGGGATTCATGGGGCGAGCCTGCTCGCCTCCGCCGAGTTCGATGCCGAGTCGGAGAGCAAACGTCCCACCGTGCAGGTGGGCGATCCGTTCACCGAAAAGCTCCTTCTCGAGGCGTGTCTCGAGCTGATGTCCCCGGAGCACAGCCACCATCTGGTCGCGATTCAGGACATGGGGGCTGCGGGCCTCACGTCCTCGTCGACCGAGATGGCGTCGCGTGGGGGCACCGGAATCGACCTCGACCTGTCGCGCGTGCCGCTGCGCGAGCCGAATGTGAGCCCGTACGAGATCCTCCTGTCCGAGTCGCAGGAGCGCATGTTGTTGGTCCTGCACCAGGGCTCCGAGGAAGCCGTGCGGGCGATCTTCTCGAAGTGGGACCTCGAGGCTGCCGTGATCGGGCGCGTCACCGACACGAAGCGGCTGCGTTGCACGTTCGAGGGACGCGTAGTGGTCGATCTCCCGATCGAGCCGCTCACGGACGATGCGCCGGTCTACGAGCGTCCAGCCGCGGAGCCCGCCGGATCCGAGGACGGTGGAAAGCTCCAACTGAAGGAGTTGTCGGAGCCGAGCGACTACAACCAAACCCTTTTGCGGTTGATCGAGTCCCCGAATCTCTGTTCGCGTGAGCTGGTGTACCGCCAGTACGACAGCTACGTCGGTGGCGGCACGATCGTTCGCCCGGGGTCCGACGCCGCCGTCGTGCGCCTGCCGGGAACCGAGAAGGCGGTCGCGATGACGGTCGATTGCAACAGTCGGCTCTGTCTGGTCGATCCGTACGTCGGGACCGTGAGCGCGGTCGCCGAGGCCGCGCGCAATCTCGCCGCGAGCGGTGCCGAGCCGATCGGCGTCACCAATTGCCTCAACTTCGGCAGCCCGGAAAAGCCCGAGGTGATGTGGCAGTTTCAGCAGGCGGTCGCGGGCCTTCGGGACGCGTGTCTGGCTTTCGGCACGCCCGTCATCAGCGGCAACGTGAGCTTCTACAACGAGACCGAAGGGCGCAGCATTCCACCGACGCCCGTGATCGGCATGGTCGGGCTGCTCGAGGATGCGAGCCAGCACGTCACGCAATGGTTCAAGAGCGAGGGTGATGCCGTCGTGCTCCTCGGTCGCAATCGCGAAGAGATCGGAAGCAGCGAGTACCTCGCGGTCGTGCATCATCAGGTGCGGGGTGGGGTGCCGTGGATCGATCTCGAGATCGAGCGGCGGCTGATCCGGGCGGTCGTCGCGGCGGCCCGGGAGGGCCTGTTGCGCTCCGCGCACGACATCTCGGAAGGTGGTCTCGCGGTCGCGCTCGCCGAGTGTTGCATCACCAGCGAGACCACGGTGCCGCTCGGAGCACGGATCGAGCTCGAAGGTGGCTTTCGGCCCGACGCGCTCCTCTTCGGCGAGAGTCATGCCCGGATGGTCGTTTCGGTTCGGCGGCGCCATCTGACGCGACTCCGCGAGGTCGCGCGCCGCGAGGACGTGCCGATTTCCGTGATTGGCGAGGTGCGAGGAAAGACGCTGGAGATCGGCGACCTCATCGGTCTCGACGTGACGACCCTCCGGGACACCTGGCGCAACGGACTGGCCAAGGCGCTCGCTGGCTCGGCCCGCGCGTGATACTCGGAACCGATGCCCACTGAAGGGGGCTTTCGTGAGAAGTGCGGCGTCGTCGGGGTCTTCGGGCACCCCGAGGCCGCCAACCTCGCGTATCTCGGCCTCTGCGCGCTGCAGCACCGCGGGCAGGAGGCTGCCGGCATCGTATCGTCCGACGGGCAGGTGCTCGTGTCGCATCGCGGGCTCGGGTTGGTCACGGACATCTTTCCCGAGGCCATCATTCGTCGTCTCCGCGGGGAGGCCGCGATCGGTCACAACCGCTACTCGACTACTGGTGGCTCGCAGCACCTGAAGAACGCGCAACCCCTGGTCGTCGAGTACGGACGCGGCGGCTTGGCGCTGGCCCACAACGGCAACTTGGTGAACGCGGAACGGTTGCGGGCGGAGCTGGAAGAGCGTGGATCGATCTTCCAGTCGACGGTCGACACCGAGGTCATCATCCACCTGATCGCCGCGGCCAGTGCCGAGACGCTCGAGGACCGCGTCGTCGAAGCGCTGCATCAGGTGCGCGGCGCCTACTCGCTCGTCTTCCTCGCCCCCGACAAGCTGATCGCGGTGCGCGATCCGCATGGCTTCCGGCCGCTCGTGCTCGGGCGGGTGAAGGGGGCGTGGGTGGTCGCCTCCGAGACGTGCGCCCTCGACCTCGTGGACGCCGAGTATGAGCGCGAAATCGAGCCCGGGGAGATGGTCGTCATGACCGAGACCGGCATGACCTCGTATCGTCCGTTCGCCAAGGCCCCTGGTGCCGCCTGCATTTTCGAGCACATCTATTTCGCCCGCCCCGACTCGACGGTTTTCGGCCGCAGCGTCTACCAGGCCCGGAAGGAGCTCGGGCGAACGCTGGCGCGCGAATCCGGCGTCGCGGCGGACATCGTGATCCCGGTCCCGGACTCCGGTGTGCCCGCGGCCATCGGCTACGCGGAGGCCGCCGGAATTCCGTTCGAGATGGGTCTCATCCGAAATCACTACGTGGGGCGCACGTTCATCGAGCCCCGCGACGCGATCCGCCACTTCGGCGTCAAGGTGAAGCTCAACGCCCAACGGAACGTCCTCGAGGGGAAGCGCGTCGTCGTCGTCGACGATTCGATCGTTCGTGGCACGACCAGCCGCAAGATCGTCAAGATGATCCGCGACTCGGGGGCCAGCGAGATCCACATGCGCATCAGCTCCCCGCCAACGACGAACCCGTGCTACTACGGCATCGACACGCCGACGCGCGCCGAGCTGATCGCATCGTCGCACGACATCGACGAGATCCGTCGCTACATCACCGCCGATTCGTTGGCCTACTTGAGCGAGGAAGGCATGTACGCGTTCCTCGGCGGCGTTCAGCCGGGATTCTGCGACGCCTGTTTCACCGGGCGCTACCCGGTGCCGTTCGAGGATACCGGCACCCCGCGTCAGCTCGTCCTCTTCGAAGCGCAAGACGAGCGCTGAGCCACGGCCATGCCGCCCTCCGACGACGCCTGGGACTACCTCGTCATCGGAAGCGGCATCGCGGGCCTCACCTTCGCGCTCGGCGTCGCGGATCACGGGCGGGTGGCGCTCGTCACCAAGGATCAACGGGACGAGAGCAACTCATCGTACGCTCAGGGCGGTATCGCGTCGGTCTGGAGCCCCGAGGACTCGTTCGCCTCCCACGCCGAGGACACGTTGGTCGCGGGCGCCGGCCTCTGTCACGAGGACGTCGTCCAGATGGTCGTGCGCGAGGGCCCCGACCGCATCCGAGACCTGATCGCGCTCGGCACGCAATTCGACGGACACGTCGCCGGAGACGCGATCGAGTACGACCTCGGACGCGAGGGCGGTCATTCGCAGCGACGCGTGCTCCATGCCGGGGACCTGACCGGACGCGAGATCGTTCGCGCCCTGACGGCGGCGCTGCAGGGGCATCCGAACGTGACGGTCTTCGAGAACGCCTTGGCGGTGGACCTCCTGATCGACCGTAAGCGCGGCCGTGCCCCGGATCCCCCGACGTGTTGGGGCGCGTACGTGTACGAGCGCGCGAGCGGGCACGTGCGGGCGATGCGAGCCCGGGCCACGATTCTCTGTACGGGCGGCGCCGGCAAAGTCTACCTCTACACCACCAATCCCGACGTCGCGTCCGGCGACGGGGTCGCGATCG
>CAZWAX010000248.1:0-8806 GCA_964631985.1 uncultured Polyangiaceae bacterium | reverse complement strand
TACTTCTTCTTCTGATCCGGCGTCCCGAAGAGCTTCAGCGGTTGCGGCACGCCGATCGACTGGTGCGCCGACAAGAGCGCGCTCACGTTGTTGTCGGTCGAGCCGATCAGCTGCATCACCTTGCAGTACTCCGACACCGTGAAGCCGAGCCCGCCGTACTCGGTCGGGATCTTCATCCCGAACGCACCGAGCTTGCGGAGGCCGTCGATCACGTGCTCGGGGTACTCGCCGGTCTGGTCGATCGCCGCGCTGTCGACCTGCTCACGCAGGAACGTTTCCATCGCTCGGTAGAAGCGCGTGAACTCGGGACGCTCCTCGGCCGCCATCGGAAACGGGTGGATCAGCGGCAGCGAGAGCTTCCCGAGGAAGAGCTCGCGCAGGAACGTGCGCCCCTCCCACTCGGTCTCCCGCGCCTGTTCGGCAACCTGCCGTGACTCCTGCTCGGTCGTGCTCATGGGGGTCCTCCTCGGGTGGATGATGCGGTGGCTCGCGACGATCGCTGCGGGCGAGCAGTGCCACGGTGTCGTTCCGGAGTCTAGGGTTTCCCCCTCCCGCGGCAGGCTTGACCCCTGAGAGCGAATGATCGAAGTCGCTCACCGACCGCCATGACCCCGACCCGCATGCGCGCCGGCACCACGACGGGCGTCCTCGAGGCCGTCGCCGCCGGTGGCGGCAGGCCCGAGCGCGTCCTCGCCGCGGCCGGCCTCACGCCCGCTGACCTCGCCGATCCCGATACCATGATCCCGTCCGAGCGCGTGCTCGTGCTGTTCGATGCGGCGGCCGCGGAGCTCGGGGACGACGCGTTCGGCCTCCACATCGGGGAAGCGTACGATTTCGGCGCCATCGGCACGGTCGCGTACGCCGTCCTGAACGCCCCGAGCGTCGGGACGGCCCTCGCGAACTTCGAGCGCTACGGCCGGACGCATTGGCAGGGCGGCCGGCTGGCACTCGAGCTCGACGGGGCGGAGGCGCGCCTCTCCCACGACGTCGGTGCGCCCGGGCGTGACCGCGCGCGACACTACGCCGAGGGCGCGGCCGTGGTCGCGGTGAACCTCGTGCGCCGCTTGGTCGGCACCGACTGGCGGCCCCGCCAGGTGCTCTTCGCGCACCCGCGACCGGCCCGGACGAGCGAGCATGGCCGCATCCTCGGCGTCCCGATCCGCTTCGCCGCCCCGGTGTCGGTTGCCGTCATCTTCGCCGCCGCCGACCTCGAACGCCCCGTTCCCGCCGCCGACCGCCGCTTGCTACCGATCGTGCAGCGCCATCTCGACGAGCGTCTGGCGTCGACGCCGGAAGCCGGCGACTGGCTCGCGAGCGTGCGCGAGAGCATCGCGCTCGGCGTCTGCGACGGTCCCCCGTCGATCGAGGCCGTGGCCGAGCGTCTGGCCCTCAGCGTGCGCACGCTACAGCGCCGGCTCGGCGCGCATGGCTTCGTTTTCAAGCGCATGGTCGACGACGTGCGCCGCGACCTGGCGCTTCGGTACCTCGCCGACGGGAAGAACGATCTCACCGAGATCGCCTTCCTCGTCGGCTACTCCGAGCTCTCCGCCTTCGACCGGGCGTTTCGGCGCTGGACCGGGTCGACGCCACGCGAGCACCAGAAGCGCCTCGGCGCGCTCCGCTCTTAGCTATTGACGGCCAACGCGGCGACCCGCTCCACGTCCTGGCGGCGCCGATCCATCTCCTGCGCGATCCCCTCGTCGCGTCCACCGAGGGCGTCCGGGTCGGCGTCGGCGAAGCCGAAGATGCCCATGTCGGCGTAGGCCTTCGGGATGCGGGGTCCCCACAGGCCGATCTCCTTGATGGTGGGGACGATGCGGGTGAAGAGACTCGTGCGATACATCCGCAGCATCTCCGACTGGTCGGTGTGGCGCTTGCACTCCTCGACCGGCAGCCCGAGCGTCTGCCAGACCTCCTCGGCGAGGAAGCGGTCACGCAGCAGATAGCACCCCTCGACGATGAACTCCTCGCGCTCGTCGCGCTCTTTCTCGGTGAGCTGCGGGTAGTAGTCGCGGAGCGCGAGGCGCCCGAACGCCACGTGCCGGGCCTCGTCCTGCATCACATAGGCGGTGACCGACTGCGCCAGCGGATTGGTCGCCTGGTCGCGGATCAGGCCGAAGGCTGCCAGTGCCACGCCTTCGATCAGGACCTGCATGCCGAGGTAGGTGAAGTCCCAGCGTGCGTCGGCGAGGGTATCGTCGAGGAGCTGTCTCAGGTGCGGGTTGATCGGGTACACGAGGTCGAACTTCTCGTGAAGCAGGCGGGAATAGGCCTCGACGTGGCGCGCCTCGTCGACCACCTGGGTGGCCGCATAGAATTTGGCATCGATGGTCGGCACCTGCTGGACGATCTTCGCGGTGCAAACGAGCGCCCCCTGCTCCCCGTGCAGAAACTGCGACAGCTGCCACGCCTGGAAGTGGGTCCGGACGCGCGCCTTCTCGCCGGCGGTGAGGCCGCGCCACACGTCGGAGCCGAAGATCGGAATCACCTCGTCCGGGAGGCCGGACGGATTCTCGGGGTCGAGGTCCTGGGACCAGTCGATGCGGTCGGCCGCATCCCACTGGAGCTTCTTGCCCTTGCGGTACAGGTTCAGGAGCTTGTCGCGGCCATCCTCGTACTCCCACGAGAACGTGGTCTCGAAGCTCTGGGCGCGGTGCCAGCTCGTCGTCTCGAGCGGCTCGGGGTAACGATCGCGTGTCGCCATGGTGCCCTCCTGTCCCGCCCGGCGGGACCTTCGTGAGATGGGCGGAACCTACGCGGCCGGGCTCCCGGGCGCTTGACGGTCCACGTCACGCCATTGACAGTTCGTGCCACTTGAGGCCCCGGGTCGATGGCCGAGCGAGCCGACTCGGGATAGGGGCATCGGTGATGCATCGCGCCCTTCTGGTCCTGCCGTCCGTGCTGCTCGTGCTGATCGCTCGTCCCGTCCAGGCAGCGAGCCCGAGCCCGCTCGCAACTCCGACGGCTCCGCTGGCGACTCCTGCCGCGAGCCCGTCGGCCGCTCCGCCGACCGCGCCCCTGCCGACGACCACATCCACCCGGATCGTCGCCAGCGCCTCGCCGACACCGCGCGTGGCGGCCGCGACCCAGCCGCAGGAAGCTCCGGCGGCGGCAGCGGCGAACGAGATCCCCGCCGCGGTCGCACCGACGGTCCTCGTCCGGCCGCGCGCGTTTCGCACCCCCGAGCGCGAAGCGCCCCCTGCCTTCGTGGCACCTCAGGGCGACACGGGCGACGGGAACGCTGCCGATCTCGTCGAGCCCGCCGAACGCGGCCCCGCCGTCGGCAGCCGCCCGCCCGCTCGCTCGGCTGGGAGCCTCGTCGTCTTCCGGATGACGGCCCGCACCGCCCTCGAAGGCTTCGACCTCCGGGTCGCCTATCCAACCGTGGTTGGCACGTTCGGCACCGCGGCGCGTCCCGCGGAATGCAATGCCGGCACCGGCACGCTCGTCGTCGCCAACGACCGTGGCGCGGGTGAGCTCCGCGTGCTGGTCGCGAGCGCCCAGGCCCTGCCCTTCCCGCTCGACGTCTTCTGCCGCTTCACCCCCGAGCCGGGCGCCGGGCTCGACGCCGGCGCGCTCGACGTGCACGTCGCCGAGGTGACGAGCAACGGCCGGCGCGCGGACCCGAGCCTGCTGCTCGTGAACGTCGTCGTACGCTGAACCGCCATCCAGGAGCGTGATCAAGACGCGGCCTCCGCACGCGCCGCGTGCCGCCGAGCGCGAGCGAGCCGGGGGATGGGACTCGAAGCCTAGTTGAGTCCCAGCAGCTTCCGGTCGGTCGTGTAGCCGTGCCCGACGCGGCGGAGCTCGCGATTGAACTCCATGCCCGCCCGCGAGAACGGGTCGACGCCCTTGATGGTGTACATCTGCACGGTCTCCGGCTCGTACGGGGCCTCGTAGAGCTTGAGGCCCTGGTAGCGCTTGCCCTCGCGCGCCTTTCGACCGACGAAGCGGCCGTCGCACGCCTCCTTGATCACGACCTCGTTCAGCGGGCCGTAGACCATCGCGTCGCCGTAGAGCCACCGATAGAAGCTCTCCCGGTCGTTCTGGGCCCAGATCTGATTGGCGACCCGCGAGTCGGTGTGGCGGAACGCGATGTAGTACTGCACGCCCATCACCCGCGCGTCGCCGTCACCCTTGGGATCGAAGACGTCGTAGCACTGCGAGACGTTCCGGTAGGTGGCGAGGCCTTCCATGTCCTTCGAGGTCGAGGGCAGCATCTCGCGGAGCTCGGCGAGGTGCCCCTCGTTGAGCCGCGTGCAGCCGTGCGAGACCGGGCCCCGGCTCGTCAGCGACACCCGGCGGAACGGCTTGCCGTCGCGACTCCCCTCCGTCACCTTGCTCCACTCCTTCGGCAACAGCGGATGACCGGCGATCCAGTTGCTGATCCCGGTGTTGTGGATCGCATTGTAGGTGATGCCGCCCGCGTACTCGTAGGGCAGCATCGGCTTCAGGCCGTAGTACCCCTCGGACGAGATGTAATCGACCATGCCGGTGAAGCCCCGGCCATGGTCGCGCGGCATCAACTTCCACACGCCCTGCGTGGTGATCGCGGGGATCTGGTTCCCGTCGTCGGTGGTCGTGCTGTCGTGGGTGCCGGCGGCGTAGATCGCCGTCACCTCCCAGTAGTCGAGTTGGCCGTTGGTGACGGGGTACACGCCAGCGGTGACGTCGTGGAAGAACGGCTCTGCCTTGGTGCGAAACGCCGCCGCGTCGCCCCCGCGCGCCAACTGCACCAGCTCGCCGAAGGCCGCGTCCGCGCCGGCGTCGAGCTCGGTCACGTCCATGCGGTGCGGAAACAGATCGTTCACCGCGTCGAGCTTGGCGTCCGGGCTCGCGGTCGGATCGCCGGCGGCGAGGCGCGTCTTCCAGTCGTCGAGCATCCGGCCGACGTCCTTCCGGATGTGGTAGACGCGGTCGGGCATCAGCTTGGCGAGGGTTCGAAGATTGAGCTCGCGCCACTCCGCGGGCGGCAGGGTCGCCTTCTTCGTGGCGAGATCGGCGAGCCCTTCGGCCCCGACGCGTTGCGCGTAGGCTTCCCAGGCGCTGTTCGTCGTGAGCTGGATCACCTGCGCGTCGATCAGCTCCTTGTAGAGATCGTACCGGGCGACCTGATCGGGAATGTACGCCGCGATCGCCTGCTCCGACAGCACGATCCGCAGGCGCAACTGGTTGCCGCGCCCGAGATGCATGGTGATGCGCCGCGCGTCCTGCTCGCGCGGAACGAAGCCGACGTAGAAGTTCGGCCCGTAGTCGTTGAAGAACAGCCCGTACGGCTGCGCGTTGGTCCAGCGGTCGCGGCTGAGCGCGGCGGCGTCGTCAACCACCACCGAGAGCGCAACCAGTGCCAGCGCTGCCATCGCCACGAGCTTTCGCATCACACGGTTCCTCCTCCGGGCCCGACTAGGCCGCGCCCGGACGAGCATGTCAAACCTGGCGGCGGCTCGCGACGGTGATCGCCCCGCCGGGGGCGGTCACGACCTCGACCCGCTACTTCGTACGTTCGAGCATCGGACAGTCGAGCGTCACGGCGGTGCCCTCCCCCGGAACCGACGCCACGTCCAGCCGTCCGCCGAGGGCGAGCGCTCGCTCCTCCATGCTGAGCAGCCCGAGCGCCGTGGTGCGCCGGCGGCTCGGGTCGAAGCCGCAGCCGTCGTCGCGGATCTCGAGGCGGAGCCGGGTGCCGTTGGCCGCGAGGCCGAGCTTCACGACCCGCGCCCGGGCGTGCCGGAGCGCGTTGGTGAGCGCCTCCTGGGCGATGCGGTAGATGGCGACCTCGGCGGCCTCGTCCAGTCGAGGAACTCGGGTCGGGAAAACCGCATGGATGCTGGTTGCCGGACTCGCGAGGCCGAGGGCGAGCGAGCGCAGGCTCTCCTCGAGTCCGAGATCGTGCAACAGCATCGGCCGCAGCTCGCCGGCGAGGAGCCGCAGGTGCTCCACCACCTCGCCGAGATATCCGCTCACGCGCGTGAGCTCGGCCGAGCTGTCCGCGACGCCGGCCGCGGCACGTCGCCGCACCGACTCGACCAGGATGCCGATCCCTATCAGCTCCTGACAGACGCCGTCGTGGAGATCGAAGCCAAGACGCTTCCGCTCCTCCTCGCGCACCGCGACCTGCCGCTGGGCGAGCAAGCGCAGCTTCTCCTCGCTCTGCCGCAGCTCCTCGAGCGAGGCGCGGAGCGCGTCGGCCGCCGCCCGCCGCTCGGTCACGTCGAAGCCGACCGACTGCAACTCGCTCGGGGTGCCGTCCTCTGCGAAGATCGTCCTCCCCTCCCATTCGAACCAACGCACCGTCCCGTCGATCTCTACCCGGCAATCCAGCGAGGCCCGGTAGGGCGGCTCGAGCTCGCTCGAGAAGGCGGCCCGCGCGGCCTCGCGGTCCTCGGGGTACACCCAGTCGAGCACGTCCGTGTCGAGCATCGCCGCACGCGACAACCCGAGCAGGCGGCTGCCCTTGTCGTTGATGAAGGTGATGCGGCGATTCAGATCCATGCGGAGCACCACCGCCTCTTGCGACTCGACGACGCCCCGATAGCGCGCCTCACTGGCGCGCAGCGCCTCGGCGACCTCGTGCTCCTGCGTCACGTCCCGTCCGACCCCTTGAAGCTCGGACACATGCCCGTCGCCGTCGGGAATCCCGCAACCTTCCCACTCGATCCACCGCACGCCCTCGACGGTCAGTTGGCGGATCTCCACCCGCATGCGGTGCGGCGGCTTCGCGAGCGTCTCGAAGGCCGCGGCGGTGAGCGGCCGATCGGCAGCGACGATGCGCGGCATGACGCTCCGGCCCATCACCTGCTCGGGCCGTATGCCGAACTTGGCGCACCACGCGTCGTTGACGAACGTGAGGTTCCCGACGGGATCCATCCGCACGATCAGGTCTTGCGACAGCTGAACGAGACCGCGATACCGGCTTTCGCTCGCGCGAAGCGCTTCCTCCGCCAGCTTCCGCTCCGTGACGTCGACGACCTGCGACACGAAGTAGCGCGGGACGCCGGCCGGGTCACGCACGAGCGAGCTCCGATACGCCCCCCACACGATCTCGCCGTCGGGTCGGAGGTACCGGGACTCCCCGGCGATCGTGTCGTGATCACCCGCGAGCGCCGCCTCGACTTGCGCGCGCGTCGCCTGGAGATCGTCGGGGTGGATGATCTCGGGCACGCCCATCCTCGCGAGCTCGACGGGCGGACGGCCGAGCATCGTCGCGAGCGCCCGGTTCACCTGCAGGAGGTCCCCGGGCGGCGCGATCAGCGCCATCCCGATCGGCGCCTGCTCGAAGATCGTGCGGAGGCGCGCCTCGCTGTCGCGGAGCTTGGTCTCCTGATCGCGTTGCTCGGTCACGTCGAGCGCGTGGGTGATGATCAGCTCCACCGTGCCGGCCGCGCCGCGCTGGACGGTGCTGCGTATCTGCAGGCAGACGACCCGGCCGTCCTTGCAGATCGCGCGCCGCTCGGCCGAGAGCGCGTCGATCTCGCCCGCCAACACGCGCTCGCGCGTCTGCTGGCTCGCCGGCCGGTCGTCCGGGTGGAGGAACTCGACCACGGCCCGACCCCGCATCTCGTCCGCGGCGTACCCCAGCATGCCGTAGAGCGCCTGATTCGCCTCGAGGATCCGCGTATCGGGCCCCAGCAGCAGGATGCCCATCGGGGCATGATCGAAGACGCCGCGGAAGCGCGCCTCGCTCTGCCGCAGCTTTTCGGCGGCGGCGTCGGTCTTCAGGAGCTTTCGCCCGCTGGGTGATGAGGGTTCGCGTGGGGTCCGCATGCGACGTGAGCTCGGAAGCCGGGCGGGGATTCTGCTCCCGGGCAGCCGCCGAGGTCAACGCGCCAACGTCCTGTTCCAGACTGGCGCACGCTCCCCCGGGCGCCACTACCGGGTGGTCTACATCCGGAACACGCCGTACCCGCTCGCCCCCTCGATCACGTCGTTGTGCACTGCCGAGAGCGAGATCCCCAGGACCGTCCGGGTGTCGCGCGGATCGATGATGCCGTCGTCCCACACCCGTGCGGTCGCGAAGAACGCGTAGCTCTCCTTCTCGATCTGCCCCTGCACCATCTGCTTGATCATCGCGTCCTCGGCTTCGTTGAACGGCTGCCCTGACCGCTCGGCGGCCTGACGGCGCACGATCGAGAGCACGCCCGCGAGCTGCTCGGGGCCCATGACGGCGATGCGGTGGTTCGGCCAGCTGAAGACGAAGCGCGGGTCGTAGGCGCGGCCGGCCATGCCGTAGTTGCCGGCACCATACGAGGCGCCGACCATCACCGTGATGTGCGGCACGGTCGAGTTGGAGACGGCGTTGATGAGCTTGGCGCCGTCCTTGATGATGCCGCCCTGCTCGTAGCGGCTGCCGACCATGAAGCCCGTGATGTTCTGGAGGAAGATGATCGGGGTGTTGGTCGAGTTGCAGAGCTGGATGAACTGGGAGCCCTTCTCGCTCGATTCCGAGAACAGGATGCCGTTGTTGGCGAGGATGCCGACCGGGTAGCCGTGGATGTGCGCGTAGCCGGTGACGAGCGTGGTGCCGTAGGTCGGCTTGAACTCGTGGAAGCGTGAGCCGTCGACGATGCGGGCAATGATCTCCTTGACGTCGAAGGGCTTCCGGATGTCGATCGAGGCAAGCCCAAGCATCTCGTCGGGATCGTAGATCGGCTCTTCGACGGGAATCTGCTTGGTCCAGCCGAGCTTCTTCCAGTTCAGCTGGGCGACGATCTCGCGCCCGATGCGGATGGCATCGCGCTCGTCGGCGGCGAGGTAGTCTGACACACCCGAAATCCGGCTGTGCATGTCGGCGCCGCCAAGCGTCTCT
>CAZWAX010000247.1:0-8841 GCA_964631985.1 uncultured Polyangiaceae bacterium | reverse complement strand
ACAACAACGGTCTCTTCGGGCGGAGCTCGAACCAGGAGATGCTGAACGGCTCGGCGCGGGTCGAGCTCGGCGTCGACGACTACGTCTTCCTTCGCCCGACCCAGAGCGAAGCCGTGATGCTGCAATTCGGCGACCTCCTGATCGTCCGCGGCCCGACCATCGTCGACCGCTGGCCGGTGTTCAATCAGTAAAGCTCTTCAGTACAACCCGGGAACGAGGCACCATCGGCCCTGCGTGTACTCGCCGTATGCCGGGCCGAGGAGCGTGTGCAGCTCCCGTTCCTCTTTGGCGATGCGCATGAGTGCCAGCGGTAGCCACACCAGGAGGGCGACGCCGCCCGCGAGCGGGCTCCACACCATCATGGCGGTGCCGAGCGCCACGAGGAGGAGGCCGGCGTAGTTGGGATGGCGGAGCCAGCGATAGGGCCCGCTCACGATCAGCTCGTGGTCGGCGAAGAGCGAGAGCCCGACCGTGAAATGGCGGCCGAGGGCCTGGGCGGCGCTCTGGCGGAGCGCGACCCCCGCCATGATCAGGACGAAGCCGACGAGCCCGGAAAGCCCCGGGGGCCGCCAGGCGATCTCCGGGGTGCGATTGTCCCATGCCCCGGCGCACAGCAGGGCGACGAACGCCAGCTGCATGGCGACGCCGTAGGGCTCCGGCTCGAAGGCGTCGGCGGTCTCCGCCGGGTCGCGCTCGACGTGGTCGCGCCGCCCGAGGTCGAAGAACGTGAACGCGGCGGTGATCGCGAGGATCCAGACGGTCGGACCGTTCCAGCGCCCGGCGCTGCCGATGAGGGCGGCGGCCGCCGCCCCCCGAGCCCAGGCGTTCAGTGGAGGGTCCCCATTCGCATGGATCAGGCTCCTAGCCATGGCCTCGGCCGCACCGCAAGCGTGGCGTCCACGGGATTTTTCGCTTGAGCGCGGGCCGCGGTCCGGTCTACTGGTGGGCGGCTCCGCTCAACCGCTCGGGAGGGAACCCAATGCCCGTCGCCCTCGTTCCGATTCGATGTCTTGCCGTCGCCGGTCTCCTGGCGCTGGCCCTGGCTTCGTCGGCCGCGGCGCAGCTCCTCGACGTCGAGCCGTTCACCGCCATCGATGCGATGCAGGACATCCGGTTCGGCAACTACACGCTCGCGCCCGGCGCCGACTCGTCCGTCACGGTGCTGACCGGAACCTGGTCGCGGGAGATCTCCAGGCAACATGCGGTCGCGCAGCGCTTCTCGGCGACGGGTAGCCCGGAGACCGAGCTCGTGGTCGTCGATCCCGACGACGACGAGTACGTCGCCGTGCCTCGAATCGCGTCCGACACGCGCGGCGGCTTCGTGGCGCTCTGGCGCCGCGCCGAGCGGACGAGCTTGCTCGTCCGCCTCCTCGACGCGGCGGGCAGCCCGACGACGCCGGAGATCCTGGTGACGAGCAGCGCTGGGCAGTTCTTCGGGACGGGATTCGCGGCGGGATTCGTCGTCGTGTGGTCACAGGGCAACGCGGTGAAGGCCCGCACCTACGACGCGAGTGGGCAAGCGCTCGGACCGGCATTCGACGTCACCGAGTTCCCGCCGTTTTCGTTCTTCAACTTGACCGTCGCGAGCACGAGCAACGGTGGTTTCATCGTCGTCTGGGACGAGACCGCGCGCATCCGTGGCCGCGCGTACGACGCCGCCGCCGTTCCGCTCGGCGCCAGCTTCGATGTCAGCGACGCGTTCGATCTCGGCGGCGTCGCGACGAGTCCGCTTGGCGGCGTTGCGGTCGTGGGGCAGCGCCGGCTCGACACCCACGCCCGGCCGGCGGGGATCTGGGCTCGACGCTTCGACGATGCGGGCGCGGCGAGCGGGCCCGAGTTCGTCGTCGACTTTCTCGACCCGGCGCTCACGGCCGCCCCGCGCGCGGCATTCGATCCCGCGGGTCGCTTGTACGTCGCCTGGGGCATGAATTCGTCCATCCAGACACCGCGCGGGCGGGCGTACGATGCGGGGGGGCGACCGCTGCTGCCGCCGTTCGTCCTCGCCGAGGATAGTGCCGCGAGTCTCGTGCTCGTCCCGCGGCCCGACGGGCGCTTCGTGGAAGCTTGGCGGACCATGAGCGACCTCAAGATGCAGGTGCGGACGCTCTGCGTGCCGCCCTTCCATACGAGCTGCGGCGACGGCGTTCTGCAGGCCCCTTGCGAGAGATGCGACGCCGGTCCGGGGAACAGCGACGGCACGCCCGACGCGTGTCGCACCACCTGCGCGCTCCCGACGTGCGGCGACGGCGTCACCGATTTCTTCGAGCAATGCGACGACGGGAACCTCGTCGGATGCGATGGCTGTGACGCGATGTGCAACCTGGAGCCGGGCTACGTGTGCGGCGACGGCGCGCTCTCGACCGACTGCGAGGAGCAGTGCGACGACGGGGCCGGCAACGACGACACGCTGCCGAACGCGTGCCGCACCGATTGCCAGACTGCGCACTGCGGCGACGGCGTGCTCGACGACGCCGAGGGCTGCGACGACGGCAACCGCACCAGCTGCGACGGCTGCAGCGACCTCTGCGTGCCCGAGCCCGGGCTGGTCTGCGGCGATGGCATCCCCGAGCTGCTCTGCGGCGAGCAGTGCGACGACGGCAACGCAATCGTCGGCGACGGCTGCACCGCGCCGTGCCTGCTCGAGCGCATCCCGGGCGGCGGCTCGCCGGCGACCGATTGTCAGGCCGAGTGGGTGGTCGACAACCCGGCCAACGAGCCGCTGTACGACAAGCACGGCGCGATCAGTGGCGCTCAGGCGTGCACCGACGGCGATCCGCGCTGCGACTTCGACGGGGTGCCCGGCCAGTGCACGTTCCATCTGCGGGTCTGCGCCAACAACACGGATCTGCCGAGCTGTGACCCGGGGGACCGCCTCCAGTCGTGGGAGCTCCGCGCGCCCTCGGCGAAGAAGGCCGCGACGCGTCCAGCGCTCGCGGCGGTGCGGGACGCCTTCGCGACTGTCCCGGGGGCGGTGATCGGGCCCGACCGACCCGACGTCTGCTCCGGCACCGTGGCGGTGCCGGTCGCGGTGAAGACGAGCGGCGCCGGCAGCAAGGCCGGGAAGCTCATTCTCAAGTCGTACGCCACGCTCTACACGGGCGAGAAAGACAGCGACCGGCTCAAGCTGATCTGTCGACCGTGATCGACCACCCGATCGTCCCGGAGGACCCCCGCATGCGTGTCCTGCCCGCTTCGTTTCGCCGCCTGCTCGCGCTCGTGATGCTGGTCGTCGGCGCCGCGCCGGCCGTCGCGCAGATCGTCGACATCCCGCCTTTCACGGCCATCGAGAGCTCGTCGTCGACGCACTTCGGAAGCTATCGCTTCGCCCCGGGCGCCGATTCGTCGGTCGTGGTCGTCGCGGGAACCTGGACGAGCCACGGCGGGAAGCAGATCATGGTCGCGCAGCGGGTCTCGGCCGCGGGCAGCGCCACCGGTGGCGTCATCAACCTCTCCGGCGAGACCTGGACCTCGGCGCGGGACGTCTTTGCCGACACGCGCGGCGGCTACATCGCGCTCTGGGAGCGGAGCATCGGCAATGCGCTGTTTGGCCGTTTGCTCGATGAGTCGGGGACTCCGAGCACTGAGCCGTTCCTGATCGAGTACGGATCGCCCTATCAGCCCCAGGCGGCCGGGCTCCCCTCGGGGTTCGTCGTGGTCTGGGGGGATTCCCTGGGGCTGCAGATCCGGTTGTTCGACGTGCTCGGACAACCCCGCAGCCCGACGCCGGCCCCGATCGCGTTGCCGCCGGGGTCACTCTCCTGGCTTGCCGTCGCCGGGCTCGCCGACGGCGGCTTCGTGCTGGTCTGGCAGGAGGGGGCAGAGATCCGCGGCCAGATCTTCGACGGGTCGGGAACGCCCGTCGGCTCGGTGATCGAGATGGGCGACCGGTTCAATCTCCGGGACGTCGCGGCAAGCCCGCTTGGCGGCTTCGCAATCGTTGGAACCCGGTCGAGCCTCTTCTCCCATGCGCACCGGTCCGGCATCTGGGCGCGCCGTTTCGACGCGGCCGGCAGCGCGACCGGGCCCGCGTTCGTCGTCGACCTTCTCGATCCGTACTACGTGGTGTACCCACAAGCCGCGTTCGATCCCACCGGCCATCTGTACGTCGTCTGGCGTCCGATCGCGGGCCTCGTGCCGCCGCTTGGTCGCGCCTACGATCCCGCCGGTCGGCCTTTGAATGCGTCGTTCCGGCTCCTCGACGAGTTCGATTTCGTGAGCGCGCTCATCCTCACCGTGCGGCCCGACGGCCGGTTCGTCGAGGGCTGGCGGGAGGGTGCCGACATGCGCATGCAGGTGCGTTCGCTCTGCGTGCCGCCCGCGCACACCGGCTGCGGCAACGGCGTCCTCGAGGCGCCGTGCGAGAAATGCGATGCCGGCCCAGCGAACAGCGACGTCACGCCCGGCGCGTGTCGCACGACCTGCGCGCTCCCGGAGTGCGGCGACGGCGTCGCCGATCTCTTCGAGCAATGCGACGACGGCAACCTGATCGGCTGCGACGGGTGCGACCCCGACTGCAATCTCGAGCCCGGGTACGTCTGCGGCGACGGCACGGTCTTCCCCGAGTGCAAGGAGCAGTGCGACGACGGCCCCGGCAACGACGACACGCTGCCGAACGCGTGTCGGACCGATTGCCAGGCCGCGCATTGCGGCGACGGCGTGCTCGACGACGGCGAGAGCTGCGACGACGGCAACCGCACCAGCTGTGACGGCTGCAGCGACCTCTGCGCGCCCGAGCCGGGCCTGGTCTGCGGCGACGGCATCCCGGAGCTGCTCTGCGGCGAGGAATGCGACGACGGGAACGCGATCGTCGGCGACGGCTGCACCGCGCCGTGTCGGCTCGAGCGCATTCCCGGCGGCGGGTCGCCGGCGACCGATTGTCAGGCCGAGTGGGTGGTCGACAACCCGGCCAACGAGCCGCTGTACGACAAGCACGGCGCGATCAGCGGGGTCCAGACGTGCACCGACGGCGATCCGCGCTGCGACTTCGACGGGGTCGCCGGCCAGTGCACCTTCCGTCTGCGCGTCTGCGCCAACAACACCGACCTGCCGAGCTGCACGCCGGGGACCCGGCTGCAGTCGTGGGAGCTGCGGGCGCCCTCGGTGAGCAAGGCCGCCAAGCGTCCCGCGCTCGCCGCGGTGCGCGCCGCTTTTGCGCCCGTGCCGGGCGCGATCATCGGCCCCGACCAGCCCGACGTCTGTTCGGGAACGCTCGCGGTGCCGGTCGAGGTGAAGACGAGCGCGGGGGGTACCAAGCCCGGCCTGCTCTCGCTCAAATCGTTCGCGTCGCTCTACACGGGCGAGAAGGACAGCGACAAGCTCCGGCTCGTCTGTCGGCCGTGAGGCCTGTCCGGCCTGGCCGGGTCGGCCGGTGAGGTGGCAACCCGTGGCGCGACGGCGCCACGGGTTGCACGATTGCGCGATGCCGGAGGACGCCGAATTCAGGCCAAGCTGGGCACGTGCTTTGCTCATTGCCCGTGATCCGTGAAAAGGGCTCACGGCGAGCTTGCCTCCGCCGCTGTCGCCAGCCACGGTGCTTTCTGCCCCTCCAGGAGGTTTCGATGCGGTTTCGTGGGTTCCCGGTTTCGCTGCTCGCTCTCGCCCTGTTCGTGCCCACCGCGGGTGCGCAGCTTCCCGACGCCGACCAGGCGAAGGCCGCCAACAAGTGCTCGATCCTGATCGAGCGTACCGGGACGGATTCCGCCGTCGAAACGCTCGACGCCTTCCAGGATTGCATCGGGCCGGTCTTCAAGTGCGTGCAGACCAAGCCCGGTGACGCCGGCTGCCTCGAAAAGGCGCGCAAGGGCTGCAACGAGCAGCTCGGTCTCGCCGCCGCCGAGAAGGCCCGCATGGTCGACGTGGTGGCCCGCAAGTGCGCGAGCGATCTCACGGTCGACGAGCTGCTCGACCCCCTCGGCCTCGACTACGCGAGCCTGCAACTGGAGTGCAAGGAAGAGCACGGGGTCGAGGTGACGGACGTGGCGACGCTCGGCCAGTGTCTGGCCCTGCAACAGGCCTGCGAGCTCGAGCGCATGTTCGCCTTCCAGATGCCGCGCGCCGCGAGCCTGCTCGAGGTCGCCGGCGTCGACCCGGCGCATCGGGCGGCGCTCACCTGCCTCACGCCCTACGGCGGCGACGGCGCGGACGTCGGTGACGCGCGCGGGATCGGCCGCGACGTCGAGAAGTGTGCCGGCACCATCATGAACGCGGGAACCAAGCTCGTCGACGCGAGCCTGAAGGCCCTCGGCCGCTGTCTCGACACCACCTTCACCTGCGTGCAGGTGAAGAGCGATCCGAGCCTCCTGCCCGCGTGTCTCGAGGCCGCGAGCAAGCGCTGCGACGTCGAGTTCGCCAATCTGAACAACGCGTCGACGAAGACGGGCGTCGCCCTCGGCAAGACCTGCGGCGACGTCGACTTCGCCACGCTCCGTGACGCGAGCGGTCTCCTGCTCGAGGCCCTGGCCATCGACTGCGAGCTGCTCGGCGGCGACGATCCGACGTCGCTCGCGGCCTACACCGACTGCCTCGTACGAAGCCATCGCTGCGGCGTTGCCGAGCTCTCGCGCTTCAAGGCGCCGCGCGCCGAGGCGCTGCTCGCGTCCGTCGGCCGCAGCCTGAACGACGTCTGCGCGCGTCCGACCCCGACGCCGACCGCAACCGCGACGCCGACGCCCACCGTCACCGCGACCGGCGTCGCGACCAGCACCGCGGCTCCCGCGACCGCCACGCCGCCGCCGGCGGCAACCGCGACGTCCACCCAGACGCCCACGCCGACGCCCACCTCCACGCCGTGCCATGACGGGTTCGAGCCGAACGAATTCCCGACCGGCCGCTCGCTGAACGAGCAGTGCGGTGTCACCGGTTGCACGGACGATGGCTACGACCTCGCCGTCGCGGGCAACATCAGCACGTCGACCGACAACGACTTCTTCGTGTGGGACGTCGTCGATCTGCCGCAGCACAACTTCCAGATCATCGCGCAGCTGAAGAACGTGCCGAAGGGCACCAACTACGACCTCTACCTGTACAAGTGGAACGGAGCCGCTTTCGAGCAGCTCGATGCGTCCAACGAGGCGCGCGACAGCAACGAGACCGTCCGCTACGACGGCGTCGACGAGGACGGGGCCAACTCGGGCCAGTACGCGATCGAGGTCCGTCGGGTCGCGGGTTCGTCGTGCACGCTCTACGCGCTCGAGATCGAGGACGGGAACTAGCTCGTAAGGGGGATCGCTCCCCCTTCACGAACCGCGGCAAAGCCGCGGTTCGTACATCCCCCGGCTCGCCACCATTCGCGTATCGACGCACTCTCCTAGTCGCGAACGCCACCTTGACCGGGTTACGCCCGGTTCATAGGCTGCGAAGGCTCCGTGACCCGCCCGCCCATGCCGTTCGCGATCCTCGTCTCGTCGCTCGCCACGTTGTTGATGGTGCTCGGTCCGTCCGCCACGGTGGAGGGCCAACTCGATCCCAGCGTCGCCAAGGCGGTGAACGGCTGTCACAAGGCGGCGACCACGGCGACGGGCAGCTACACCGCCGCCACCTACAAGAGCTTCAAGACCTGCATCGACGCCGTCTTCACGTGCGTGCAGCTGAAGCAGCTCGACGCCGATTGCATCCCGAAGGCGACCGCCAAGTGCAGCAAGGAAGCGGTGAAGCGGGATACGCTCGCGGCGAAGCTCCGTACGGCGATCGAGAAGAAGTGCAACGAAGGGGTGATTCCGTTCGCGACCCTGCGCTCGTCCGACGGCGCCGATTTGGCGCTGCTCGATGACGACTGCGCGCGTCTCTTCGTCGGTCCGGTCGCGAGCCTGTCCGCCTTCGAGGAGTGCGCGCTCCGGAACGCGCGCTGCAAAGTCGAAGAGGCGGTGGCGTTCGCGGTGCCGCGGGCCGAGGACCTGCTGGCCCAGGGCGGCAGCGAGCTGAACAGCGCCTTCTGTCCGCGCCCGACGCCGACCCTCACCCCGACCCGCACCCGGACGCCAACGCGGACGCGTACGCCGACGCCGACGCGCACCAAGACCCCGCTGCCGGGGGAGGAGACCCCGACCGCGACCCCGACGCTCAGTCCCACCGCGACCCCGACGCGGACGCCGACCGCGACGGCGACCCCGACCGGCACGCCGACGACCACGATGACGATCTCGCCGACCCTGACCCTGACGCCGACCTCGAGCCCGACGCCGACCAGCACGGCGACGGACGATGCGCCCGCGACGCCGACCCTCTCTCCGACGCCGACCGCCACTCCCACGGCCACCGCGACGTCGACGGGCGCCGTCACTCCGACGGCGAGCCCGACGCCGACCGGCACCGTGACCGCCACGCGTACCGCGACCCCGACCGGCACCGCGACGGCCACGCTCACGGCGACGCCGACGCCGAGTCCCACGCCGACCGCGACTGTGACGCCGGAGCCGAGCCCGACGGCGACGCGCACGCCGACGCCGACGCCCACGCCGACCGCGACCGACCTTCCGACGGCAACGTCCACGCCGACCGCGTCACCGACAGGGACGGCGACTCCGACCGCCACCGCAACGCCCGACCCGACCGCGACCGCGACACCCGAACCGACGCCGACCGCTACCGTGACCCCGAGCGAGACGCCGACGGAGATTCCCACGCCGACCGAGACGGCGACGCCGGAGTAAGCCTCCGCAAAGGGCTCACGCTGGGCCCGAGCTGACGCACGCTTGACGCCCTCGCCACGTGGACCTGGTGAGAAATGCGGGCTAGATCAGGGGCGCCATGGCCGACGACGGGCCCGGGCAGCGCATCCCCCCGTTCCGGATGGCCGCGGGTTCGGGGGTGCACGGCGACCGGGCCCGCCCCCCCCCCCCCCCC
>CAZWAX010000246.1:0-8876 GCA_964631985.1 uncultured Polyangiaceae bacterium | reverse complement strand
ATGCGCACCCTCAACGTACCAGGACCGAAAGCCAAAAGTCTCATTCAGAGAGACCATGCCGTTATTTCGCCTTCTTATCCGCGTGGTTATCCATTTGCGATGGATCGCGGAAAAGGCTGCGAAGTATGGGATGTGGATGGTAATCGTTTCCTGGATTTTGCGGCTGGGATTGCAGTGAACTCAACCGGGCACAGCCACCCGAAAGTTGTAAAAGCCATTCAGGAACAGGTCGAAAAGTTCATCCATATTTCTTCTGACTTTTACCATGAAAACTGGGTAAAACTTGGCGAAGAGCTGAACCGCATTGCCCCGTTCAGCGAGCCGGCGCGTAGTTTTATGACCAATTCCGGAACCGAGAGCGTTGAAGCGGCGATCAAGCTGGCGCGCTATCACACCGGGCGAACCCAGTTTATTGGGTTTCTGGGTGGTTTTCACGGGCGCACGATGGGCGCCGTAACCTTCACCGCCAGCAAACCTCATTATCATAAAGGCTTCTTCCCATTAATGAGCGGCGTCGTGCACGCCCCCTTCCCCAACCCCTACCACCGCATCCTCGCCCTCAAGCGTTTCGCCGAGATCGGCCGGCGCCACCGCGTGAAGACCATCGTCGAAGCCACCTTCGCCACCCCCTACAACCAGCAGCCGCTCCGCTACGGCATCGACCTCGTGCTGCACTCCGCCACCAAGTTCCTCGGCGGCCACAACGACCTGATGGCCGGCGCCGTGCTCGGCTCGGCCGACATCGTCGACGGCATTCGCTCGCTCCAAGGCGTGACCGGCGCCGTCGTCGACCCCTTCGCCGCCTATCTCCTGATCCGCGGCCTGAAGACGTTGGCGCTTCGGATCGAGCGCCAGAACGCCAACGCCCAGGCGATCGCCGAGTTCCTGGAAGCGCACCCGAGGATCCGACGCGTGCACTACGCGGGCCTTCCGAGCCATCCCGAGCACGCCATCGCGCGAAAACAGATGCGCGGGTTCGGCGGCGTCGTGTCGTTCGAGATCGACGGCGACCTCGATGCCGCATCGCGCGTCGTCGACGGCTGCCGCATCCCGCGGATCGCGCCGTCGCTCGGCGGCGTCGAGAGCCTGATCGAGCAGCCGGCGCTGATGAGCTTCTACGAGCTCACGACCGAGGAGCGTCTGCAGGTCGGCATCAAGGACAACCTGATCCGCTACTCGGTCGGCATCGAGGACGCGGTCGATCTCATCGCCGATCTCCGGCAGTCGCTCGACCGACGCTAGCCCAGCTCAGCTCGCAAAACTGGTGTCGATCAGCTTCTTCAGCTCGCCGCGCGCGTGCATCTCGCGCACGATGTCGCAGCCCCCGAGGAACTTGCCGTCGACGTAGACCTGCGGAATGGTCGGCCAGTTCGAGAAGCGCTTGATCGCGTCGCGCTTCGCCGGCTGGCTCAGCACGTCGACGCTGCCGAACGGACGGCCGATTTCCTCGAAGATCTCGATCGTGGCCGCCGAGAATCCGCACTGCGGAAAGCTCGGGGTGCCCTTCATGTAGATCATGATCTTGTTGTTGCGAATCTCGTTCTCGATCTCGGTGATGGTGGGATCTGCCATGGTGTCCTCTCTTTCGCTCACTCGCCCGGCGCGTCGGTCTTGAGCTGCAACGCGTGGATGCGCGGCATCAGTGACGCGAGCGCGCGGTAGACCATTTGATGACGCTCGACCAACGAGCAGCCTGCGAAGCTCGCGCTGGTGATGTGCACGGCGAAATGATCGCCACCGCCGGTGTAGTCTTCGGCGACGATCTGCGCGTCCGGGAACGCGCCCGCAAGGCTGGTACGAATCTCGTCGGGGTTCATCGGTCGGTGAGCTATACTACGCCCCGCTCGACTGGCAAGCACGCACCTGCTTTGGCATGGTGAGCGCGTGCCCGGGTTGCGAAGCGCGTCGGCGACGCACACCCAATACACCGGCCTGGTCCTCCTCGCCGCGCTGATCGGGCTCCTCGGCGCGGCCGGCAGCATCGTGTTCCAGGCGGCGATCGCGACCGCGGCACGGGGATTCGATGCGCTCGCGGCGGCGCTCGGTGCATGGGGCTCGGCGGAACCGCTCGCCCCCCCGCTCGTGCTCGCCGCCGGCGCGGTCGCCCTGCTGGTGCTCGAGCGCCTCTTCCCGGGCCATGCGCTCGGCTACGGCTTCCCGCGCTTTCTCGAGATGGTTCATCTCGAAGGGGGACGGGTGAAGCGGCGCTGGATGATCGTGAAGACGCTCGGCGCCGCGATCTCGCTCGGCGCCGGCGCGTCGGTCGGCCGCGAGGGTCCGATCGCGCAGATCGGCGGGTCGATCGGCTCCTTCGTGGCCCAGCTGCTGCGGCTCGAGTCCCGCCTGAAGCTGCTGGTCGCGTGCGGAGCGGCGGCCGGCATCGCAACGACGTTCAACGCCCCGATCGGCAGCGTGATGTTCGCGCAGGAGATCGTGCTCCAGGGCAAGGTCGAGCTGGCGCACTTCAGCCTGATCGTCATCTCCACCGCGACGGCCGTGATCGCGTCGCGCGCGCTCGGGGGCGCGGAAACCGTCTTTCACGTGCGGACGTTCGAGCTCGGCGGCTATCAGGAGATCTTCACGTACGCGCTGATGGGCCTGGCACTCGGCGTGCTGGCTGCGGCCTACGTGCGATTCTTCCACGCCACGCTCGAGCGAGTCGCGCGCGTCCGCGTCAGGACCGCGACCAAGCTGATCGGTGGGATGGTGACGGTCGGCATCGTCGGCGCCTTTCTGCCGCTGAATCTCTCGGATGGCTACCCGGTCATCAACGACGCGCTCGCCGGCACGCTCGCACCGTCGCTCATGGTGACCTTGGCCATCGCCAAGATCTTCACCAGCAGCCTGTCTCTCGCCTGCGGCGCACCGGGCGGTGTGTTCGGCCCGATCTTCTTCATCGGCGCGATGAGCGGCGGCGCCTTCCGGTCGGTCTCCGCCTGGGTCTTCCCGGAGCTCACCGGGTCGCGCGGCTCGTACGCCCTCGTCGGCCTGGCGGCGTTTCTCGGCGCGTGCACCCACGCGCCGCTCACGGCCGTCTTCCTGCTCTTCGAGACCACCGGCAGCTACGAGATCGCGCTCCCCGCGCTCGTCACGGTGATCCTCGCGGTCATCGTCGCGAGCGCGATCGAGCCGGAGTCGATCGACACGCTCGGTCTCGCCCGCGCCGGCACCAGCCTCGAGCCGCCGCGCGAGCAGATCATGGACCTGATCCCGGTCGCCTCGGCCTTTCACGACACGTTCGAGCCCATCCGGGCGGACGCCGCCCTGCCCGACGTGCTGCGCATCATGGGCGAGGGGACCGGCACGCACTTTCCGGTGATCGATGCGGACGGCCGCCTCCTGGGAACGCTGTCGTTGCACGGCGTCCGCGCCGTTCTCCTCGATCCCGACGCCGGGACCGCCCGCACCGCCGCCGAGCTCTGCGACCGCAACGTCCCGACGGTCACGCCGGAAACGAGTCTCGGCCAGGCGCTCGGCCGCATGGAGGAGGACGACCGCGAGGAGCTGCCGGTCGTGGCGAGCGACGAACCGACACGTGTGCTCGGTCTGCTCTCGCGCGCCGACGTCATCCGCGCCTACAACCGGGCGCTCGTGACAATGCGGACGATCCCCGGTGCCGCGGGCGCCGACGAGATGCCGCAGTGGTCGAAGGGCTATCGGGTCGCCCGCTTCCCGGTTCCGGCGACCTGGGACAACCACACGCTCCGCGAGCTCGACTGCCGCGCCCGTTTCGGCGTGAGCGTGCTCGCGGTCGAGCCGCGCGACAAGCCCGGCCACACCTTCGAGGTCCCCGATCCCGACCGCAGGCTCGAAGCCGGGGATACGCTGGTGCTCGCGGGACCCACCACCGTCATGTCGACGTTCGAACGGACGATTCGATAGAGAAGGGGGATCTCTCCGCTTCGTACATCCCCCGGCTCGCTTGTACTCGGAGAGTGCTGCGCTCGGCCGCACGCTGCGCGTGCCGAGGTCACGGCCACCGTCTGCTACGGGACGCCGGAGCAGACGGACGGGAATGCGCCACCGAGGCCGAGGCGCGTCACCAGCGTGCAGGCGTCGTTCAGCTCGGCGGCGATCAGCTTGCCGACGTCGGCGATGTGGTCGTTCACGACGCAGGTCGCAGTGACGACCGTCGTGGCGGCTGCGGCGTCGCACGGGCTCCCGAGCTCGACCGGGCTCACCCCGGCACACTTCCGTCCGATCGCGAGCAGCGCCTTGCCGCGCGCGATCGACGCCTTCGACAGGGGATTGGTGAGATCGAGCTTGGCGCGACAGGCGGCGACCACCTTGGCCTCGCCCTTGCCGGTTTCGCCCGCCAGGAGCACCTTCTCCAGACAGGTCCCGAGCTCCTTGTGGAAGCGCGTGGAGAGCTGCCGCCCACTGCGCGCAATCGCCGTCTGGCAGGCCAACGGCGCCGGGGCGAGCGGAACGGGCCGCGAGGCGCTGAACTCGTCGCCCACCATCGTGAGGATCTGCGCCGCGTGATCGTCCACGACACAATCGATCGTGGTCGCAAACGCGAGCGCTCCGCGGTCGCACGGCCCGTTGATCTGGCGTGGCAGCACGAGCGCACAACTCTTCTGCACGGCAGCGCGGAGCTTGGTACGACCGCGGGACAGCCGGGACGCCGGATTCCCGAGGTCGAGCGCCTTCTGACATGCCGCCTGGGCCGCAACGGTCCCGAGCCCGGCGGCCTCGGCCTTGATGATACCGAGCCGGCACGTCGCCTCGAGCGCGTGCTGGAGCTTGGCGAGCTTGATCGCCTGCTTCACGAGCGCGACCTGACATTTGCGCGCGATCTTGCCGAAGCGCGGCACCTGCAGCGCGGGCACGATGAGCTGCCCCATGCCCGCCGGACCGGAGCCCACCTCGACCGTTGCCGTGACCGTGTTGGTGGCGGTGTCCACGACCGAGACATTGGCGTTCTGCCGATTGAGGACGAAGAGCCGTGCCCCGTCCGGCCGCACCCCGACCGCGAACGGCGTCAGCCCGACGTCGATCGTCTCGACGACCGCGTTGGTCGCCGTGTCGACCACCGAGACGCTGTTGGGCCCGCTGTTCGCGACGTACACGCGCGCCCCCGACGGGTCGACCGTCAGGCCCTCGGGAATGTTGCCGACGGGGATGGTCGCGACGACGGCGTTGGTCGCGGTGTCGATGACCGACACGCTCGTGTTGCTCGTATTGCTGACGTACGCACGATGCCCGTTCGGCGCCACGGCGACCTGGCTCGGATCGTTGCCGACCGGAATCGTCGCGATCACCGCGTCGAGCGTGGTGTCGATGACCGAGACCGAGTTCGACCCCTTGTTCACGACGTAGGCCGGGCTCCCCGCGGGATTGATCGCGATGCCGAGCGGATTGTTGCCGACGGCGATCGTCGCGACGACCGCGTTGGTGGCCGTGTCGATGACCGACACGTTCTTGTCGTCCCGATTGGTCACGTAGACGCGGTCGCCCGGCAGCTTCACGGCCACGCCCGACGGCCGGGCGCCGACGTCGACCGTCGCCGCCACCGTGTTCGTGGCGGAGTCGAGGACCGACACCGTCCCGTTCGGCGCGACCTGGTTGGTGACGTAGGTCCGCGAGCCGGTCGGATGGACGGCCGCTCCGAGCGGCTCGTCCCCGACGGGGACGGTCGCAACGACGACGTTCGTGGCGGTGTCGAGTACTGACACGGTCCCGTCGCCGTGGTTCACGACGTAGGCGAACGGCGCTGCGAAGGCGCAGGGTGCGCCCAGCAACGCGACGCAAACGGCGAGCAGCGCGACGCGGCACCAGCGCCGGGGGCGGCGACAGTCGGGGCGACGCGCGCTCAATCGTCTTCCAGGGTACAGCGCTCGTCGTCGAACTCGCACCACGACGGATCGCACTTGAGCGAGCCCCCGTCGTAGCCGAGCGTCTTGCAGGTCTCCCCGCCGAGGTTTCCGCCTTCGCAATCCTCGAAGAGGTCGATCGTCCCGTCGCCACAAAAGGCGCGCTTGCAGGTGATCGGACGGCACGCATCCGGGACGGTGTCCGAGTTCATCGCGCCGTTGTCGCACTCCTCGCCAAACTCGACGATGCCATTGCCGCAAAAGGGATTCGCCACGCAGTTCGTGAAGTCGTAGAGGCACGAGGGCTGACACGCCAATGTCCCGCTCTGATAGCCGATCGTCTCGCAGGTGAAGCCGCCGAGATCGGCGCCGTCGCAGGCCTCGCCCGTCTCTCGGAGCCCATTGCCGCAGACGGATTTGGCGGCGCGGAAGTCGAGACCGCGGCGGACGTCGAACACCCCGGTCACGACGCGGCGCGCGGCGGCCGGTTCAGCGTGCTCCGGTGTCCGCGCGACGAGGTGACCGATGATGTACGCCATGACGTCGAGCGCGGTGACGAAGTCGCGATGCTCGAGCGCCGTCTTCAAGGTCGTGACGCGGATCGCGAGCCCATTCCGCACATAGGCGTCGCTGAGCGCGTTCACCAAGCGCTCGAGGACGCCGACGTCGACGGGGACCAAGTCGACGAATGTGAAGCAGCGCTGCTCGGCGAAGGCCACGAGGCTCGTATCCGTCGACGCCGTGCGCCCGACGAGCTCGACCAGGAACCGATACGGCGCTCCCGGCGGCAGCGTCTCCAAGCCCGGCACGTTGGCGCGGAATCGAAAGATCTTGGCGCTCGCACCCGCGCCCAGCAGACCGTCGTCGTTGCCGAGCGCCATACCGTCCGCCGCCCACCGGAGGCCGTGAGGAACCGCACTCGGCGACCAGAACTGCTGATCCGTCTCGGCGTCGGCGGCGGGCGGGAACCAGGTCGTCACGCCGGCCGCGCCGAACGCCGTTGCCAGCGAGCGCGCGTCCTTGCCCCGCTTGGTCATGACAAGATCCGCAAAAGCGGCGGGCCCATCGAGCACGGTGATCGAGCCGAGCTTGTAGACGTCGCCGAATCCCGCGCAGGTGAGGCCGGCGAACTTGGTGCCGCCGGGCACGATCTTCACGCCGCGCGCGTGCTTGCCGAGCGATACCAGCTGGGCGTTGGTCCGGCCGACGCTCGCGAGCACCTCGCCCACCGTCAGGTGGAACGTCAGCAGCTCGGCTCGGCCGATGGCGGGAGCACCGCCGATCGCCCCGAAGAGCGCCAGGAACCCGACGATGAAGGACGAGCGTCGCATGTCAGAAGCTCAGGGCCTCGGCGGTGACGTTGCCGCGGTTGATCAGCGGCTCGGCGAACGCCGGAGGAATCTCGGTTTCGCTGCGTTGGGCGACCTCGAGAACGAAGGTCCGCACGTTGCGGGCGGCGCGATCCGGCCGGCCCCGATCGAGAAAGGTCTGGGCGGTGTCGAGGATGAACGACAAGCGATGGCGGGTGACGGTCGTGAGGGGGGTCACACTGAGAAGGTCGCGCAGGGCCTGGAGGTCGGCGGGCAGCAACGACGCGACCATGATGCATTCGGTGCGCTTGCCGGGCTTGCCGATCTTCTTGGCCGGCAGCTCGGTCGTGACGGCGATCGCGAAGTCGACCGACCCCGTTCCCGGATTGCTCGGGAGGTCGACGAGCGCGCGGAACCCCGGGGTGCCGTTCCCGGCCTCGGCCTTGCCGAGCGCGCCGGATTGATCACCGATGCCGAAGCCCGCCGTCGCGAACCCGACGGCGCCCGTCACGGGAGGCTCGACCACCCAGGAGGCTTGTCGGGTCGCGCCGGTTGCCGGTGGACCCCAGCTCGCGGCATTCATCCCCGTGAGCGCCTCGTAGAGTCCCTTCTCGAGCTTCTTCCCGACCACGAGCGGCGCCCATGCCGGCCCCCCGAGCAAGCGTACGCGCGTGATGCGCCGCGTGGGATCGGCGAGCAACGAGGGACACACGCCTTTGGCGAAGCGCACGGCCCCGCGCTTCAGACCGACGGCCTTCCCGAGGGTGGCCGAGCGCGACAGCGCGTTCGCCCCGAAGAGATCCGTCGCCGCGACGAGATCGGCCGGGGCCAGCACGAAGGTACGCTCCGCGGCCTCCGCGGGGACGCCAGCGAAACTGCCCATCACGAGGAAGCCGAGGACGAGAACTGTGGGGGAAACGAAACGCGGCACTCGGGGGGATGGCAGCAAGAGCAGGACCAGCGACGGACCCCAAAGAGGTGCCCAGAAGAGATTCCAAGCTCCTGAAATTAGAGACTTAGCGAACACCATGCGGAGTCGATTTCGACGGCGACACGGTCCTCGCATCTTGCATCCCCGCGACACCTTGCGGGGTCGCGGGGGTGACGATCGGATGTGTCGCTTGCCGGAGATACCCAAAAGTCTTGCGATCAAGCAAGACTTTGTCCCGATCAGACGATCGACAGCCAGTCTTGGTGCTTGCTGTCTTCGCCGCGGACGAGCGCGAAGTAGGCCTGCTGCATGGCCTGGGTCACCGGGCCCGGCTTGCCGTTGCCGATGGCGCGGTCGTCGAGCTCGCGAATCGGCGTGACCTCGGCCGCCGTGCCGGTGAAGAACGCCTCGTCCGCGATGTACGCCTCGTCGCGCGTGAAGCGGTCCTCGACGAGCGTGTACCCGCGCTCGCGGAGCAAGGTCATGATGGTGTCGCGGGTGATGCCCGGCAGTACCGAGGTCAGCGGCGGCGTCTTCACCACACCGTCCCGGATGATGAAGATGTTCTCCCCGCTCGCCTCCGACACGAAGCCGTCGGTGTCGAGCATGAGCGCCTCGTCGTACCCGCCGCGGCGCGCCTCACGCGCGGCGAGGATCGAGTTCACGTAGTGCCCCACCGCTTTGGCTTTGGTCATCATCGTGTTGACGTGGAAGCGTTGGTACGACGACGTCTTCACGCGGATGCCGTTCTTGATGCCGTCGTCGCCGAGGTAGGAGCCCCAGGGCCAGACGATCACGGCGACACGCACCGCGTTCACG
>CAZWAX010000245.1:6482-8882 GCA_964631985.1 uncultured Polyangiaceae bacterium | reverse complement strand
GGGCGGGAGCGACATGGGCTTCGGCCTTGGGCCGGGGACACCGGGGGCGGAAAGAGCTCGGCCCGCGGCTTTCCTGCCAACGTCGTCTGCAGCTGCGCCAGCGCGTCCTCCGCGTTCGGCGCGAGCGCCATCAGGTGATGCTCGGCGCGTACCATCGTGAGGTCGCACGGCACCGCCGTCACGAACCCGTTCGGCAGCGTCGACACCATCACGAAGAACGCCGTGCCGTCCTGCGATCGGAGCTGGTACCACTCGACCTTCTGCACCACGTATGCTGCGTCACTCATCGGCGAACCCTCCTGGAAGAAGTGAGAACGGAAACCTTATCTCTCGGAGCCGTCCTCGCTCCAGAGGTGGGTGCGAGTTTCGTCGACGATGACGTGCGTCAGCAGCAGGAGCGAGATCAGGTTGGGGATCGCCATGAGCGCGTTGGTGATGTCGGCCGCCGACCACACGATCGGCAAAGGCGCCACCGAGCCCACCATCACCGCGATCACCCACAGCACACGATAGACGACGATCGACCCGGTGCCGAAGAGATACTCGCACGCCTTCTCGCCGTAGTAGGCCCAGCCGAGGATCGTCGAGAAGACGAACGTGACGAGCCCGATCGTGAGCACGATCGGGCCGACCACCGGCAGGTCGCCGAACGCCTTCGAGGTGAGCGCCGCGCCGCCGAGGCCCTGCATCCACTCGCCCGACTGCACGACCACCAGCCCGGTCATGAGGCAGACGACGACCGTGTCCCAGAAGGTCCCGGTCGACGAGACCAGGGCCTGGCGCACGGGGTTCCGCGTCTGCGCCGCCGCGGCGACGATCGGGGCACTGCCGAGCCCCGACTCGTTCGAGAAGAGCCCGCGCGCGACCCCGTAGCGCATCGCCTCGCGAACGCCGGCGCCGAGAAAGCCGCCGACCGCCGCCTGGCCGTTGAAGGCGGACGTCACGATCAGCTGAACGGTCGCCGGGATCTCCGCCGCGTTCAGCGCCAGGATGATCAGACACCCGGCGACGTAGAAGATCGCCATGAACGGCACGAGCTTCTCGCAGACCGCGGCGATCGACTTGATGCCGCCGAGGATCACGAGCGCCGTCAGCGCCGTCATGATCCCGCCCGAGATCCACGGTGAGACGCCGAACGTGTCGTGCACCAGCGTGGCGACCGAGTTGGCTTGCACCGTGTTGCCGATGCCGAACGCGCTCACCGCCGTGAGGGCCGCGAAGACGAGGCCGAGCGGCCGGTTGCGGAGACCGCGCTCGAGCACGTACATCGGCCCGCCGGCCATGGTGCCGTCAGCGGCCGTGACGCGATACTTCACCGACAGCAGCGCCTCGGCGTACTTGGTGGCGATGCCGAACACGCCGGTGAGCCACATCCAGAGCACGGCGCCCGGTCCGCCCGACGCGACCGCGGTCGCGACCCCGACGATGTTGCCGGTCCCGATCGTCGCCGCGAGCGCCGTCGTGAGCGCCCCGAACTGCGAGACGTCGCCCTCGCCTTCCGGCTCGCGCTGCAGCGAGAGACGGATCGCGCGCCCCATGTAGCGCTGGATCACGCGCAACCGGAACGTCAGGTAGACATGCGTCCCGACGAGCAGGATGAGCATCGGCGGTCCCCACACGAACCCCGCGATCTGGTCCAGCGTCTTGGTGAGCTCTTCCATGCCGCCCCTCCTCGTCGAGCCGCGCGTCTTACAACAGCGCGTAGCGGAGCACGAACCACACGCTCAGCGCGTCGGTGACCGGGGACGCCTCCCCTGCGCGGCCGGCGACCCAGCCTCGAGAGCGGGCGGACGATGAACCCGAGGCGCTCCGGTCACGGGTCGCGACGGACGATCATCACCTCGAAGCGTCCCGACGACCCGACGTACCACGACGCGATCCAGCTCGTGAGCGAGACCACGAGCGCGCCGAGCAACGCCGATCCGAGCCCGTGCAGCGTGAACCCGTCGAGCAGCCGCGCGACGAGGCCGAGCATCGCCGCATTGATCACCCACAGGAAGAGGCCGAGGGTCAGGACCGTGATCGGCAACGTCAGGAGCACGATCAACGGCCGCACGAACGCGTTCACGATGCCGAGCAGCAGCGCGGCCACGAACAACGTGCCGGTACCGTGGATCTCGACGCCCGGCACGAGGGCCTGCGCCAGCCAGAGCCCGGCGGCCCCGATCAACAGACGGACGAGGAATCCCGACACGGCCCGGCTCCTACCAAAACGCCGCCAAATGAGAAATGATCGCGTCCGCCTCGTGCCGCATCGGAAGCAATCCTTCGCCCCGAGCGCCCCGCCGCGCTCGGGACCGACGTTCGCCAGCGCCCTCCGCTCCTCGCTCGACGGCTACGACGCCGCCGCCTTCCGGGCCGATCTTCTGGACGGCTGCATCGTCGGCATCGTCGCCCTCC
>CAZWAX010000245.1:0-6472 GCA_964631985.1 uncultured Polyangiaceae bacterium | reverse complement strand
TCATGGCGGAGGGGTACTGCGCGGGCGGTTGAGTCGGACTGCCGGGCTGGGTGGTCGGCCACGACGCCCTCCCGCTCTGGAGGGCGTTCGCGTTGGCCGTCGGCGCGCCGCCCCAGCACGGCCTCTGCGCGGCGGTGATCGCCGCCGGCGTGGTGGCGCTGACCGGCGGCTCGCGCTTTCAGGTGACGGGTCCGACGGCAGCCTTCGTCGTCATCCTGGCCCCGATTGCCGCCCGCCACGGCGTGACGGGCCTGCTCCTCGCAGGCGTGCTCGCCGGCGTGATCCTGCTCGCCATGGGCCTCGGCGGCGCCGGGCGGCTGATCCAGTTCATCCCGTATCCCGTGACGAGCGGCTTCACCGCCGGCATCGCCACCGTCATCGCCACCCTGCAACTGAAGGACGCGCTCGGGCTCCAGGTGGCGCACATGCCCGAGCACTTTCCCGCCAAGGTCGCGACGCTCTGGGCCGCGCGCGGTACGGCCTCGCTCGCGGAATTCGGCGTCGCCGCGGCGACGATCGCGCTGCTGATCGTGCTGCCGCGCCTCACCGCGCGCATCCCGGCTCCGCTCGCGGCGATCGCCCTGGTGGGCGCGGCGACCGTCCTCCTCCACCGGTTCTGGCCCGGCTTCCACGTCGTCACCCTCGCCGACCGCTTCCAGACCACCATCGGCGGCCATCTCTACGCCGGCATTCCGTCGTTGCCACCGCAACCGCACTTGCCCTGGACCGCCGAGCTGCTCCGGCTCGACGCCCTCCGCGAGCTCATCCCGGCGGCATTCACCATCGCCATCCTCGGCGCCATCGAGTCGCTCTTGTCCGCCGTGATCGCCGACGGCATGACCGGCACCCGTCACGATCCGGACGCCGAGCTCGTCGCGCTCGGGCTCGGCAACATCGCGGCCCCGTTCTTCGGCGGCATCGCCGCAACCGGTGCGTTGGCACGCACCGCCACCAACATCCGCGCCGGCGCCCGCTCGCCGGTGGCCGCGATGACCCACGCCGTCGTGGTGTTGCTGGCCGTCCTCCTGTTGGCGCCGCTGGTCGCCTACGTGCCGATGGCCGCGCTCGCCGGGCTCCTACTGATCGTCGCCTGGAACATGTCGGAGATCCGGCATTTCCTCCACGTCGCCCGCGTGGCGCCGCGCAGCGATGCGCTCGTGCTGCTGACCTGCTTCTTCCTCACCGTCGTCTTCGACATGGTGCTCGCGGTGTCGGTCGGCGTCGTGCTGGCCGCGTTGCTCTTCATGAAACGGATGGCCGAGCTCACCCGCGGGCGCCTCCTCGACGACGGCGACACGGCGGGTGTGGGGCGACCGGTCGCGGTCCCGCCGCACGTGGCGCTCCACAAGATCGCCGGCCCCCTCTTCTTCGGGGCCGCCCAGAGCTCGATGACCGCCCTCGACACGATCGGCGCCGACGTCCGCGTCGTGATCCTCGCGCTCGGCAAGGTCCCGACCATCGACGCCACCGGCATGGTCGCGCTCGAAAGCGCCCTCGAACGCCTGCATCGCGACCGCAAGTTCGTGCTGATCGCGGGGCCACTACCCGAGCCCCGTCACGTCTTCGCGAAGACGAGCCTGCGCGCGCACCACGACAACATCGTGATCGAGCCGGACGTCGAGCACGCGCTCCGCACGGCCGCCGATCTGGTGCTGTTGAATCCGCAGTGGCGGCGCGACGCCGCTACGCCTCTTTCGGCTTCATCATCCCCGCGACCAACCGGGTCGTGACGCTCGCCGGGAGGTGCTTGTACAGCCCGGCCGCGACCGCGTTCATCATGCCGTTCACGAGCACCGACCGCTGTCCGACGGCGGCGATCGCCTGCTCGGCCACCTGATCCGCCGTCATCCACGCGAACGCCGGGATGCCGCTGGTGTCGACGGTGTCGACCTTCTCCTGGAATTCGGTGCGGGTGAACCCCGGGCAGACGCAGAGGACGTGCACGCCGGTCCCGCGCACCTCGGTCGCGAGCGACTCGGAGAAGCTCAGCACGAAGGCCTTGGTGGCGCAGTACGTCGCCATGAACGGCCCCGGGCCGAACCCGCCGACCGACGCCACGTTCACGATCGCGCCGCGCCCGCGCGCGACCATCGCGGGCAGGAAACGCCCGGTCAGCTCGACCAGCGCCGAGACGTTCAGCTGGATCTCCTCCAGCTCGCGCGCGACGGGCAGCTCGTGGAAGCGTCCGTGCGTTCCGAAGCCGGCGTTGTTGACGAGCCAGTCGACGAGGATGCCGCGGCGCTCGATCTCGGCCTGGAGAGCCTCACCGGCGCCGGGCGTGGTGAGGTCGGCGGTGATCACCTGCACGTCGGTGCCGTGCGCCGCGCGGAGCTCGCCGGCGAGGCGTTCGAGACGATCGGTGCGGCGCGCGACCAGCGCGACCGGACGACGCTCGCCGGCGAGCCGGCGGGCGAGGGCCTCTCCGATACCGCTCGAAGCGCCGGTGATGAGGGTGAAGTCCTGCGACATGTCGGTCTCCTTGACGCGCGTCAGCGCGTCTCCAGTGGTCAGGCGCGCCGTCAGCTGACCGGACGGCGCGGGATGCTGTGCTCCCAGTCGGCGAGAATCGCGCGGAGCGCGGCGATGAACGCGAGCGGCTGGTCGAGGATGAGGTGATGGTAGGCTTGCGGGATCTCGACGATCGGCGCGTTGCGATCGAGGAGCCCGTACATGTACTCGGCGATCTCGGGCGGCACGAGGAAGCTGAGCTCGCCGCGAAAGACGCAGACGCGGCAGCGCACCTTGGCGAGGTAGTCGCTCATCGGCACCAGCGACGTCTTCACGAAGACCCGCGGGTCGAACTTCCACGCCCAGCCCGCGTCGGTCTTCTTCAACGAATGCCGCGCCACATGGTCGACGACGTAGGCGTTGGCGCAGGGTTGCGGCGGGATCAGGTGGAAATGTTGGATCGCGGTCTCGATGTCGTCGTAGGTCTTGGGATTGCGAAACGCGCGACCGCGCGCGCCTTCCTCGCTCTCGGGGTCGGGGCGGCGGACGGGCGAGTCGACGATGATCGCGCCCGCGAGTCGATCGCCGTAGAGCGACGCCGCGACGATGCTGACGAAACCGCCGAGACTATGCCCGACGAGCACCGGCGCGCCGACGATGGCCGCGTCGGCCGCGACCGCCATGACCTCGCGCGCCCAGATCTCGCGCGGATACTCCTCGCGCCGGCCGCTGTCACCGTGACCGCTGAGCTCCGGGGCGACGACGTGGTACTGCGACGCCAGCTGCGGCGCAAGAAAGCTCCACCACTCCGCGTGCGCCGCGCCGCCGTGCACCAGCACGATGCCGGGCTTCGCCGGGTCGCCCCAGCTGAGATAGCGGATGCGGCACCCTTCGACCTCGACGAAGCGCTCCGCGCGTGGCGCCGCCAAGGCGTCGGTGAACCATTTGGGCGCCTCGGGTCGCTCCGCCATCGCCGTTCGTGAAATCTCTTTCCGGGAGGAGATGCAAGGGGTCGCGGCGCTTGCCGCAACTCGTAGCGCACGCCAAGGTGGCGGAGGGAGCATCCACATGAGCGACGACGTCTGCGATCTCACCGCCAAGGAATGCGTGCCGTGTCGTGGTGGCGTGCCGCCGCTCGCGGGCCAGGAGCTCGCCGACCTGACGAGGCAGCTCGGTCACGACTGGCGCGTCGTCGAGCATCACCATCTCGAGAAGGAGTTCACCTTCCCCGACTTCAAGAGCGCGCTCGCCTTCACCAACCGGGTCGGCGCGCTCGCCGAGGCCGAGGGCCACCACCCCGACATCCTGCTGGCGTGGGGCAAGGTGCGGATCACGATCTGGACCCACAAGATCGACGGGCTCACCGAGAGCGACTTCATCCTGGCGGCCAAGAGCGAGCAGTTGCCGCGCTGAATCGCGTTACAGCTTCTCCAACCAGCGGTCGGCGGCGGCGAGGCGGCGCTCGAGCTGGGCGATCGTCGCCTCGGTGACGCGCCGGATGCCGACGGCACGATTCAGCTGGGCGTTGACGTCGGCGTGGCCCTTCTTGGTGCGGTGCACGAGACGGCGCACCCGCGCGCTGTTGAGCTCGCGAAGCTCGAGGCGGCGGCTCCGTGCCGAGACCGGCCGTGCGGGCAACGCGTCGGGCTCGGGCGTCGGCACCGCGACGTCGGCCTCCGAGCCCGTGAGCACGAGCACCGGCCGCCCGGCCGCGGCGCGCTCGCCGACTTCGCCGACGAGGTCCGGAACGACGTCCGCACCGAGCGCATCGGGGTCCACGATCGGCGTCGACTCGAGCGGCTGCCCGTGCTCGTCGAGCGGGATCGCCGAGATCGCCGCGAACAGCGAGAGCTGCTCGTCGACGAGCGGATCGACCGGGAGCGCGAGCGGCGCATCGTAGCGCTCGTCGCCGTCACGCTCGGGCTTGCGGAGACTGTGACGACGTTGCTCGGCGATGCCGGCCGCGAACACGCGCAGGCGGACGTCGTCCGGGATGAACATGTAGGCGAGCTGGCGTGCCCGCACGTCGCTGACGCGCACGAGGCGCCCCACCGCCTGGCGAAAGAAGAGATCGGTGACCGTGTTGGTGGCGTACACGCCGACGCGGAGGCGGGGGATGTCGACGCCCTCCGAAACCATGCGGACGGCGACGATCCACGGCGCGTCGCCGGCCGTGAACTCGGCGATTTTCTTCGAGGCGGCGGCGTCGTCCGAAACTGCCACGGTGGCCCGGACTCTCAGGAGTGACCGGAGGATGCGCTCGATGCCACGGGCGTGGTCCTGGTCCATGGCGATCACCATGCCGCCGGCGCGCGGATCGCGGAGCCGCAGGTGCTCGAGCTGGCGATGGGCCTTGGTGAGGACCGCGGGGAGCCAGAGCCCCTCGAGGTCGAGCGCGGTCCGCAGGCGCTGGCTCGCGAGCGTCCGGCCGAGCGGGTCGGAAAAGCTCGCCGCGTACGTCTGGCCGCTCGGCGCGGACCACTCCATGTGGCCGTTGATGCGCGGGAAATAGACCGGCAGGACGACGGACGCATCGCGCAGCGCCTTGCCGTACCCGTACTCGTAGTCGGGCACCGCCTCGTCGCCCTCGTAGTGGATGAAGGGGATCGCGCTCTGGTCGGAGCGGAACGGTGTGCCCGACATGCAGAGCCGGAGCCAGGCTGGCGTGAAGGCGTGCCGGACGGCGTCGCCCCACGCGCGCGCGTCGGCCGCGTGATGGATCTCGTCCAGGACGACGAATGCCCCGTCCGCGACGCGCCGGAGCGTTTCCGGGTCGGATGCCACCTGCTGGTACGTCGTCGCCACGCCGTGCACGTCGGAGGGCAGCGCGCCGTCGCCGGCCGACCAGTCGGGGTCGAGGTGGATGTCGAAGCGCTCCGCCGCCTCGGCCCATTGGACCTTCAGATGCTGGGTCGGCACGACGACCACGACGCGCCGGATCTGCCGTGCCACGAGCGCGCGCCGCACCGCCGCCAGCGCGAACGTGGTCTTGCCGGCGCCCGGCGTCGCCACCGCGAGGAAGCTCGGTCGCCGGCGCGCCTCCAAGGCCGCAAGCGCCTCCTGTTGCCACGCGCGTAAACGAATCGACGGCACGACCGCTCCCCCTCCCCCAACCCGTCAGGGCGGCGGAGTGTAGGTGGAGGCCGCGCCGCCGACAAGTGTCCGCACCACTTTTTGGTGCGGGAGGCGATCCCATCGTCGAGAGTAGCGTCCGACCAGACGCGCGACTACGCTCGGGACATGACGGAAGAATCCTCGCGCATCAACGCCGAAAAGATCGACGCCGCGCTTCGCGAGGAACGCGACCGCCTCGTGGTCGCGCTGCGCGGCCTTGCGGACAAGATCGAAACCGTGCCCCTCGATCGCATCTCGGGCGGCATCGCGTGGGTGGCGACCGCCGTCGAAACGTTGGTGCGAACCGTCGAGCGCGCGCTCGCGCGCGACAAGTAGACGAACCTACGGAGGCTCCATGTCCACACTGCTACTGATCATCGTGCTGCTCATCGTGCTGGGAGGCCTGCCGCAGGTCAGCGGGCACGGCTTCGGTTATGGACCGTCGGGCATCGGCGGGATCCTGTTGCTGATCCTGCTGATCATGCTGCTGACCGGCCGACTGTAGCTCGGACGCAGCCCTACGCGACGGCGACCGCGACCCCCCGTCCGTGCAGCGTGGTCACCAGGTCGCCCGCCAGGAAGCGCGCCGCCGACTCGTCGCCGCGGAGGTGCGCGTCCATGTGCGCCAGGCCGAGACCACGGACGAACTGATAGGCGCCGTCGGGTGTGCAGAGCTCGCCGATCGGCTTGATGGCGCTCGCCACCTGATCGAAGATCGGCGGCGGCATCATGCGAAACAGCTCGTGGATCTGCTCGACCTGGTCGCAGAAGTGCATGTGATCGGCGTTGGTCAGGATCACCATGCGCTTCGGGGAGGTCGTACGCTCGAGGAGCTCGTGCATGCCTTTGAGCGGCAGGATCGTGTCGGAGTCGGCGACCAGGAAGAGCGTCGGCACGTCGCGGCCCCAGG
>CAZWAX010000244.1:0-8943 GCA_964631985.1 uncultured Polyangiaceae bacterium | reverse complement strand
GGGTTGGGGTGGCGGGAGGGGGGGGGCGCGTCGCGGTCGGGGTCAACGTCGGGGGTGGGGTGGCCGTGGGCGTCGGGGTGGCGGCGACGCGCGTTCGCTGGTCCAGCTCGGCATAGGCGCTCACGACGCCGTCCTTCCGGAGGGCGAAGAGGAGCGTGAAGGTCTCGACCGCGAAGCTCGACGGGTAGTGCACCTGTACGGTCGTCTCGGTGGCGTCGGCCGCGAGCGGTAGCTCCCAGTAGCCGGTGAGCGGACCGCCGTCGGTCCGGGTCGCGATCAGCAGCGACCCGCCGTCGCTGGCGGCGGACTGGACGTCGGCGTCGGTCTCGTCGTCCGTGGGATGGAAGACCGTGACGCTGCCGGTGCCGCCGGTGTCGGCCGTGGTGTTGCCCGTGAGATTGGTGATCGTGGTCGGCGCGTCGCTCGCGGGGAGTGGCGGCCGCTCGACGGCGAGGAGCGCGGTCGTGCCGCCCGGGCCGGTGACGCCGCGCACGAGAGCGATCGCCGGCACGGGGCAGGCGAGGCTCGCGGCGAGCTCCGCCGCCGTGCGGAGCGTGTTCACGCCGTCGGTGACGGAGATCGTACCGCTCGCGTCGAGGTCGCAGACGAGGGTGGAACAGTCGGTGGCGAGGCCGGCGGCAGCGCGCAGCACGAGGACGCCGTCGGTGACGCTGATCGTGCCGTCGCGGTTGGCGTCGGCGCAGCGTCGGACGGCACCGACGTCGTAGCGCGCGACCGCGAAGTCGTCGAGCACGGTGGTGCCGGCGACCACGAGATTGCCGTCGGCCTGGATGGCGAGCGCGGCGGCGCGTCCGCCCGCGGTGGTGACGGTGCCGCCGTTGCCGAAGTCGGGGTCGAGCGTACCGTCGCCCTGGTAGCGCGCGAGGGCGAAGCTCGCGATGCCGTCGCGCATGCCCTCACCGGCCACGACGTATTTGCCGTCGGCCTGGCGGGCGAGGGCGCGGCCGATCCCGAGCGGCGTGCTGACGCGGCCACCGTCGCCGAAGCTCGGGTCGAGCGCGCCGTCCGTCTCGTAGCGCGCGAGCGCGAATTCGAAGGTCTCGCCGGTGAACGAGGAGCCGGCGACGACCAGGCGGCCGTCCGGGTCCTGCGCGAGCGCGCGGGCCTCGTCGAACGGGCCAAAGCTCGTGACGACGATGCCGCCGTCGCCGAACGCCTCGTCGCGGTCGCCGTCGGGGTGATGGCGGACCAGCGCGAAGGCGTTGGCGCCGCCGCTGCCGAGCTGGGCCGTGCCGGCCACCACGATGGCGCCGTCGGCTTGAATGAGCACGGCGTGCGCGACGTCGCTGCCGCCGGCGACGTCGGTCGTGACCGTGCCGCCGCGGCCGAACGACGGATCGAGGTCACCGTCGGCGCGGTAGCGGGCGACGACGAAATCGCCGCTGCCCTCGGTCGTTCCCGCGACCACGACCCGACCGTCGGCGTGGACGGCGAGCGCCTCCGCGTGGTCGTCGCCGGGGCTGACCGTGGTGCCCACCCGGCCGCCGGTCCCGAAGCTCGGGTCGAGGTCGCCGTTCGGGAGATAGCGGAACAGCGCGAGCTGGCGGTCGTCGTCGCTGCCGTCGGTCGCGCTCCCCGCCGCGACCAGCGTGCCCGCGGGGCCGAGGGCCAGCCCTTGCACCCGGTCCTCGAACGGTCCGAAGGTGCGGACGATGCCGCCGGCGCCGAAGGTCGCGTCGGGGACGCCGGCGCTGGTGTAGCGGACGAGGGCGACGTCGAGGTCGTTCGGGTCGACGCCGGCCCCCGTCACGCCCGCCACCACGATCGCCCCGTCCGGTTGCACGACGACCGCGGTCGCCTCGTTCGGGACGTCGCCGATCGCGGTCGTGACGACGCCGCCGGTCGCGAAGCCACGATCCAGGTCTCCCGGCGCGGCCAGCACGAGGCCCGCGATCAACAGGCAGAGCGCCGTCGCGCCAAAAGCCAGCGCCCAGCCTCCGCCATGCGGTCGCATCACCGGGTCCCGCGGACCCAGGACAGCGCCGCTCCTCTTCCACACCACCGCCACATCCAACCCCCGCGGCGACGCTATCGTCGGGACGCGGGCACCGTCAAACGGAATCCGCGTGGTTGATCCCCCGCCGGGTGCCCCTTAAAAGGTAGGGTTCGATGAGCGACGACCGATCAACCCGCATAGCACTCCTGAAGCGCCTTCTCCGCGAACGCATCCTCGTGCTCGACGGCGCGATGGGGACGTCCATCCAGACCCTCGACCTCGGACCCGACGATTTCGGGGGGCCCGACCTCGAAGGCTGCAACGAGAATCTCGTGCTCACGCGCCCCGACGTGATCCAGGGCGTGCACGAGCGCTTCCTCGCGGCCGGTGCCGACATCCTCGAGACCGACACCTTCGGGTCGACGCCGCTCGTGCTCGCCGAGTACGGCCTCGAAGCCAAGACGCACGCGATCAACGTCGCCGCGGCGCGGATCGCGCGAGCCGCGGCCGACGAGTACTCGACCCCCGAGAAGCCACGCTTCGTCGCCGGCTCGATGGGGCCGACCACCAAGACCATCTCCGTCACCGGCGGCGTCACCTGGGACGATCTCGCCGAGCACTATCGGCAACAAGCGCTCGGTCTCATCGAGGGCGACGTCGACTGCCTGCTGCTCGAGACCACCCAGGACACCCTGAACCTGAAAGCGGGCCTCGTCGGTATCGACCGCGCCCAGGCCGAGCTCGGCACCCAGCTGCCGATCGCGGTCTCGTGCAGCATCGAGGTCATGGGCACGCTGCTCGCGGGTCAGGACATCGAGTCGTTCTACGTCTCACTCGCGCACCGCGATCTCCTGTGGATCGGCCTCAACTGCGCGACCGGTCCCGATTTCATGACCGATCATCTGCGGACCCTGTCCGCGCTCTCGCGCTTCCCGGTCGCCTGCGTTCCGAATGCCGGGCTGCCGGACGAGAACGGGCGCTACAACGAGACGCCCGCGATGGTCGCCGAGAAGCTCGGGCGCTTCGTCGAGCAGGGGTGGGTGAACCTCGTCGGGGGCTGTTGCGGTACGGTGCCCGAGCACATCCAGCGCCTGGCCGAGGGCGCCGCCGGGAAGACGCCGCGTGCCCTCGTCGACGTCCGCCGCTCGGCCGTGTCCGGCATCGAGACCCTCGTCATCGACGACGACACCCGTCCGGTGATCGTCGGCGAGCGCACCAACGTGCTCGGTAGCCGCAAATTCAAGGAGCTGATCGCCGCGGGCAAGATCGAGGAAGCGAGCGAGGTTGGCCGCGCCCAGGTGCGGCGGGGCGCGCACATCATCGACGTCTGCTTGCAGGACCCCGACCGACCCGAGACCCAGGACATGACGCAATTCCTCGAGATGGTGGTGAAGAAGGTCAAGGTCCCCCTCATGCTCGACACCACCGACCACAAGGTGCTCGAGGAGTCGTTGAAGCGGACGCAGGGCAAGTCCCTCATCAACTCGATCAACCTGGAGGACGGGGAAGAGCGCTTCCAGAAGGTCGGGCCGCTCGCGCGTACGTTCGGGGCGGCGCTGGTCGTCGGCTGCATCGACGAGGACAAGGCGCAGGCCCAGGCGATCACGCGCGCCCGCAAGCTTGCGATCGCCGAGCGCTCGCACGACATCCTCACGAAGAAGTACGGCGTGGAGCCCGAGGACATCATTTTCGACGCGCTCGTCTTCCCGGTCGGGACCGGCGACCAGAACTACATCGGGTCCGGGGTCGAGACGATCGAGGGCATCCGGCTCATCAAGGAGAAGCTGCCGAGCTGCAAGACCATCCTCGGCGTCTCCAACGTCTCGTTCGGTCTGCCCCCGGCGGGGCGCGAGGTGCTGAACTCGGTCTTCCTCTACCACTGCGTGCAGGCCGGGCTCGACATGGCGATCGTCAACTCCGAGAAGCTCGAGCGCTATGCCGAGATCCCGGAGGACGAGCGCACGCTCGCCGAGGACCTGCTCTGGTGGCGGGGGGAGGATCGGATCGGGGCCGTGAGCGCGCACTTCCGGGAGCGCAAGAGCAAGCAGACGGTCGAGGAAAGGAAAGCGCGGCGGCTCGACGAGCGCCGGGCGCGCTACGACGTGGTCGGGTCCAAGGAAGGAGTCTACGGGGATCGCGACGAGGCAGTGGGCGGGAGAGGAGCGGGGGCCGCAAACAACGGTCCGCTCATGGCCGGCATGGACGAGGTCGGGCGGCTCTTCAACAAGAACGAGCTGATCGTCGCCGAGGTGCTGCAGTCGGCCGAGGCCATGAAGGCCGCGGTCGCCCATCTCGAGCCGCACATGGAGAAGAGCGAGTCGTCGACCAAGGGCAAGATCCTGCTCGCGACCGTCAAGGGCGACGTGCACGACATCGGCAAGAATCTGGTCGAGATCATCCTCGGCAACAACGGCTTCAACGTGATCAACCTCGGCATCAAAGTGCCCCCGGAGGAGCTGCTGCGCGCCTACCGCGAGCACACGCCGGACGCGATCGGGCTCTCGGGTCTCCTGGTCAAGTCGGCGCAGATGATGGTGATCACGGCCCAGGATCTCAAAACCGCGGGTATCGACTGCCCGATCCTGGTCGGCGGCGCGGCCCTCACCAACAAGTTCACCCGGACGCGGATCGCGCCCGAGTACGACGGCCTCGTCGTCTACGCCAAGGACGCGATGAACGGGCTCGACCTCGCCAATCAGCTGCAGGACGGCGGCCGGCGCGCCGAGCTCGCGACCCGGCTCGCCAAGGAAGCGGCGCAGCTGGCGACGAGCGGCACCGCGCCGGCACCGGCGGAGCCCGGCCGGACGTTCACGAAGGCGGTGCTGCGCCACGACTTCCCGATCCCGAAGCCGCCCGATCTCAAGCTGCACGTGCTCGAGAGCTACGACCTCGACGCGATCTTCCCGTACATCAACCCGGTGATGCTCTACACGCGGCACCTCGGGTTCAAGGGCAAGTTCACGGACGCGCTCGCCGCGGGCGACGCCAAGGCGCGCGAGCTGAAGGCGCAGGTCGAGCGCATCGAGGAGGAAATGCTGCGCCGTCCGGACATCAAGGCGAGCGCGGTCTACAAGTTCTTCCGCGCTTACGGCGAGGGCGACTCGTTGGTCATCACGTGCCCCGAGGGCGACCACGTGAAGGAGCGCTTCGCATTCGGCCGGCAAGCGAAGGACGGCGGCCTCTGCCTGTCCGACTTCGTCGCCGGGCGCGACGCGGGCCGGACCGACTACGTCGCGTTTCTGACGACCACCGTCGGACCCGGCGTTCGCGCGCTCGCCGACGAGTGGAAAGCGAGCGGCGACTATCTGAAGTCGCACATCCTGCAGATCCTGGCGCTCGAGGGCGCCGAGGCCTTCGCCGAGCTCCTGCACCAGAAGATCCGCGAGATGTGGGGCTTCCCCGATCCCGCCGGGACGACCAAGCAGGATCTCTTCAAGGCCAACTATCGCGGCGTGCGGGTGTCGTTCGGGTACCCGGCGTGTCCGCGGCTCGAGGACCAGGCGCAGCTTTTCCGGCTGCTGGACGTCGAGAAGTCGATCGGCGTGCAGCTCACCGAGGGCTTCATGATGGAACCGGAGGGTTCGGTGTCGGCGCTCGTGTTCCACCACCCGGAGGCGCGCTATTTCAGCCTGACCGAGCAGGACGCCGAGCAGCTCGAGCGGAGCGTCCGGGCGGTGTAGCTCGTAGGTCCCCCGACTCGCCCGTCGCTCGGCTGCGCGCTGTATGCGCGGAGCCGTCTCGAGGGCTTCGGGTGGTCGCTCGGGAGGTAGTAGGTCAGTCTGTTTCCGGCGCCCTGAAAACCGGCCTCAGTGTTTCGGGTGCTGGAAGATGCGCACCGCCGACGCAATCAAGATGGCGCCAAGGACAAGTTTGAGCGCCCGCGCCGGCACGTAGGGGACGACCGCGCCGCCGACGACGGCGCCGACGATCGACCCGAGCCCCATGGGCAGCACGAGCCCGGTCAGGTCGCTCCGCTCTGCGAGAGCCCCCGCGCGTGCGTACCGCCAGAGGCCAACGCTGACGGTCGGCAAGCTCACGAGCACCGACGCGGTGCCGGCCGTCTTGATGTCGGTGCCGAATACGAACACGAGCGTCGGAATGATCAGCTCACCGCCGGCGACGCCGAGGAGCGAGCTGACAACACCGATCGCCAGTCCGAGCGCGAGCGCCACCGGGAGCCGCACGGGGAGCCCGCCCGGAATGCCGGGGCTCTGCCAAGACGCGAACGCTTCGGCCCCGAGACTCACGCCGATTGCCACGAGCAGCACGAGAATCAGCCGCTCGAGCCGCTCGACCGAAAGGTGGCTCGCGTAGGCCGCGCCCCGGTACGCGCCAACGATCGAGCCGGCGATGAGCGTGACCAGGACCGGCACCAGCGGCACGAGCGGCGCTGCGGGCGCAACCCGCACCCGGATTGCGAGCGCGCCGAGCAACGTCAGGAGACTGACGGCGAGGTTCAGCGCGACCGCGCGGTGCGTCGGGTAGCCGAACGCCGCCTTCAACACCGGCAAGCGAAACTCGGCGCCGCCGAGGCCGATCAGACCCCCGAGGGTGCCGATCGGCGCACCGTAGAGCATCGCGCGCAGCGGACGGTCATGCACGGCGCGGGCTCGTACCGCGCGCCGCGCTCCGTCACAACTCGCTCAGGGTGTTGAAGCCCAAGACGGCAGATCAGCCGGAGGAATCGAAATGACCACTACCACCGGGCCGACGACACTGGACGTCGGGGCGCGCATGAGGCAGGGTGCCGCGCCGAGATGAGCAGACGGATCGGAACGCTGGGGCTGGTGATGCTCCTCATGGCGGGATGTCAGTCGGCCGAGTCGCCCGCCGATGTGCTCCGGCGCGCGCAGTCGATGACGCCGACCGACCCGCGCCTCGCCGGCCTCTACGCCCAGTCGTGCAAGCAATGTCACACGCTCGCGGACTCGGGCGCGCCGCTCAGCGGCGACCGCGCCGCGTGGGACCCGCGCTGGGCGAAGGGCATGCCGGTGCTGATGAAGAGCACGGTCGGCGGGCTCGGCGGCATGCCGCCGGGTGGCCAGTGTTTCTCGTGCTCGCAGACGGACTTCGAGGCCTTGATCACGTTCATGGCCGGTCGCGCGGGCTGATGCTCTCGCGCCGCACCGTCTTGAAGGGCGCGGTCGCGGTCGGGGCCGTGGGGGCCGGCGGTCTCGCGACGCCGGGCTGCTCGACCGAGCGCGAGCCCGAGGCACCGCCCGCGCAGAACGCCGCCGGGCATCTGGTGTGGCGCAATTGGTCGGGCCTGCATCACTCGTATCCCGCCGAGCGCGCGGCGCCGGACAGCGAGGAGCGCCTCCTCGAGCTCGTCACGCGGGGCCCGACCCCGATCCGTCCGGTCGGCTCCGGGCATTCGTTCACGCGTCTCGTCCCCACCGACGGGACGCTGCTCTCGCTCGACGGTCTCGCCGGTATGCTCGCGCACGATCGTGCGAGCGTGCAGGCGACGTTTCGGGCCGGCACCCGCCTCGGCGACATCGGGCCGGCGCTCGCCGCGATCGGGCAGGAGATGCCGAATCTCCCCGACATCAACAAGCAGTCGCTCGCCGGGGCGCTCTCCACGGCGACGCACGGCACCGGCCGGGCCTACAAGGCGCTCCACGGCGACGTCGTCGCCTTCCGGATCGCGACCCCGGAGGCCGGGTATCTCGATTGCGACCGCACCCGCAACGCCGGTCTCTTCCATGCCGCACGCGTGGGGCTCGGGGCGTTCGGCGTCCTGACGCAGGTGACGCTCCAGAACGCCCCCCTCGTGCGTGTGAAGAAGCGGGTCGAGCCGCGGTCGCTCGAGGAGGTGATGGAGGCGTGGCCGTCGCTCGTGACGAGCCACCGGAACGTCGAGTTCTTCGCGCTGCCCTTCACGGGCGTCGCCGCGACCGTCACCGTCGACCCGAGCGACGAGCCCCTGCGCCCGCGCGGCCCCGATACCGACGCCGACACGCTGATGGACCTGAAGCGCCTGCGCGACTGGACCTCGCTCGTGCCGTCGCTGCGGCGCTGGATCGCCCAGAAGGTGATGGCCGCCGCGTTCGAGCCGGAAGAGGCCGTCGACGAGGGCTGGAAGCTGCTCTCGAACGAGCGCCCCGTCCGTTTCAACGAGATGGAGTACCACCTGCCGCTGGACGCGCAGCTGCCGGCGCTCCGCGAGGTGCTGACGGCGATCGAGCGCTACCGGCCGGACGTGTTCTTCCCGATCGAGGCCCGCGTCATCGACGCCGACGACGCCTGGTTGTCGCCCTTCTACCAGCAGGTTTCGGGCTCGATCGCGGTGCACGCCTACTACAAGGACGACCATCGCTTCTTCTTCGAGCTGATCGAGCCCATCTTACGGCGCTTCGGGGGCCGCCCGCACTGGGGCACGCGGCACGACTGGACGTCGGCGGACGTCGACGTCGCGTACCCCCGGGTGGCCGACTTCCGCCGCGTCCGCGACCGCCTCGACCCCCACCGCCGCTTCGCCACCCCCTACCTCGACACCCTCCTCGGCTTCTGACCCACCGGGCGTCCCCGCCCGAGTCGGCAAGAATCCGCGCCCGAGTCGGCAAGAACTGGCCCCCGGCGTGGGCGACGGGTGCCGCGGGCGCGGGCCGCTTTCCCGTCGTGAGCGAGAGCGTCGTGGTCGAGCGCGTGCCGCTGGGCTGGTACGAAGACGGCGCCCTGCGTGACGCCCAAGCGCATCTGGTCGGTGAGGCGGCGGCGGCGCTGCGCGGCCACGGCGCGTTGTGGGCGTGGGATCTCGGCAACGAGAACTCCAACGTCTGCGTGCCCTCGTCGCTGGAACTCGAAAGCCGAGGGCTCGCGCGCATGACCACCGCGATCCGTGCCGCGGATCCGGCGTCTGCGATCACGATCGGCCTGCACATGGAGGATCTCGAGGAGGACCGCCGAATCGGACCGGCCGAGGCCGCCTAATTCTGCGATTTCCTGTGCATGCACGGTTACCCGTTGTATGCCAAATGGGTGCG
>CAZWAX010000243.1:0-8984 GCA_964631985.1 uncultured Polyangiaceae bacterium | reverse complement strand
GACGGGATGCCGGGCGCTTCGCAGCAGATCGTCCATCTTGGGTCAGGCTCCTAGCGTTAGTTCACCAGGGGAATCGCTCCCCCTCCTCGACGCGGCGAAGCCGCGTCGAGCTGCAATTGAGGCTCGCTCACGCTCGACCCCCGGCTCGCTCCGCGCGCGGAGCGTGGGGCATGGCGACGCTGAGTCGGATCGACGCCCCTGCACGCCGGCGACTCGCGTTTCCAGACGCCCTGTGTTAGCTGCGCCGCGTCCGTGGCGCCCTCGACCATCAGCGAAGCCGCCCGCGAGACACCGGTCCTCGCGGAAACCGAGGTCCTCGTCGTCGGGGGCGGCGCGGCGGGTACGGCCGCCGCCATCGCGGCGGCCCGCGCCGGCGCCGACACCATGCTCGTCGAGCGCCACGGCGCGCTCGGCGGCCTCGCGACCGGGGGAATCATCATCCTCCTGCTGACGCTCGACGACGGGAACGGCCGGCAGGTGGTGCGCGGGATCTGCCAGGAGGTCACCGACCGCCTGACGGCACGCGGCGCCGCGTACGCCCCGCCGGCGGCCGAGTGGGGCAGCGACGACGCGGCACGGATCGAGCGCGACCGCCGCTGGGGCCTCGTGTGGGGCTCGCCGCCGCACAAGGTGCGCTATTCGGTCGCGTACGACCCGGAGGAGTTTCGCTTCGCCCTGAACGAGATGGTGAGCGGCGCGGGCGTCCGGCTCTTGCTCCATGCCTGGGCCTGCGAACCGATCATGGAGCCCGGCGACGGCGGGCGTCGCATCGCCGCCGTCGCCTTCCAAGGCAAACGCGGCCGCTTCGCGATCCGCGCGCGGCAGGTCGTCGACGCGACCGGTGACGGCGACCTCTTCGCCGCGGCGGGCTGCGCCCACGAGACCGAAAAGATCCTGCCGTGGCTCTGGTTCCGCATGGGCGGCGTCAGCGACGTCGACGCCGCCCTCGCCGCCGGCGGCTGGTACTTCCGCACCGTCGGCGACGGCCAGGTGCTGCTCCCGTGGGGCGCCACCGAGAAGCTCGGCCGCAAGATCGACGCCACCGATCCCGAAGACCTCACCTTCGCCGAGCTCGAGTGCCGGCGTCTCGTCATGCAGGAGATCGACCGGCTGCGCGCCGAGGTGCCGGAGTTCCGGCGCGCTCACGTCTGCGAGATCGCCCGCGACCTCGGCATCACCGAGAGCCGCCGTCTGCGCGGTGCCTACGTCCTGTCACGCGACGACATGAACCGCGACTTCGACGACGCCGTCGCGATCACCGGCCACTGGACCAAGTACGGTGTCACCTACGCCATCCCGTTCCGCTCGCTCCGTACCGACGAGGTGGACAATCTCCTGGTCGCCGGGCGGTGCATCTCGGTCGATCACCGCACCCATCACGCCACCAAGGAGATCCCGCCGAGCATGGCGACCGGCGAGGCCGCCGGTACCGCCGCCGCGCTCGCGGTTCGTCGGGGGGTCGCGCTCCGCGATCTCCCCGTCGATGACCTGCGCGAGCGGTTGCGCGCGGCTGGCGCGATCGTCGATCGACCCGCATAGATAGATTGAGACGGTCCAGAGGAGACCCCCCGAACGTGAGCACGCCGCGCATCGAGAGCCGTATCCGCACCGCCACCCCCGAGTTCCAGGAGAACAGCGCGGCCATGCAGCAGGCCGTCGACGAGCTGCGCCGTCACCTCGAGGTGGCACGCGCCGGCGGCGGTGAGCAGGCGCGCGCCCGTCACAGCGAGCGCGGCAAGCTGACCGCGCGCGAACGCGTCGACGGCCTCCTCGACCCCGACACCGCCTTCCTCGAGCTCTCGCCGCTCGCGGCCCACGGCATGTACGACGGCGGCGCACCCGGTGCCAGCATGATCACCGGGGTCGGCACCATTCATGGTCGGCCGGCCGTGATCGTCGCCAACGACGCGACCGTGAAGGGGGGTACCTACTATCCCATCACCGTCAAGAAGCACCTGCGAGCCCAGGAGATCGCGCTCGAGAACCGCCTGCCGTGCGTCTATCTCGTCGACTCCGGCGGGGCCTTCCTGCCGCTGCAAGCGGAGGTCTTTCCGGACCGCGAGCACTTCGGCCGCATCTTCTACAACCAGGCCCGCATGTCGGCGGCCGGCCTTCCGCAGGTCGCGATCGTGATGGGTTCGTGCACGGCGGGCGGCGCCTACGTCCCGGCAATGAGCGACGAGGTCGTCATCGTCCAGAATCAAGGAACGATCTTCTTGGGCGGTCCGCCGCTGGTGAAGGCCGCGACCGGCGAGGAGGTCACCGCCGAGGACCTCGGCGGCGGCGACGTCCACACCCGCATCTCGGGCGTCTCCGATCATCTCGCGAGCGACGATCGCCACGCGTTGCAGATCGCGCGCGACATCTTCACCTCGTTGCCGGCGATACCGCCGCTGCCCGTCACCCGCGAGACGCCCGAGCCACCCGCGTACGATCCCGTCGAGATCTACGGCATCGTACCGCGCGATCCCCGCAAGCAATACGACGTCCGTGAGCTGATCGCGCGCTTCGTCGACGGCAGCCGCTTCCACGAGTTCAAGGCGCGCTACGCCCCGACCGTCGTCACCGGCTTCGCCCACCTGCACGGCTACCCGATCGGCATCGTCGGCAACAACGGCGCGCTCTTCTCCGAGTCCGCCCTCAAGACCGCCCACTTCGTCGAGCTCTGCTGCACGCGTAAGATCCCCCTGCTCTTCCTCCAGAACATCACCGGCTTCATGGTCGGGAAGAAGTACGAGCACGGCGGCATTGCCAAGGACGGCGCCAAGCTGGTGAACGCGGTCGCGAACGCCCGCGTTCCGAAGCTCACCGTCGTCGTCGGCAACTCGTACGGTGCCGGCAACTACGGCATGTGCGGCCGCGCCTACTCGCCGCGCTTCCTCTTCATGTGGCCGCAGAGCCGCATCTCGGTCATGGGCGGCGAGCAGGCGGCATCGACGCTGCTCACGGTCAAGATGGCCCAGCTCGCCGGCCGGGGTCAGACCATGACCCCGGAAGAGCAGCAGAAGTTCCAGGCCCCGATCCTCGCCAAGTACGACGAGGAAGGGAGCGCCTACTACTCGACGGCGCGCCTGTGGGACGACGGCATCCTCGACCCCGCCGAGACCCGCGACGCGCTCGGCCTGGCGCTCGCGGCTTCCCTCTGTGCGCCGATCGAGGACACCCCATTCGGCGTGTTCCGGATGTAACCCGGCGCGTCGACGCAGATCACATAGCGCCTCGCGTCTCCTCCGTCCCGCGCAATTTCGTTTGCTACGAACGCATGCTGGTGTAGGGAGGAGTGACGGTCCTCGAGCGAGAGTGGGGGCGCCGCCTCCCCCGCCGGATAAGGAGGAAACCATGGCCACGACCGTCTTCGACGTGCTCAGGATGAAAGGGCCCGGCGTCATCGGGGTGAGCCCCGACAGCTCGGTCTTCGACGCGCTGCAGATTCTCGCCGAGAGGAACATCGGCGCGGTGCTGGTCCTCGAGGACGAGCGTCTCATCGGGATCCTGTCGGAGCGCGACTACGCTCGCCAGGTGGTTCTCAAGGGCAAGGCGTCGAAGGACACGCCGGTCCGCGAGATCATGACGACCTCGGTCGTCTGCGTGCATCCCGAGCACACGATCGAAGAATGCATGGCGCTCATGACCGACAAGCGCTTTCGCCACCTGCCGGTGATCGCCGACGATCACCTCCTCGGGATCCTGTCGATCGGCGACGTCGTAAAGGCGCTGCTCAACGAGCAAGCGTTCCGGATCGAGCAGCTCGAGAGCTACATCTCCAGCGGCGGCTGAGCCGTACCTTTTCGTTCGTTGTAGAGCCTACATCGTTGTAGGAAACACCCGGCCCCCGGTAGCGACGTCGCTACGTTGCGGTGGCACGCCTGCTGCACGACGTCGGGTGAGGAGGACTCACACATGCCCCATCGTTGCGGACATCAGTCGTGCGATTGCGACACGCAAGGCAAGGAGTACTGCAGCACGCATTGCGCGCAAGCGGCCGTGCTCGGTGAAGAGTCGACCACCTGCGAGTGTCACCACACGGAGTGTCGGCACACGGCCGCCAAAGCCGCAGAGCACCAATGACCGACGGGGCGACTCACTCCACGTGAGTGAGCGTCCAGTCGCTGCTCTCGCCGTTCACGCTCACCTCGACCGTGTCGCCGACGCGCCGTCCGAGAACGGCGCGGCCGATCGGTGAGCTCGGCGTCACGACGGAAAGAAACCCGTCGCCGCCCGGCCCGCTGAGCTCGATGCCCGCGCCCACCGGGGCGAGAAAGAGCGTGCGCCCTTCGGCGCCGTCCTCCACCTCGACGATGGCCCCCACGGCTACGGGCGACGTGCCCGAGAAGCGCGAGGGCCGGAAACGGTCGAGCATCGCGAGCTCGGTCGTCGCCCGCTCGAGGCGGGCGCGGTGGCCGCGCGCGAGGCCCGAGTTCTCTTGCGCGACCCGCGAGTCCTCGCGGCGCTCGGCGGGCGTGGCGCCCTCGCGCGCCTCGGTATTGGCGGCCTCCATCGCGAGGCGGGCGGTCCGCGCCGTCTCCCGCAGATGCTGCGCCAGCTGCTCGATCAGGTAGCCCTTGTCCATTCAGGACGCGCTGCGGGTGAAGAGCACTTCACCGTGGTGACGCATCCACCCTTCGACGGCAGCGACGAACCCGTCGGGATCCTCGAGCTGCGGCACGTGGCCGATGTTCTCGAAGACCTTGAGCATCCAGTCCGCCCGGCGGGCGGCGAGCGCACGCGCGGCCGCGACCGGTACGAGGCGATCATGCGTCCCGTGCACCAGGAGCGCCGGCGCCGTGACGCGATCGACCATGCGCTCGAACGCGCCCCGCTGCAGCACGCAGGCGACGATCGAGCGAGCCGCTGACAGGAACGCCGCGTTCCCGCCTGCCGTCTTCGTCCGTTCTTGCGAAAGCGCGATCGTCGCCTCCACCACGTCGCGAGCGACGCGTCCGGAATCGACGCAGCAGAAGTCGAGCATCTGCCGCACCGAGCCCTCGGAGCCGAGCAGCGCTTTCCGACCGGTCATCAGCATCTCGCCGACGCCGGGAAGGCAATAGCCTGCGAAGATCGCCGCGACGCCGAGATCGAAGAAGCTCCCCGGGGCCGCGGGCAATGCCGGGTTGACGAGCACGAGACCGGCCACGCTCGCCGGCGCCTCGGCGGCCGCCATGAGCGAGATCAGTCCGCCCATCGAGTTGCCGACGAGGATCGCCGGCCCGCCCATGACCCGGTCGACGAAGCGCGTGAGGAGCTGGCGGTTGGCGTGCACCGAGGCGGAGTCGCCCTCGGTCGGCGTCCGCCCGAAGCCCGGGAGATCGATCGCGACGACGCGGGCGTGGCGCGCGAGCTTCTCTCCGACCGACATCCAGTTGACGTGCGCGCCGCCGAGACCGTGCACGAGCACCATCGCCGGTCCGCTCCCGCCGTAGTCGACGTAGTGCACCGGCAGGCCGAGCTCGACGAACCGCGAGGCCGGACGCGCGTCGCGCCCGAAGTGGCCGTTCGACGTTTCCGTCCCACCCAACAGGTGCAGACGCTGCCGCCGGACCGGATCGGCGAAGCGATCGAGGACCGCCGTCCGCGTCTCGCGGATGATGCCGTGGCGACGTTGACCGTCGAGCGCGTTCACGCCCATGAGCGCACGCGCCGCCTTCCCGGGCTCGAGGGCGACGATCGAGGTGCCGGCGGCGCGCACCCGCGCCATCTCGCGCCGCAACACCAGGCGACAGTAGCCGCGCATCGGGCCGTCGGTGCTCGGCCGGAAGACGTCGAAGCCCGCCGACATCGGCGAGCTCACGAGCACGAGGTCCAGCCCCTCACCCGCGAGCAGGTCCGCGTTGGTCGGCGAATGGACGCCGCCATCGACGTGGCGCACGCCGTCCATCTCGACCGGGCGATAGTAGCCGGGGATCGCGCACGACGCCGCGACCGCGGCCGCGACGCTCGCCGCGGGTGCCCCGTCACGGCCGAAGGTCACCCGCTCGCCGTCGCCGAGGCGAACCGCGTTGATCCAGAGCGCATGCGCCGGCCAGCCGTCCGCGAAGAGCCGGCCGATGCCGCCGACCAGGTGGTCGGTCGAGAGCCGTCCGGCCGGGAGCGCCGCCGCAATGACCGCCCCGATGCTCGCCTCCCAGGGCCGCCACACCGCGCGCTTCAGATACCCGGTGTCGGTCGCGGCGAGCAGGCTCGACCAGGCACCTGGCTCACCAGCCGGGGCCGGCTCGGGCCGGCCGAGGATCGCGGCGATCCGTGCCCCCTCGTCCGACAGGGGCTCCCCGAGGGCCCGTGCCGCGAGATCGCGCGGCGCCATTCCGCCGCGCAGCAGTGCGCCGATGACGGCACCCGCCGAGGTGCCGACGATGACGTCGGCGCTCCGCGGATCCCAGCCCGTCGCTTCCTCCAGGGCCGTCAAGGCGCCGATGTGGAAGGCATGACCGGTGGCGCCGCCAGCGCCGAGGACTAAGCCGATACGTGCCATTTCTTCGTCAGGTAAATGCCTGACACAGGCCGCGCCGGCAAGTTTTGATCCTCGCGCCAAAGGGGCGCCGCTGGGGGGTATCGGCGGCAGAGGCGGCGGGGCTCGGGGCCGCCCAGGCTAGAGGCGGATGGGCGGCCCCGAGCCCCGTCGCCTCTCCCCGCGTCGCGCCCAGCACCCCGTCGCGTAGTCAGCGTGTAGTCAGCTCGCGAGCCTGCCGCGGACGTGGCTGCGGGGCGTGGTGGGGGACGTGTGGGGCTGCCCATCCGCCTCTGGGCAGCCCCACACGTCCCCCACCACGCCCCGGCGATACGACCTTGCGAAGCTCGCTAGCTCGCGTGCCGCCGGTGGTAGTGGTCGAGGAAGCGCGCGATGCGGCCGATCGACTCGGTGAGGTCGTCGGCGTTCGGCAGGAAGACGATCCGGAAGTGATCGGGCTTCGGCCAATTGAACCCCGAGCCCTGCACCACCAGCACCTTCTGGTCCTCGAGCAGCTCCAGGATGAACTCCTGGTCGTCCTCGATCGGGTAGCGGCGCAGGTCGAGCTTCGGAAAGAGATAGAGCGCCGCCTTCGGCTTCATGCAGGTGACCCCGGGAATCGAGGTGATGAGATCGTGCGCGAGGTCGCGCTGCTTGCCGAGCCGGCCGGTCGGGAGCACCAGGTCCGCGATGCTCTGATGCCCGCCGAGCGCGGTCTGGATCGCGAATTGCGACGGCACGTTCGAGCAGAGGCGCATCGACGCCAGGATGTTCAGGCCCTCGATGTAGTCCTGCGCGTGCGCCTTTTCGCCCGAGATCACCATCCAGCCGGCGCGATAGCCGCAGGCGCGGTAGTTCTTCGACAGCCCGTTGAAGGTGAGCGTCAGCACGTCGTCGCTGAGCGACGCGATCGAGGTGTGCGTGGCGCCGTCGTAAAGCACCTTGTCGTAGATCTCGTCGGCCAGCACGATCAGCTTGTGCTCGCGCGCGATCTCGACGATCTCGCGCAGCAGGTCGTCGGGATAGAGCGCGCCGGTCGGGTTGTTGGGGTTGATGATGACGATGGCGCGCGTCGTCGGCGTGATCTTGGCGCGGATGTCGTCGAGGTCCGGGAGCCAGCCGGCGCCCTCGTCGCAGAGGTAATGCCGGGCGGTGCCGCCGGCGAGGCTCACGGCCGCCGTCCAGAGCGGATAGTCGGGCGCCGGGACGAGCACCTCGTCGCCGTTGTTGAGCAGCCCCTGCATGCACATGACGATGAGCTCGGAGACACCGTTCCCGATGTAGATGTCCTCGATGCCGACGCCGGTCACGTGCTTCTGCTGGGTGTAGTGCATAACGGCCTTGCGGGCCGCGAAGAGCCCCTTCGAGTCGCAATAGCCGGCGGCGCTCGGGAGGTTGTGGATGACGTCCTGGACCAGCTCCTCGGGCGCGTCGAAGCCGAAGGGCGCCGGGTTGCCGATGTTGAGCTTGATGATGCGGTGGCCCTCGTCCTCCATCTGCTTGGCGCGAGCGAGCACGGGACCGCGAATGTCGTAGCAGACGTTGGCGAGCTTGGCGGATTTCTGGATCGCCCGCAGCTGGGCGGTCGGTTTCGGGTGCGAGACGACGAGCTTCGGCATGGGGCTACACTATGCCATTCCGACGGGCAGCGTCGACTGCGTGCCGAGGGCTACGCTGCCGAGGTGGCGAGCGCGGGCTCCCCGGACTCGCAACGTACCCGCTGATACGCGAGCGCCAGCGTGAGGGCTTCGAGCGTGATCGGCTTGGCGAGGAAGTCGTCCATCCCCGCGGCGAGGCAGCGCTCTTTCTGGCCTTCGAGCGCATGCGCCGTGAGCGCCACGATCGCGACCCGGTGGCTGCCTCCCGCTTCGAGCCGGCGGATCTCCTTGGTCGCCTCGAGGCCGTCCATCTCCGGCATCTGCACGTCCATCAAGACGACGTCGTAGCGCCGCGCCTGCACGGCCGCGAGCGCCTCGCGTCCATGCACCGCCAGCTCGACGCGACAATCGAGCATCTGCAACATCTGGCGGAGGACGTCGCGATTGATCGCGTTGTCCTCGACCACCAGCACGTCGAGCGTGCGCGTGACCGGTAAGGCGCGCCGAACGCCGTCGGCGGCGCGCGGGACGCGCCGCTCGAGCACCGCGGTCACGGTCTCGGCGAGGACCGCGCGGCAGATCGGCTTCGTGACGGCGACGTCGAACCCGAGGGTGCGGGCGCCCTCCGAGCCGCCGCGGAGCGCGCCCATCGACGAGAGGAGAATGAGCGGCAACTCGGCGAGCGCCGGATCGGCGCGGACGCGGGCGGCGACCTGCGCACCGTCCATGCCGGGCATCTGCATGTCGAGCAGGACCAGCCCGTAGGGATCGTCGCCGACGGCTTCGCCGAGCATGCGGAGCGCGGTCGGCCCGCCGTTCGCCTCTTCCGGGCGGCAGCCCCACGAGCGCAGGTGCTGACAGACGATGCGGCGATTGGTGGCGTTGTCGGCCACCCCCAGCACGCGCCGGAATGACAGGTCTTCGGACATCTGATTGTGGAC
>CAZWAX010000242.1:0-8988 GCA_964631985.1 uncultured Polyangiaceae bacterium | reverse complement strand
CCGCGCTGGTACTCGAACTTCTCGACCGCGCGCATGAGGCCGATGTTGCCCTCCTGGATCAGGTCCAGGAAGCCGAGGCCGCGGTTGGTGTAGCGCTTGGCGATCGACACCACGAGGCGGAGGTTGGCCTCGATGAGCTGGCGCTTGCCTTCCTGCGCTTTGTACTCGCCGCGACGGATCGCGCCGAACGAGTCGCGCAGCTCCTGCTCGGTCATCTGGGTTTCGCGCTCGACGGTCTTGATGCGTTTCTTGGCTTCGCGGACGTCGGAGGCGATTTGTGCCAGCTGCTCGGGGGTGCGGCGCGGCGGCGCCACGCTGCGCACCGGCTTGGGCGCCTTCCCCTTGACGGGGACTTCCTTCTTCGGAGGCTCGGGCTCGTAGCGCCGAATGACGGTGCGCTGCGCGTCGAGCGTCGAGATGGCTTCCTTGAGCTTGTCGACGATCACCGTCACCTGACGGGCGCCGAGCGGCACTTCCGACAACACGCTGTGGAGGCTCGGCTTGATGGCTTCGAGCCGCTGATCCATCTTCGCCGCCGATTTGGCCGAGGTCTTCTTCTTGGCCTTTTCCGCGACGAGCTTCTCGCGCTCGGTCACGAGACGACGGAGACGCGAGATGTGCTTCAGGAAGGCCCCGACCCGCGCGTCCTCGCGTTGCTCGGTGGCGCCCTCGCCGTTGGCGGCTTCCTCTTCGTCGTCGCCGAAGAGGTGGCGGCCGTCGATCTCGCCGTCACGCAGGCGATCGGCGAGGTTCAGCACGTATTGCAGTGCGAGCGGCAGCGAGAAGACGGCCTTCCGGACCTCGAGCTCGCCGGCCTCGATGCTCTTGGCGATGACGACCTCGTCCTCGCGCGAGAGCAAGGCGACGCCGCCCATCTCCTGCAGGTACATGCGGACCGGATCGGACGAGTCGCGCAGGAGGGACGAGCGATCTTCGCGCTCCTCTTTCTCCTCGGGGACTTCGGGAACCCACTCCTCGTCCTTTTCCTCTTCGGCCTCGGCAAAGGGACTGTCTTCGGCCGCCTCGACGGCGATCTCGCCGTCACCGTCCCCGTCGCCGAGCAAGGAGATCACGCTGCTGATCTCCTCGGAGGACGTCGGATCGGCACCGAACTGCTCGCGGTCGCCAGCTGGAACGTATTTGCGCTCGCGACCGATCTCGACCACTCGGTTGAACTTCGAGGGGCCGGCATCGCTCACGGGCTTGTCCTTCTTGGGTCGAGGTATGCTCTTCATCGCCGGGAACGTTCTCCGCTGACGCTTTCATGGATCAGGCAGCGCGAAACGCACGCACACCTGTCATGGGTCGGCACAGGGCAGCCGGAGCTGCTGCTGGCGGGGGAAAAAAACACGGTTCGAGGGTCGAGCTTAAAGGTCAGAAGCTGCGAAGTCAATACAAACTTTTGATCTAACGAAGGAAAACAGACACCGACCACCCAGGTCACCGCTTGCCCGCCACCTCGAGAGGGGTGGTTTCGAGCCCGTTTTCCAAGAGCCCGCGGAGCACGTCCATGCTGCTCGCTTCGAGGTCCGCCTTGAGCGGGTCGTAGGCCGTGAAGTTGAGGAGCCGGAGCACCGGCCGGCCGGCCACGACGTCGATGATGTTGAGGCCACCGAAATCCTGCTCGATGTTCGCGAGACCGGGCTCGCCGGTGCCGAGGATCCGGCCGATCAGGGCGTTGTTCACTCCCCCGTGGGCAACCACCAGCACCCGGCGCCAGTCCTGCCGGTCGAGCAGATCCGCGAAGAACGGCCACACCCGTTCGCGAAGATCGCGATAGCTCTCCCCTCCCAGGTACGGCGTGTCCCAGCGGGTCGCCGGGTCGACGAAATAGCCGATCGCCTGACCGAGGAAGCCCGCGACGTCCCGCGTCGACGACGCCGTGAGGACGGACAGGTCGCCCGGGGTGATTTCGCGCAGCGTGTCGACGGTCGTGATCGGCACCCCCGAGGCGCCCGCCAGGGTCCGCGCCGTCGCCTGGGCGCGTTCGCGGGGGTTCGCATGGATGGCATCGCGCGGCGTCGGGCGGTGCACCCGCTCGAGGGCTTGGATCGGGCGTTACCCGGCCGGCGTCAAGTCGTCGGTGCCGGCGGTCCCTGCCCCGTAGAGGGTCTCCCCGTGACGGACCAAGAAAACGCGGCGGGTCGATTCGGACGGCGGCACGGCGCGCGAAGATAAGGGAACGGAAGGGGTCATGCCACCGCTTGCGCGGCCACGCCCGACGGGCGAACATATGGCGAATGTCAGCCACTCCGCCAGGACGCGGCACCACCCTCAATCCCGCCAACCGCTACGAGTCCCTCCACGTCGAAGCCGACTGCGAACAGGCACCGGACGAGGACGCGCCTGCACCCGCGACCCAGTTCTATCGCGACACGAGCAAGAGCGTGCTCGCCGAGAACGCCAGCCCCGACGTCGGCTTCCGCTACAGCCTGAACCCCTACCGTGGCTGTGAGCACGGCTGCTCCTACTGCTACGCGAGGCCTTCGCACGAGTACCTCGGCTTCAGTGCCGGGCTCGACTTCGAGCGGCGCATCATGGTGAAGGACGACGCGCCCGAGCTGCTGCGTGCCACCTTCCGCTCGCGGCGTTGGCGGCCCGAGGTCGTCGCGCTCTCGGGCAACACCGACTGCTATCAGCCGGTCGAGCGCCGGTTGCAGCTCACGCGACGCTGCGTCGAGGTGTTCCTCGAGTTCCGGAATCCGGTCGCCGTCATCACCAAGTCGGCGTTGGTCGCGCGCGACGCCGACCTCTACGCCGCCCTCGCCGCCCACCAGGCGGCGCACGTCATGTGCTCGGTCACCACGCTCGATCCCGAGCTCGCCCGCCGTCTCGAGCCGCGCGCCGCGAGCCCCGAACGCCGCCTCGCGGCGATCCGCACGCTCACCGAGGCCGGCGTTCCGGTCGGCGTCATGATCGCCCCCGTCATTCCCGGCCTGACCGACGCCGAGATCCCGCGCATCCTCGCCGCTGCGGCCGCCGCGGGCGCACGCTCGGCGAGCTGGACCTTGCTTCGCCTCGCCAAGCCGCTCGATCAGATCTTCACCGCCTGGCTCGCCGAGCACTACCCCGATCGCCAAGCGCGCGTCCTGAACCGCATCCGCGAGACCCGTGCCGGCCGTATCTCGGACTCGGAGTTCGGACGGCGGATGCGCGGCACGGGACCCTACGCGGACCAGATCGCCGCGCTCTTCGCGGTGACGATGCGCAAGCACGGTCTGGATCAGCCCGTGCCGCCCCTTTCCACCGCCGCGTTTCGCCGCCCGCCGGCGGTTGGCGATCAGATGCGCCTCCTGTAGACGCTCGATTCATGACGACCACGATCGATCGATCCGCCGCCGTCGACTTCGTCGTCCGCCGCGACGACCTGCACCAGACCGCCGTCGTGCCCGCAACCCTGCCGGCACTCGCTGACGGCCAGGTGCTGCTGAAGATCGACGCCTTCGCCTTCACCGCCAACAACATCACCTACGCCGTCATCGGCGAGATGCTGCGCTACTGGGAGTTCTTCCCGGCGGCGGAGGGCTGGGGGCGCGTGCCCGTGTGGGGCTTCGCCGACGTCGTCGAGTCGCGGCATCCGGGTGTACCCGTCGCTGACCGTCTCTACGGCTATCTGCCGATGTCGACCCACCTCGTGATCGAGCCCGACCACATCGACGATGGCGGCTGCGTCGACGTGACCGCCCACCGCCGCGACCTGCCGCCCGTCTACAACCGCTACCTCCGCACGAGCACCGATCCGGCCTACGACACGAAGCACGAGGACGCGTACATGCTGCTCCGCCCCTTGTTCGGGACGTCGTTCCTGCTCGACGACTTCCTGGAGGAGCAGCAGTTCTACGGCGCCCGCGCGATCGCGCTCTCCAGCGCCTCGAGCAAGACGGCGATCGGCCTCGCGGCACTCCTGTCGGCTCGCGCCGGGCGGCCCTACGAGGTCGTCGGGCTCACCTCGGCGAGCAATCGGGCGTTCGTGAGCGGGCTCGGCTACTACGACCGCGTCGTGACGTACGACGAGCTCGGCGGCCTGCCGGCCGATCAGCCGCTCGTCTTCGTCGACATGGCGGGAAGCAGCGCAGTCCGCGACGCCGTACATCGCCGCTGCGGCGACCAGCTGCGCTACAGCTGTGCCGTCGGTCTCACCCACATGGAGATGATCCCCGCGGCGCCGGACTTGCCGGGGCCGACGCCCACCTTCTTCTTCGCGCCCGACCGCATCCAGCAACGCGCGCGCGAATGGGGCGGCGCGGAGCTGCAGAACCGGATCGCGGCAGCGCTCAAGGGGTTCATCGCCGGCGTCGACCGCTGGATGCGGGTCGAGCGCGGCCGTGGCGCAGCGGACGTCGAGCGCGTCTACCGCATGATGCTCGACGGCAAGGTCGATCCCGCCGTCGGCCACGTGCTCGGGCTGTAGCACCGGACACGATCGCGACGTACAACCCTGCCATGCCGACCGCGAAGACCCCCGAATCCGTCGTCCGCGACTTCTGCCGCGCCGTCGAGCGCCGTGACGTCGACGCGCTCGTCGACTTCTTCACGGCGGACGCCGTCTACCACAACATCCCGCTCGCGCCGCTCACCGGCCGTGAGGCGATCGCGAGCACCCTCACCCAGTTCATCGCGCCCGCGACCACGGTCGAGTTCGAGCTCGTCGGGATCGCCACCCAGGGGGCGACGGTCTTCACCGAGCGGGTCGACCGCTTCGAGATCAACGGCAAGCAGATCGCGCTCCCGGTGATGGGCGCGTTCGAGATCACCGCCGACGGCAAGATCCGTGCGTGGCGGGACTATTTCGACATGCAGCAGTTCACGAATCAGCTCGGCTGAGGTCGTAACCTTCGATGCCGGTGCGGCGCGACTGGACGGCGATCGCCGCGAGCCTCGACGCCGACGGGTGGGCGCGGCTGCCGAATCTCTTGACGGCGCGTCAATGCGCGGCCGTGCGTGCGGCATTCGCGCGCGACCGCCTCTTCCGCTCGACGATCGACATGCAACGCCACGGCTACGGCAGCGGGCAGTACCGCTACTTCTCCTATCCCCTCCCCGCGCTCGTCGAGCGCGTGCGGCGGACCCTCTACGTGCCGCTTGCCGCCGTCGCCCGCAGGTGGGCCGAGCGCCTCGGTGGCGATCCCCCCGACTACCCCCCGACGCTCGCCGGATTTCTCACGCGCTGTCACGCAGCCGGGCAGCGCCGGCCGACGCCGCTCGTGTTGCGCTACGGCCCCGGCGACTGGAACGCGCTCCACCAGGATCGCTACGGCGCCGTCGCCTTCCCGCTCCAGGTGTTGATCGTCCTCTCGGAGCGCGGGCGCGACTATGACGGCGGCGAGGTCGTGCTGGTCGAGCAGCGGCCACGTGCGCAGTCCCGTGCGACGGTCCTCACCGTCGACGCCGGGGAGGGCATCGTGTTCGCGAACCGCGAGCGCCCGGTGCGCGGCACGCGCGGCGACTACCGGACGACGATGCGCCATGGCGTCAGCGTCCTGACCCGCGGCGAACGCTACACGCTCGGCATCATCTTCCACGACGCCGAATGAGGACCGCGGCCAGGGCGGCTCACCCGCCGACGAAGACGCCCCGCGGGCCACGTTCGAAGACGAGCACGCTCTGCAGCTGCGTCAGCGTTCGCCCGTCGAACGCTCGCACCTCCGCGCTGACCCGCGGCGCGAGTCCGACGACGATGTCGGGCCGTCCGTCCCGGTTCACGTCGGTGCACGCGACGCGCACGCCGCCCTTGGCGCGTTCCGCGAACGCCTGGAAGTCGTGGACCACGCTCCCGTTCGCCCCGCTGAAGACCTTGACGTGGGGTCCGCCTCCGGCACCGGCTCCCGTGATGATCTCGGCGACCCCGTCGCCGTTGACGTCGCCGCTGGCGACGAAGACCCCACCGACGAACCCCGGGTCGAAGGCCAGGAAGCTCGAGAGCTCGGACGCATCGACGCCCGAGAAGACCTTCACCTGGGCGGGCGTGCCGGGGCCGGTGCCCGTCACGATGTCCGCGAGCCCGTCGCCGTTCACGTCGCCGCTGGCGACGCGCACGCCGCCCCGGAACGCCGCAGGATAGGCGAGGAAGTTCCGCAGCTCGGCGCCGTTCCGGCCGCTGAACACGCGCACCTGCGGGGCCGCCCCCGCATCGGGCGCGACGACGACGTCGTCGAAACCGTCGCCGTTCACGTCGCCGGCAGCGACGAACACGCCGCCCGTGAACGCGGCGTCGAAGGCGAGGAAGCTGCCGAGCACCGAGGTCGAGGCCGCTCGCGTCGCCCCGTCGAACACCCGGACGTGTGGAAACTGCTTCCGCCCCGATCCGGTGACGACGTCGTAGACGCCGTCGCCGTTGACGTCGCCGGCGGCGACCCGGATCCCGCCCTTGAAGCGCGTCGGGTAAGGATCGAGATCGAATGCCGGAGCGCCGGCCGCGAACACGCGCACCTGCGGCGTCGACCGGCCGTCGGCGCCGACCACCTCGATGCGGTCGGGCACGATGGCGAGGCCACGCACCTGGGTCGTGCCGGTACCGACCAGCCCGATCGGCGTCGCCACGTTGCTGGTGCCGTCGAGATCGATCGCATAGAGCCGCGTCAGTCCGTCATCCACGGCAGTGAGCGCCGCAAATGCCGCGGCTTCGGGCACGCCTGGCACGATGTCGAACCCGCCGTCGTTCGTTTGACTCAAGCCGACGCCCAGGCTCGCAACGTCCGTGACCGTGCCGCCGTTGGGCGTCGGGTTGCCATCCGTTCCACCCAGGATCGCGAGCGTGCCGGTGTTGCGATCGATCACGTAGAGGGTGGTCGGAATCGCGTCGTTGGCTGGTGCCACGACGGTTTGGCGATCGAAGCTGCGGTCGTACGCGACGGCGATCAGATCGCTCGTCGCCGCCGGGTTGAGGTCGGTGTCATTGCCGGAAAGCGCGCCGTTGCCCGGGTTCAGGCGCGCATTCTCGTCGTTGGTGTTGACGTACCGCAGGCGATCGACGGTCGGGTTGAAGTCGAAGCCGGTCGCCACGTCTCCGGCACCCGCCAGCGCCGCCGCAGTCGCGCCGATGAGCGTGGCAGCTGCCGTGCCGGGATCGACGACGTACGTCCGCAGCACGCTATTGGCGGAGGATCCGGTCGTCACCGTGGCCGCGAGGAGCTGACCGGTCCGCGGGCGGAAGTCGATGCCGCGGATCGTCTCGTTGGGGCCGATCCCCGTCACCGGGCCCAAGGTGGTGACCACGCCGGGGGCGTCGCTCTCGAACCGGATGAGGGCGTTCCCCGGCAGGAGGGCGAAGACGCGGAACCCGGCACCGGAGGCTGCGCGGGGCACGGCGAGCGCGAGCAGCACAAGGACGGCGCAGAGGCACGACGTGGCTCGTCTCGAAGCACTGCGACGAAGTGAGGCCATGGTCAGGTCCTTTCGTGTCGGGCGCCGTCGCGCCGCAATGACGCCTCGAAGGTCGGACGATAGGGCCGGATGTCGAAGGGGGTCAAGCGTCGTCGCGCAGACGCCGCCTACCACTGCTCGGCGCGCACCGCGCGCCGCTCGTACCCCGCGGCGCGGAGGGCGTCGCGAACGCGTCCTGGCCAGTCCCCGACACCGCAGATCCAGAAGCGCCGGGTGCGCTCGGCGTCGTCGCGCACGAAGTGCTCGAGCGTGACCTCTTCGAGCGCGGCGATCGGACCGATCTCGGCTTCGGTCGCGAGCAGCACCGGCTCCCAATGCAGCCGTGGATGCATCGCCGCCCAGCGCTCGAAGTCGTCGCGGTAGACGAGCTCGTGATCCCAGCGCGCGCCCTGGAGCACGGTGATCGGCTGATTGCCGCCCCGCTCGAGCGCCCGCCGCACCATCGGCCGGAGCGGGGCGACGCCGGTGCCTTCGCCGATGAACACGAGCGGCACGTCCGGGGGCTCGGCGAGCGCGAAGCTCCCGAACGGCCCCGTGAACGCCACGCCCGCGCCGGGCTCGAGGCCGAACAGATGGGTGGAACCCGGCCCGCCCGCGACGAGATCGACGCAGATCTCGAGCTCGCTGTCCTCCGGGCTCGACGCCAGCGAGTAGGCCCGTACGAGCGGCGCGTCGGCGCCGACCGGCAGCTCGCACGAGATGAATTGGCCGGGCGTGAACGCCAGCTGCTCGCCCGGCGGCTGGCGCAAGAAGAGCGAGCGCGTCCCGGGATGGTGCTCGAGGATGCGCGTCAGCTCGGCGCGATGCACCCGGCGTCCCGTGCCGTCCGCTGCCATCACCGAACGCCTATCACGCCGGCTCAGGCGTCATCGACAGGCGCCACTCGATCGGCGCCTGTCCGTGCGCGACGAGCGCCGCATTCACCTGCGAGAACGGCCGCGAGCCCGCGAAACGACGATACGAGAGCGGCGACGGATGCGCTGCCGCGATGACGGTGTGGCGCGTGCGGTCGACGAGCGCCGCCTTCTTCCGCGCGTGATTGCCCCAGAGCACGAAAACGGCGTGCGCGCGCGTCGCGCTGACGGCGGCGATCGCCGCGTCGGTGAACCGCTCCCAGCCCCGCCCCTTGTGCGAGCCCGGCGCGTGCGCCTGGACCGTCAGCACGGTGTTCAACATGAGCACGCCCTGCCGCGCCCAGGCGGCGAGATGACCGTGCGCGGGGCGCTCGAAGCCGGGGATGTCGGCGGCGAGCTCCTTGTAGACGTTCACGAGCGACGGCGGCGGCGGCACGCCCGGTCGCACCGAGAAGCAGAGGCCGTGGGCCTGCCCCTCGTCGTGGTACGGGTCCTGTCCCAGCAGCACCACGTTCACGCGGTCGAGCGGCGCGAGCGCGAAGGCGGCGAAGACGTCGGCTTCGGCCGGGTAGACCTGCTGCATTGCCCGCGCGGCATCGACGCTGCGCCCGAGCTCGCGAAAGTAGTCGGCGTCGAGCTCGCCGCGGAGCGCCTCCTGCCACGAGGGCGGCAGCACGACGCGCAGGTTAGTGGCTCCCCGACACCTGGTTGATCGTGTACTTCGGGATCACGATCGTGATGTCGCCCTTCA
>CAZWAX010000241.1:0-8990 GCA_964631985.1 uncultured Polyangiaceae bacterium | reverse complement strand
GGGGGGCGGTGTAGCCGTTAAGGAAGGAGGGCATGTGGACGGGCCAGGAGGCGAGGGGGCCCTGCGGGCCCTTGTTGAGGCCGGTCGACATCGTGACCGACGCGCCGCGGGCTGCCTTCCAGTCGCGCGCGACCTCGCGGATGGCGTCCGCCGTGACGCCGGTGACGCGGCTCACGCGCTCGGGCGTGTACGGCGTGATGAACGCGCGCAGCCCATCGACGTGCTTCCCGTGGGTCGCCAACACCGCCTCGTCGAAGCCGCCGATCCGTTCGAGCTCGTTCAGCACGGCGGCCAGGAAATAGACGTCGGTGTCGGGCCGGATCTGGATCAGCGCGCCGACGCCCGACTTCACCGACTCGATGCGCCGCGGGTTCACGAAGCGCACCTTGCCCCCGCGCGCTTCTATTTGGCGGAGCGTCTCGATTGGCTCCGCAATGGAGATGAAGCTCATGTGGGAGACGCCCGGGTTGGAGCCCAAGATCAGGAGGTAGTCGGTGTGGTCGAAGTCGGGAACGGGATGGATGGTGCTCGAGCCGAAGACGTACTCGCTCGCCGCGAACTTGTTGCTGCAGTCCTGGGTGCCGGCGCTGTAGATCTGCCGCGTGCCGAGGCCCTGCAGGAACGGCGTCGTGCCGACCGAGACCAGCGCGTTGAAGGCGGTCGGGTTGCCGATGTAGACGGCCGTCGACCAGTCGCCGTGCCGCTCCTTGATGCCGCGGAGCCGGGACGCGATGCCGGCCATCGCGCCGTCCCACCCGATCGGCTCGAAGCCGTTCGCGGTCCGGTGCAGCGGGTACGAGAGGCGGTCGGGATCGCGGTGGACGTCGAGGGTGGCAATGCCCTTGTTGCAGGCCCAGCCCTGCGAGACCGGATGCTCACGATCGGGACGGACGGCCGTGAGCGCGCCGTCGGTGACGGTCGCGACCAGGCCGCAGGCGGGCTCACAGACGCGGCAGAACGTACGGATGTCGGTCATGCCGTCGGCGTAGCACGGGCGCGAAATCAAAAACCATAGCCGCCCGCGCGGCCCGCGGGTTTCGGACCGACGCGAACCGTGTCATCTCGGTGCGGCCGCTTGCGTCCGAGATTCCGGACGCCGGTGTCTGCGATAGCCGACACTCGCCCGAGATTCGCGCGTCGTCGGGCGCCGAGAGAGCGGCACCGCGCTTGCAATTCCTGCCAAGAAGCCGAGAGGGGGTCGTCATGCAGCCGCATGTGTTCGTGGTCATGCCGTTCGGTTCGAAGGAGGCACAGGCCGCAACGCCCGGACGGGTCGCCCCAACCATCAACCCAACGAAGCTCTGACCAGGAGAACGGCCATGTCACTGCAAGACAAGAAGGCGCCCAGGGACCAACGCAAGCTTCTCGCGCTCGACGGCGGCGGCATCCGGGGTGCGCTGACGCTCGAGGTGCTCGCCAAGATCGAGGCCGAGCTGCAGAAGAAGCTCGCCCGCAACGACGATTTCGTGCTGGCCGACTACTTCGACTACATTGCCGGCACCAGTACCGGCGCGATCATCGCGACCTGCCTGTCCCTCGGGATGCGGGTCGCCGACATCACCCAGTTCTACGTCACGTGCGGTCCGGCGATGTTCGACAAAGCGAGCCTGCTGCGTCGCTATCATCGGAACAAGTTCGACGATCAGCAGCTCGCGGCCAAGATCCGCCAGGTGATCGGCGACCAGGCCCGCAAGCAGGGGATCCCCCCGGACCCGGGCGATGCCGAGTACACCCTGGGCACGCGGGCGCTCAAGACCTACCTCATGCTGGTCCTGCGGAATGCGACGACCGACTCGCCGTGGCCGCTCTCGAACAATCCTCTGGCGAAGTACAACGCCGCGGAGCGACCGGACTGCAACCTGCGCCTCCCGTTGTGGCAGCTCGTACGTGCCAGCACCGCGGCGCCGACCTATTTCCCGCCGGAGGTGGTCGGCTTCGGCGGCAAATACGAGTTCATCTTCGTGGACGGCGGGGTCACGATGTACAACAACCCGGCGTTCCAACTCTTCCTGATGGCGACGTTGAAGCCCTACCGGCTGGAATGGCCCACCGGTGAGGACAAGATGCTGCTGGTCTCGATCGGAACCGGAGCGGCGGCGGCGGCCAACGCGAGCCTCAGTCCCGATCAGATGAACCTCATCTACAACGCCACGTCGATCCCGTCGGCGTTGATGTTCGCGGCGTCGAACGAGCAGGACTTCCTCTGTCGCGTGTTCGGCCGCTGCCTGAACGGTGGCCCCCTCGACGGGGAGGTCGGCGACCTGATTGCCGGCGGTGGCGACCATCCGGTGGCACGGAAGCTCTTCAGGTACGTGCGCTACAACGCGAACCTGAGTCGTGCCGGGCTGTCGGCCTTGGGCCTGGGCGACGTCGAACCCGCTGCGGTGCAGCAGATGGACTCGGTCGAGCATGTCGGCGACCTGCAGCGGGTGGGTCGCGCGGTCGCACGGGAGGTCGACATCGAGCATTTCTCGAAGTTCGGGATGTAGTGCCCACGGGGAATCTCTCCCGCTCGTACCTCCCCGGCGTGCCGGCCAGCGAGATGGTACCGGCTTGACCGGTCCGCGTCGCGCGCCCTAGTGGTCGGCGTGATGACGGACTTCGATCCGACGACGCTCGGGCGCGACCGCGATCCCTACGCCCAGCTCGCCGAGCTTCGCCTCGAGGGTCCGGTGGTGCGCCTCACGAACGGGTTCTGGGCCGTCACCGGCTACGACGCCGTGCTCGAGGTGATGCGCGAGCGTGCCTGCGCGTCGGGGCCGATCGCGGGGCGCTACCTCGCGGGACTACCCGCGGGCGCGGCACGCGACGAGATGTCCCATCGCCTCAACTTCCTCGACCCGCCCGACCACACGCGGGTGCGCGGTCTGGTCTCGAAGGCGTTCACGCCGCGCCGGGTGGAGGGACTCTTGCCGTGGATCGAGGGGACCGCGCTCCGGCTCGCCGCCGGGCTCGCGGCGGCGCGCCCCTTCGATCTCCTGCACGCCTTCGCGCATCAGCTGCCGTCGCTCGTGATCTCCGAGCTCCTGGGTGTGCCGGCCGCCGATCGCGATCAGCTGACGGCCTGGGCCGACGCGGTCGCGCCGCTCCTCGCCCTCGAGGTCGACGAGGCGGATCGCGCCCGAGCGCTCGAGGCCTCGGAGGCGTTCCACGGCTATCTCGGCGCGCTGCTGGACGAACGGCGTCACGCGCCCGGCGACGATCTGTTGTCGGCCCTGCTCGCGGCCGAAGAGGAGGGACAGCAGCTCAGCCGCGCCGAGCTGCTGTCCCTCGCCGCGACCCTCTACTCGGCTGGCCACCGGACGACGCGCGACCTCTTCACCAACGGCATGGCGGTGCTGCTCTCGACGCCCGGCCTCTGGGCCGAGGTCGTCGCCGGTCGGCATGCGGCGGCGGACGTCGTCGAGGAGTTCCTCCGCTACGTGACGCCGACGCTCTTCGTCGTGCGCATCCCGATTGCGCCGGTCGTCATCGGCGGCGCCGCGATCGCGCCCTGGGAGCCGATCCTCGTCTACCTCGCCGGCGCCAACCGCGATCCCGCCGTCTTTGCGTCGCCCGACGCGTTCCGGCCGGGGCGGCGTGAGCGCGACCCGCTCTCGTTCGCGCACGGCGCCCACTTCTGCCTCGGCGCCTCGCTCGCGCGAGCCGAAGCGCGCATCATGCTGGAGACGGCGGCATCGCGCTGGCCGGGGCTCGCGCTCGCCGCGGACGAGCCGCTTCGCTGGCACCAACGCGGCCCGTTCCGCGGCCTCGACGCGCTCCGCGTGATCGCCGGCTAGCAGGTTCAGCAACCTGCTCCGGGCTGGGCACGGGCGCGTGGTGATGGCGTCGGGCTGCCGGGTAGCCCCCGCGCACGCCCTGCGTCGCCGTCGCGGTCAGTTCTTCTTGTACGGCAACGGCGCCGGAATCATCAGCCGACTCGCGGCGATTCCCCACTTGCCGTGCTCGCGCAGGAGGACGCTGGTCAGGTGGCCGCTGCGCTTCGGGATCGCCGTGCCGTCGGGAGCGACGATGCCGGTGATCTCGTAGTTGCCGTCGGCGAGGGCGACGTCGGCGGTGATGAGCCAGACTGAGTCGATCGTGAGGTTCAGAGTGGTCTGCTTGAACACGGAATCGTGCTGCGCTTTGAACAGGGCGGCGACGGCCTCCCGCCCCTTGGCGACACGGCCGTCGGGCTCGACGTGGTCGCCGTCGGCGCCCCACATCTTGCTGAGCGCGGCGGGATCGTGGCGATTCCACGCGTCGGTGAACTCGCGATAGAGGACACGGATCTGTTTCTCGCTCGCGACATCGTCCGGGAGTCCGAGCATGTTCTTCTCAGCGAGGGCGGACGATCCTCCGATCATCGCGACGACGACACCGAGGGCGGCGACCACCAAGCGTTGGGTAAACCTCATCCCGATCCTCCATCAGCCGGGATCGACCCGGCGCCGAGTTTTTCGCGCGAGAACACTGGGGCGCGCTGGAGCTCCGGCCCCGAGCTACACCGGGTCGGGCCAAGCTTGTCAATGAGAATCGACATCAGGCCCGCGCGTTCCGCCGTATGCGGGCACCCGGTGAATGGCCTGCGCTACGCCGCGGAGCGGCTCGGAACCGTCCGGCCGACGGCCTTCTGCACGTTGCGCCGCAGGATCGCCGACGCGCACATCACCGCGCCCATGAGCGCGCCGGCCACGCCGGCCGTCGCGACGTCGGCGCCGGTCAGGAAGAGGCCACGGACGGGCGTCCGCGGGCCGAGCCAGGCCCGGCGAAAGCGCGCCGGGTCGTGGGCGAGGCCGTAGATCTCGCCGTGCGGATGCCCGGCGAAGTGGCGCGTGCTGAGCGGGGTCGAGAGCTCGTGCAGCGCGACGCGGCCGTGCACGGCGGGTACGTGGGCTTCGAGGAGCGCGAGCAGGTGCGCGCTCAGCCCGGCCTTGGCCTCGTCGTACGCGCTGCCGCGCTTCCGCCAGCGCGTGTCCTGCCAGTGCGCGAACGGCTCCCACGGCACGAACGCCGCGACCTCGATCGTGGCCTTCCCCGGACAGCGGCGCGTGAAGTCGGGATCCTTCGCCGACGGAAAGGAGATGTAGGCGGAGCGGGGCGCCCACGGATCGGCAGCGGCGAGCGTCCGCTCGTGGTGCTCGTCGGGATGGATCCAGAGATTGGTGCGCGGCAGGCCGAGCTCCTCAGCCGTGCCGTCGAGCCCGACGTAGAGCGCGACGTGCGCCGTCGATGGCGGTGCGGTGCGGAGATCGGCCCGGATGGAGACGACGGCGGGTAGGTCGGGCGGGAGCAGCCGCCCGAAGGTCGTCGCCACACCGGCGTCGCTGATGATCAGCGGCGCGCGGATCACCTCGCCGTTCGCTGCCATGCGAACGCCGACGGCGCGCCCGTTCTCGAGCACGATCTCGGCGACTTCGGCGTGGATGAGGACGCTCCCGCCCGCAGCCGCGATCACCGGCAGGATCGTCGCTGCGATGCGCGCCGCGCCGCCGACCGGATAGGCGCCGCCGCCGAAGTAGTGCTGCGCGACCAGGGCGTGGATCGCGAAGCTGCTTTCGGCCGGCGGCAGGCCGTAGTCGCCCCATTGCGCGGTGAGCACGCCGATCAGGCGCTGGTCGTTCGTCAGCGACTCCAACACCTCGCGTGTCGTCCGCGCCGCGAGCTCGGCGAAGCGACGGCGCGCGAAGGGGCGGGCGAGCGGCGCGAGCAGCGCCGGCATCGCCTTCGCCTGGAAGTGGGCCTGGATGCCGTCGACGGTCTCCTCGACGAGCGCGAAGTAGCGCCGGAGGGCGTCGACCTCGCGCGGGAAGCGTCGCCCGAGCGCGGCTTCCAGCGCGGCGCGTCCACGGGGGAAGTCGTAGACGTCGGCCCCCATCAGCACCCGGTCGTAGACCTCGCCCATGTCGGCCCATTCGAGCGCGCCGTCGGTGACGTCGTCGAAGAGGCGGCGGATCGTCCGGCCCGGCGCGGTGTCGCCGATGTAGTGGACGCCGACGTCCCACTCGAAGCCCGGCCGGTGGAAGACGTGCGTGAAGCCGCCCGCGGTGTAGTGGCGCTCGAGCACGAGCACGCGCCGCCCGCCGTGACGGGCGAGGAGCGCGGCGGCGCCGAGCCCGCCGATGCCCGAGCCGATCACGATCGCGTCGAAAGGGCCGGAGACGGCGCCGGGCCGCCAGGGTTCGCCGATGCGGCTCATCGCGGGGATCCTTTCCTGGGTCTACGCCGTAGACTCGAGGGCTTTTGCGGTGCGCTCCAATCGAAGGCGCGCACGAGGTCGCGGATCGAGCGCGCGTAGATGGCGCGGAAGCGGGCCTCGTCGGCCGGCAGCTTGCCGGCGAGGAACAGCGAGACGAGGCCGTGCACGTGGGCCCAGACCGTGAGCGCGGCGTCCTCGGCGTCGTCGATCCGCAGCACGCCCTCGGCGGCGCAGTCGCGCAGCCGGTCGACCAGGAAGCGGAAGGTCGCGGCGTCTTCCCAGACCGCCTCGCGCGGCGTCTGCCCCGGCGCGATCGGCCCGGGATCCATGAACAACACGGCATAGCCCCGCGGGTGGGCGAGCGCGAAGGCCAGATATTGCTCGCCGGACGCGAAGAAGCGGCGCTCCGCGGTCGGCTCGGCCATCGAGCGCTGCAGATGCTGGAAGAAGGTAGCTTGAGCTTCCTCGACGATCGCCGCGAGCAGCGCGTCGCGTCCCGCGAAGTGACGGTAGAGCGCCATCGGGGTCACGCCGACGCGCGCCGCGACCCCGCGCATGGTGACGGCGGCCGCGCCGTGCTCGGCGACGACGTCCTGGGCCTCGGCGAGGATGCGGGCCTTGGTGGCGAGACGCGGCATGTATACGGCGTATACGCAGCGTCCGCGGCTGAGGCAAGACCCGCCCGCCCTCTGGCGGCTCCGCGCTCAAGAGGCGCGCTGTCTCACTCGACCGTGCAGCCCCCGGAGAAGTCGTCCGCCATACACGGTGGCTCGGCGAGCTCGACGACGACGTTCCCGTCGGCATCGGTGGTCCGCACCAGACCGATTCCCGGCGCGAAGCAGTGGGTGCCGCCGGAGAAAGCGACCTCGGCACACCGGTATTCGCGGCGCGCGCCGGCTTCGCGGAAGAACGTCAGCTCGGTGAAGCCGAGGAACGTCAGCTGCTCACCACTGACCGCGTCCTTCCACTGGGCCCCTTCTTCGAGGAGGGCAGGCACGTAGATGCCGCCGTTTTCGTCCGCGGCGCCCGCTCCGAAGACGCCCTGAACGCGGCTTCGGCAAGCGGGGCTCGTGCAGGCGGGAGTGGGGTCGATCGCGAACGCCAGCAGCCCGTCGGCGCGACGCACGGCGCGATTCAGCGGAGCGACCGCGTAGGCCAAGACCGTCGGCGGAGTCGTACGCCGGTCGTCGAGAACCACCGAGCTACCGGGCAGGGTCGGGAACTGGCCGATCGCGGCGCGTGCCAGGTCGACGCCGGCCACCAGCGAGGTCTCGAAGCGGAGCCCGCTCTTCTCCGCCGCGATGCGGACGTCGAGCGTCGCGAGGCCGAAGGACGTCGGCGTATCGTAGACCAGCGTGTAGACGCTGCTGATCTCGCGTGCGACCTCGTCGAACAATCCGACCAAGGATGGGCGCACGCCGAGGAATCGCCCGAACGGCGAGGACAGCGCCCGCATCTCGTCGGAATCGACGCTGCCGAAGCCCACGGAGAAGACGACGGTCTTCTTGTCGCGGATCAAGTCCAGCGCCTCCTCGCGGGCGCCTTCGGGGCTCGAGTTCTCTCGGCCGTCCGAGAAGAGGACGATGATGTCGTCCCCCTCGGGGTCCTCCAGGATGGCGGTGCGGACGGCATGAAAGAGCGCGGTCGAATTGCTGCCACCGTCGATGGCGTCGAGGTCCGGATTCGGTGGGGGCGTCCACGCGAAGCTGCCCGCCGCCCCGCTTGCCGCGTATCGTCCGACGAGCCTGGTCTCGCTCCGCGAGGCGAACTCGTAGATGCGGAGCGTATCGGTGATGGGCAACAGGTCGGCGACGAAATCCTTGGCGCTGGTCTTGACGTTCGCCAGGTCCGTCGGGGTGAGACTTCCCGAGACATCCAGGATCAGGGTGACGTCCTTCTTTACCGTCGCATCATCGGCGAGCGTCACCTGCGCCTCGACGTCCACCCGGCCATCGCGCCGCACTTCGACGTTCGCATCCGTCAGCCGGGTCTCGGGGTCGCGCAAGCCGCGGACGATGAACTGCACCTGATGGGCGGTGCGTGGATCCGCGTCGGACGGCGCCCCGGCCTCGCGCGAGAGAAACGTGGCCACATCGAGCACCTGGAGGTCGGCGTCGCTCGAATTCCCGCCGTCGCCACCGCCGCCGCCGCCACCACCACCGCCGCAGGCGGCGAGCTGCAGGGTCGCCAGGGCGAGTGCGAGCCAAGAAAACCGTAAGATCGATCCCATCATCCCCTCCCGCATCCGAGAACCCGCCAGCGCGAGCAGTTTCCTTCATGCCGGCGCAGAACGCGAGCGTCGCGTCGAAGGCAGCGGATCGAGCGATCAGTGCTCGTCGGCGTGGCCGAAGTGCGCCTGGCGGGCCAGCACGGCGTGCTTGGCGCGCCCCCCCGCCTCGGGGCGCAGCAACGACACGATCACCCCGACCGCGAACGACAGGGGGATCGTCACGAGCGCGGGATTCTTCAATGGGAAGAGCGCGCTCGGCTGCTTCAGGAGATCCACCTGCACCGTCGGCGAGAGCCCGATCAGCACGAGCGTGCTGGCGGTGCCGACCGCCATGCTCGCCACCGCGCCGGCGGTCGTGCAGCGCGGCCAGAAGATCGAGAGCACGAGGGCGGGGAAGTTGCTGCTCGCCGCGATCGCGAAGGCCAGCGACACCATGAAGGCGACGTTCTGTCCCTTGAACGCGATGCCGAGCGCCACGGCGACGATGCCGAGGACGACGGTCGCGATGCGCGCGACGGCAAGCTGCTCGCGGGCGTCGGCATGGCCGGCGCGGAAGACGTTCACCCAGAGGTCGTGCGAGAG